>JAFAMZ010000234.1 GCA_019232935.1 Silvibacterium sp.
AAGCATTATCGATTCGCATCCGGCGCTCAAGGCGGCCTCTCCGCAGGCGCCCATGACCAACCTGTTCATGGGAGACGATTCCTACCATGGCGGCGCATTCATGCTCGACGCCAACTTCGGCTTCTATGTATTTTTCAAGCCACAGGAGAATCCCACACTGCCGGTGCGGTCAGTACCAATCGATTTCGGCACGCCGAACGGGTACGAGTTCTATCTGAATGCAGGCCCCATCTCGAATCTCGATAAAAACTACCTGAAGGGCACGAACCCGCTCTTCAACGATCAGATGTATCACACCACTTACGACGGCTACTGGAAGGCGCGGGACCTCTCAGAGCACATGAAGAACATCCACTGCGCTGTGCTCACGGTTGGTGGATGGTTTGATGCGGAGGATCTTTCTGGTCCGCTCCGTACCTATTATGCGATCGAAAAAAACAATCCCGGGACGGTAAACACGATTGTCGAAGGCCCATGGGTGCACGGCGGGTGGGCGCGCAATGACGGCGATCACCTCGGAGACGTGAAATTCAACGCGAAGACGAGCGAGTACTTCCGAAAAAATATACAGTTCCCGTTTTTCGAGTACTACCTGAAGGACAAGGGAGCGCAGATGCCGGAAGCGTACATGTTCGAGACCGGCACGAACGTGTGGCGCAAATATGAGGCGTGGCCTCCGCCGCAGGCCAAGGCGAAGATGCTCTACTTCCGTGGAGGCAGCAAGCTGTCGTTCGACTCCCCGGGCGCTAACGAGGGATCGGACGCCTACGTCAGCGACCCGGCACGCCCTGTTCCTTTTGTTGGATATGTGACCGATACAGTTCCACAAAGGTACATGGTGGATGATCAGCGGTTCGCCGCGACCAGGCCCGATGTTCTCGTTTATCAAACCGACCCGTTGGCGGAAGACGTTACTATTGCCGGGCCGATCTCGCCAAAGCTCAAAATTGCGACTACCGGGACGGACTCAGATTTCGTGGTGAAGCTGATTGATGTTTATCCGAACGATTATCCCGATCCAGACAATGGCAGCGCGACAGGGAAACGAGTGATCGATACGCCGGCGCTGCGCATGGGAGGCTATCAGCAGCTGCTTCGCGGAGAGCCGATGCGGGGCAAGTTCCGCAACAGCTGGGAGAAGCCGGAAGCGTTTGTTCCCGGGAAGATGGCCGAGGTAGACTTCACCATGCCCGACCTGGACCACACCTTCCGCAAGGGGCATCGCATCATGGTGCAGGTGCAGAGCTCATGGTTCCCACTGGTCGACCGTAACCCGCAGACCTTCACGGATATTCCGAACGCCAGCCCTGCGGACTTTAAGCCCGCAACAGAAACGATTTTCCATTCGGCTGATGCAGCTTCGGGTGTGGAAGTGCTGATACTTCCACAGCCCTGAGCGAATGCAGCTGATTGGCCGAACTGGAGTCGGCTGTGCGATCAGGGACCAGCCGGTCCGCCTAATTTACCGAGTCCGATTCCGATTACGTACGTGACGAAACCCTCGATGGCTCCGACGATGGTCATCTCGGCGCCGCTGGACCACCATGAGCGCACGGTGATGAGCGACTTCGCGGCGCCGACCGCGAAATGCGCGATGAGCGAGACGATCGCAGACGAGATAATGGCCTGATAACCGCTCATGAAGAAGAACGGAATGATGGGAATGAACGCTCCGACGGCTGTCGAAAGCGCCCCGGAAATGGCGGACGTCATGGGATTCCTCAGCGCATCCTCGGTGGTGCTGAGGCGTTCGGCCGAGAGCGCGCGGAGAAGCTGTTCTTTGTCTCGAGCTATATGGTCTACGAAGTGGTCGGCGTCGTCTTCCGGTAAGCCCTTGACCTGATAGTAGAGGGAGAGCAGCTCACGGGCCTCGGGAAGGTTCATTTCTATGGCTTCGCGTTCGCGGGCGAGTTCTGCCTCGTAAATTTCGCGCTCGCTTTTCGCCGCCAGATAAGCTCCCGACCCCATGGAGAGCGCGCTGGCGATCATACCTGCCATGCCGGCCAGCAGCACATAATGACTGGTGCCCTGCGTCGCTCCCGATACGCCGGAAACGATGCCGAAAATAGCGCCCAGGCCGTCATTGACTCCGTATATGGCATCGCCGATCCAGCCAGCGGCCTGCCTGCCGGAGCGGTTGCGCTTGGCCAGCAAATCATCAAGCATGGCCTGCGCTTTGGCGGGGTCCGCGTCGAGATGATGAGCGCGGCGCGGATAGCGCTGGCGGATGAGGCTGCTCAGCTCCTGATAGTGCTCGCGCTCCTCTTCGATAACCTGGCGGAGAATGGCAAGGCTCGGCTCGTCATTGAATTCCTTGAGCTGTTGGCCGTACATCGCGATGGCGCGGCTTTCATCGATTTCCAGCCGCCGCAGTGCCATTCGCTGTCCGCCGATTCTGTTCACCAGAGTATCTGCATCACCCGTAGCTTTGCCGCGGTACTCCGGCTTTTCGCCGCCGAGCTCAATGATCCGCTTCTCCCAGAGCGCGGCATGCTGCGCCTCGGCTTCGGCCATGTGGCGCAAGGTCTCTTTGCGCAGAGGATCTTCGTCGCGCTCGGAGAGTGTGCGGTACGTATGATAGCCGCTCATCTCCGCCTGCCAGTTGCCCTCGAGCGCAGCGAGCATTTTTCGCAGCTTTGGGGTCGGCTTGTTATTCACGAGGGTCGGCCCAGCCATAGGAAACTTACTCTCCGATCTGATAATTGAAGGTGAACCGCCCGATCTGCATCAGCGAGCGGTCGCCCGGCGGCCAGATGCGAAACGATTCTACTCTACTGATAGATGGGTTGAGAGGTGCTTCAGTCGCAGCCAGGACCTTACCTGTGGCGGCCTCATAGAAAGAGACGTTGAGCTTGTCTTCGGTGAGATGCTTCCAGCCGATCACGTAGGCACCGGGGGCAAGCTGAACGCCTCCGATTTTCAGAGGTACCTGGGTCACGAAATAGTGCGAGTACTTACCTTCCGCGGAGTATCCGGCGGTGATGAGAACGACTCCGGCGATGAATTTGCCGTGGCCGTCGGTGATTCCGGATGCAGTCCGCATTTCGGTCTCGATGCGCTCCTGCTCCACGGGGGCGCGTGCGGGGAGTAGTTTGGTCAGCTCGGCTTCGGTGGCGGAGCGCCAGGCCCAGCCTCGTGCCGATTGCGCAGCGGCCAGCAGCGCGGCGGTGAACGAAAGAATCGCGGCTATCCTCAGCATTCGCACGGCCAGATCGGTCCTTCAATCAAGATGAACGATTCCCCGCTGCAGCGCGGTCGTGGCGGCCTGGGTACGGTCGCTTACGTTGAGCTTGCTTAACAGGCTATTAATATGAGTCTTCACCGTCGCTTCCGAGATGTGCAGGTCGCCGGCGATTTCCTTGTTGCTGCGGCCGGCAACGATGCGTTGCAGGACTTCGAGCTCCCGTGATGTCAGGGCTGGGCCGCCCATGCGCTCGGCGAGTTTTTCTGCCACAAAGGCTGGAATCTTTGATTTTCCGGCATAGACGGCCCGGATTGCCGCTGTCAGCTCGTCCACATCCGTTCCCTTCAGCAGATAACCTTTGGCCCCCGCTTGTAGCGCACGGAAGATGTCCTCGTCCCCATCAAAGGTGGTGAGCACGATGATGCGGGCGCCCGGAGCCTCCTGCCGGATCAGGGAAATCGCATCTGCGCCAGCTATCTTTGGCAGTCGAAGGTCCATCAAAGTCACGTCCGGCCTGTGGTTGCGGTGAGCCTCGATCGCTTCCTGCCCATCAGAAGCTTCCGCGACGACCTCCAGGTCCGGGACAGTGTTGAGCAAGGCGACGAGTCCCTGCCGGACGACGGTGTGATCATCTACCACGAGAATTCGAATGTTTTCAGCCATTTCTTTCATTCTCTTCCATCCGCCCCAAGTTCGACAGTAACCCGCGTACCTTGCCCCCTCGTGCTGGTCAGCGAGAGTGTTCCGCCGATCTGTTGAGCGCGCTCTTTCATTCCCGCGATACCGAAGTGCCCATTTTCCATCGACGCGGCCTCTCCGGCGAAACCGCGACCGTTATCGTCGACGCTCAACTGCAACTGTCTCGCGGAAAAGCGAAGCTGAATCTGAATGAGCTCAGGATTTGCGTGGCGAACGGCGTTGGTCACCGCTTCCTGCGCTATGCGCACAAGCTCCTCCTCTATGCGCTTTCCCAGAGGCCGGTACGCCCCGTTCACACGCACTTCGGTGCGGATCCGGGTGCCGGCGGTCACGCGATCGGCCATCTTGGCGAGCTGGGCGGCAAGATCCTGGTTTTCGGCGCTCTGGGAGCGCAACTCCCATATCGCCTGACGAGCATCTTCGAGGCCATGGCGGACGAGTTCTTGCGCCCGCGCGAGGTGCTGGCGTGCCAGTTCGGTTGAGCTGCCCAGCAGCCGCGAGACGATCTGCAACTGGACGGAGACAGCGACGAAGCCCTGGGCCAGAGTGTCGTGAATCTCACGCGCGATGCGGTTGCGTTCGGCCATCACCGCATTGAATCGCGATTCGACGTGCCGCAGGCGCCAGCGGTATCCGGCGTACCAGAGCAAGGCGGCAGCGGCGAGGAGGAACAGATAGAACCATCTTGTCTGATAAAAGTACGGCTTCAGCCGAAACGAAACCGATGCGGGCGCGGTGCTCCACACGCCGTCATTGTTGCAGGCGAGCACGCGGAAGGTATATGTGCCGGGCGGCAAGTTGGTGTAGAAAGCGGTTCGCAAAGGGCCGGCCTCCACCCAGGCATGATCGAAGCCCTCGAGCCGGTACTTAAAGCGAACTTTTTGAGGAGCGGTGAAGCTGAGTGCGGCGTAATCGATGGCAAAGCGGCGGCCGCCGGGCTTTATCGTAATCGCCTCAGTTACATCTTGCGGGATGTCATCCACCTGCATCTGCTCGATGCCGATCAGCGGAGGAACACGATTGGTCGCCAGATGTTTCGGATCAATAGTGGCTGCACCTTTGAGGGTTGCAAACCATAGTTCACCGTCCTGAAGCCGCCAGGCTGCGGGATGTCCTCCGCTGCTTGCCTCATTGATTTTCATTCCGTCGGCAACGCCATAGGATGCTACCGCCGGCGCTGGGCCCGCAGCATCCAGATAGCGATTCAGATCATTTCGATTCACGCGGAAGATGCCTCCATTGGAGCTCATCCAAAGGTTGCCGTGTTCGTCCTCAAGGATGCTGTAGATCGTGCCCGGCAGCTCTTTCACGGCGACAGGTTTGAAGGCGCCATTGCGCCAGCGGTTCAGGCCGCCGCCAATGGTACCGATCCAAAGCGTTCCATCCGTGTCTTCGTCAAGGGCGGTCACGGTGTGGCTGGCCAAGCCGTCCTTCTCCGTGAAATTTGTGAATCGCCCTTTGTCGAAATGGGTCAGGCCGCCCAGAGTGCAGATCCAGAGCGAGCCGTCGCGCGATTGCAAAATGGAACCTACCAGGTCGCCTCCCAGCCCATCGACAGCCGTGTAGGTTGTGAATCTGGCGTCCTGTAACTTCGATAGTCCGCGACGTGTTCCGATCCAGAGCGCACCTTGCCTGTCGAAATAGAGAGAGCGGACGAAGTCGTCTGCGATGCCGTCGGCTGAGGTGAAGGTCCTTACGGCGCCATTTCGTAAACGATCCAGGCCGTCGGGCGTGCCGAGCCACAGGGCGCCACCGGCCGAGCTTGCGATGGCGAGGACCACGTTGCTCGAGAGACCATTTGCGGTCGTAAGAGTGGTGAATCCGCCTTGATCGCCCCGAACAAAATTCTTATGGTCGAGGCCGCCGCCGCTTGTTCCCAGCCAAACCGTCCCCTTCTGGTCCTGATACACGGAGCGGATGTAATCGTTGGAGATGCCGTCCTGAGCCGTATAAGTGGTGATGGCTCGGTTCCGGAGAATGTCTATGCCGCCCGACTCCGTACCCAGCCAGAGGTTTCCCTCGCGGTCCTCCAGGATGGCGAGTACTTTGTTGCTGGAAAATCCTTCCTTCGGTGTAAAGGTTTCAATATTGCCGTCGAGCACGCGTGCAATGCCGTCCTCTGTTCCAGCCCACAGAGTGCCTTCGCGATCGCAGAGAAGCAACTGCACCCCTCCGGTGGGCATGCCGCTCTGGCTGGTGAACTCGACTATGCGCGCGCCGTCGGAGTAAGCCAGACCTGCGGCGGTGCCGATCCATACCCTGCCGGACCGGTCCACTGCGAGGGCTGCTACATCGTTGTGCGCCGACGAGACGCCATGCAGCGCGAGCATCGCGCATTTGTCGAGTGCGCAGACCTCGAGTCCGGTGGGCAGTCCCGCCCAGAGGCGGCCGTTTTTGTCGAGCGCCATGGCCTGGATGACTGCCGGCTGTCCAACGCGGTGAAAGCGAACCGGTTCTCCCGGCGGCGCCTCGAAAAGCCCCTGAGAGGTGCCGAGCCATAGCGATCCGTTTGAGCCGTCCACCATGCGGCTCGTCTCATTCAGTGGTGGGATGCCCTGCAAGGACTGGAACCGCGCGCCGTCAAAGCGGGCGAGGCCTTCTGAGGTGACGGCCCAGATTGCGCCCCTGCGATCCTCATGAAGCGACCAGATGATAGCCGCCCCAGAGTCGCCCGGCAGTCCCACAGAGTCAAAGCGCCGATTGCGATACCGTGTCATCCCGCTCGATGTGCCAATCCACAGAGCGCCGGATCGGTCTTCAAGCAGACTGTAAACGACATCGCTGCCGAGTTGGGGAGTGTCCTTATGAGTAAAGACGGCGAACTTAACTGAATCCAAGCACACCAGGCCGCCTTCGGTCGCGAGCCAGATGTAGCCGTCACTGCTTTGCAATACAGCGTGGACTGTATTCTGGGGCAGCCCGCTGTCGGTCTGCCATGACTGATATCCGTAATGCCGAAGGGTCTGGTGCGGATCGAGCGCAAAACCGATTCCGGCCCGAAGGAGCAGCGCGGTCAGGAGGACTGCCCTGGACATCGCCGATCGGCGGTAAAATTGCATACTTTCCCGAATACTACACATCCGGGAAATGGAAACGAATATCCAACCCTGGTACCACCGGGGAAGCCGCTCGGCCATTTAGGATTTCACTGTCCTTGTTTTCGAACCTTTCTTTCAAGGAGAACGCTTAATGATTCAGTCCTGGGGATACGCCGCCCAAGAAGCCACGACTCCTCTGGCTCCTTTCAGCTTTCAACGTCGCGATCTGAAAGAAAAAGATGTTGCAGTCGAGATCGAGTTCTGCGGCGTTTGCCATTCCGATATTCACTCCACGCGCAATGAGTGGGGCAATGCCGCCTACCCGATGGTGCCGGGACATGAGATTATCGGCCGGGTCACAGGATTCGGCTCGGGCGTGACGAGGTTCAAAATCGGCGAGCGGGTAGGTGTCGGCGTGATTATCGACTCATGCCGCACCTGCACGAGCTGCAAGTCTGGAGACGAGCAGTACTGCGAGGTGGGTGCGACGCTCACCTACGGCGTGAAGGACAAATACGGCGACATGACTTACGGAGGCTACTCGAACAACATCGTCACCGACGAGCATTTCGTGCACCAGGTATCCGAGCAACTCGATCCGGCCGGAGTCGCGCCGCTGTTGTGCGCCGGCATTACGACCTATTCACCGCTGCGGCACTGGGAGGTCGGTCCAGGGCAGAAAGTCGGAGTCGTTGGACTGGGCGGCCTTGGGCACATGGGGCTGAAGTTCGCGCACTCCTTCGGCGCGCATGTAGCGCAGTTCACAACTTCCAGGTCCAAGATTGAAGATGCCAAGCGGCTGGGAGCCCACGATGTCGTGCTTTCAAACGATGCCAGTGCCATGGCAAAGGAGGCGAACAGCTTCGACTTCATTCTCGATACTGTCTCGGCCGTGCACGATCTGAATGCTTATCTGCCGCTGCTCAAGCGTGATGGTGTGTACTGCCAGGTGGGGCTGCCTGACAAGCCTCCGACAATCTTCATGGGCAACCTGCTTTTCAAGCGGCGGAATCTCTCCGGGTCGATCATCGGTGGTATGGCCGAGACGCAGGAGATGCTCGATTACTGCGCGGCGCACAACATTGTGGCGGACGTAGAGGTCATTCCCATCCAGCAGATCAACGAGGCCTTCGAGCGTGTGGTGAAAGCGGATGTGAAGTACCGCTTCGTTATTGACACGTCGTCTTTGAAGAAGCCGTAAATGCACCTGCGGCTGACAACTTTTGTAAAGTCAAGCGCTTCTGAGTGAAGGGAGGAAAGCAAGCATGCCATCCAAAAAGACCAGTTCCAAGAAATCCAGTTCGAAGAAGAGTAGTGGAAAAAAGACGAGCAGCAGCGCGAAGAAGAGTTCTGGCTCGAAGAAGAGCTCAGCGAAGAAGTCCAGCGGCCGTAAGTACAGCCCTAAGGCCTCCAAATCGGTCGAGCGCGAGATGCGGGCGATGAAAGAAGGAAAGCTGAAATCGGGCCGCAGCGGCAAGAAAGTCACCAATCCGAAGCAGGCGATTGCGATCGGATTATCCGAGGCCCGAAGGGAGGGAGCCAAGGTGCCCTCGCCCAAAAAGAAATCCTCGAGATCGTAACCGAGATTAATCGCCTTTGCTTGCGGTCGACGCAGTCCCGGCTCCTGAAGAGGAGCCGGAATTGTTTGTGGCCGACGAAGCTGAGTCAGGCGAAGACTTCGCGCCGTCCGTGGAAGCAGTTTTCTCCGTGCTGGCCGTCGAGTCACTCGCAGAGGGCTTGGCTCTGGTCTTACCGGCATAGTCGGTCACGTACCACCCGGCGCCCTTGAACTGGATTGCCGGGGGCGAGATGAGCCGTTCGACTTCGCCCTGGCAGACCGGACATTCTTTCTCTTCCGGCGCGCTGAAGCTCTGAATCTTTTCGAAGGTATGACCGCATTCCTTGCAGCGGTATTCGTAAAGTGGCAAGGCTGATTACTCCTGAAGACTTACAAATCTATTCTACCGAGACGGGCTGCAGCTTTTCTCCGAGACTGGCGACGTGCACCTCTGAGATGGCGTCGACGGCCCGCAGCGCCCGGAGCACGGACTCGGTTACTTCTCCATCGACCTGAACGACGGCCAGCGCGGTTCCGCTAAGCGCGGTCCGCTCTCCGTTGGCGCGACCGAGCGCGAAGTTGGCGATGTTGATGCGATGATCGCCGAGTATCGTCCCGATTCTGCCGATGACGCCGGGCACGTCCCGGTTGCGGATGGTGAGCACAGTGCCTTCGAGCGGGGCTTCTATGTCGATGCCGTCCAGACTGAGCAGGCGCGCCGCCGTACCATGCAGCACGGTGCCGCTGGCAGCGACTTCGCCCGAGCGCGTGTGAACGGTGAGCTTGAGCACATTGCCGGCGCCGCCGGAAGAGGTAGGCTTTTTCTCCTCAAAAATGTGGATGCCGCGCTCCTGCGCGACCGCGGCTGCGTTGATGCGATTGACGCCCTCTGAATGCCCGAGAATTCCTTCGATGGCGCTGTTGCGTATGAGATCAGTCTTCGACTCGGAGATGCGGCCGTTATAGGTAATCTTTACGCTCTCGAATCCGCCGGATTGAAACTGCGCGAGGAAAGAGCCGAGGCGATCGGCGAGCGTTATGTAAGGCGCGAGCTCGAGATACTCCTCGTGCGAGAGAGAAGGCAGGTTGACCGCATTCTGCACTACGCCGAGTTTCAGATATTCGCGGACCTGCAGCGCAATCTGCACTCCGACGGCTTCCTGCGCTTCAGCGGTGGATCCGGCGATGTGCGGGGTGAGAATGACGTTCTCCAGTGCAAAAAATGGTGAATCTTTGAGTGGCTCATGGTGGAAAACATCGAGAGCGGCGCCGGCAACATGGCCGCTCGCGAGTGCTTCAACCAGCGCTTCTTCGATGACCAGCTCGCCGCGCGCGCAGTTGATGATGCGCACACCCTTCTTCATTTTGGCAAGGTTTTCCTCGTTGATGATGCCCGATGTCTGCGGCGTGAGTCCGACGTGCAGAGTCAAATAATCCGCGTCGCGGAAGAGCTGATCGGTGGGGACGAGCTGGATGGAGTTTTCGCGGGCAACCGAAGCCGATACGAACGGGTCGTGCCCGATCACCTCCATGCCAAATCCGCGCGCACGGCGTGCGACCTCGAGGCCGATGCGGCCCAAGCCAAGCACTGCAAGCTTCTTGCCACGCAGTTCCTCTCCCTGCAAGGACTTCTTCTCCCATTTGCCGGCATGCAGAGTCGCGTTTGCTTTCGGAAGCTGCCGCGCCAGAGCCAGCATCATGCCAAGCGTAAGCTCGGCGACCGCGATGGCATTCGCGCCGGGGGTATTCATCACCACGATTCCGCGGCGGGTCGCGGCCTCGGCGTCGATGTTGTCCACGCCGACGCCGGCTCGGCCGATCACGCGCAACTTCGGCGCGGAGGCCAGCAGCGAGTCGTCGACCTGAACCGCCGAGCGCACGATGAGGCCGTCAGCGTCGGCGATTTCGGCGGCAAGGCCAATCCTGATCTGATCGTGGGTAACGATCCGCCAGCCGGGTTCGTTCTGCAATACGGCAAGCGTAGCGGGAGATACTTTCTCCGCCAGGACAATCTTCATTCCAGCTCCTTACTGTTTGGCCAAACGACGTTCTTCTTGCATTCAACGGGCCGATACGGCTTCGATCAGTTCGTGCTTGGGCGACGGGGTTTCTCCAGCGAAGACTTTCTGCGCCGCGGCCAGCGCCTGCCCGAACTCGAAGCCCGGAATCTTGAGCGTAGAGACGGCGACGTGTTCGAGCGCGCCGATGATGGCGATGGTGTCCATGTAGTCGAACAGGCCGATGTGGGCGACGCGGAATATCTGCCCCTTCATCTCACCCTGCCCATTGGTGATTACCGCGCCGAAGCGGTTCTTCAGCTCCTTGACCACGACGCCCGAATCTACTCCAGCGGGAGGCAACACGGCGGTCGCTGCGGCAGCAGGCGAATCCGGGGCGAAGAGCCGCAGGCCCATGGCCTCCACGGCAGCACGCGTCATGGCTGCGCATTTTTCGGCATTGTCGACGAGAGCATCCCGGCCGGTTGCCAGATCGCCACCGCCCTGTGCCGCGAGAAAGTCCAGCGCCGCGCCGAGCGCCGCGATCAGAGCAACCGCGGGCGTGTAAGAAGACTCGCCTTTGTGGGCGTTCTTCCGTTCCTTGCGCAGGTCGAAATAGTAACGGGGATTCCGGCTGGTCTCCATTGCTTCCCAGGCGCGGTCGCTTACAGAGAGATAAGCAAGGCCCGGGGGAATCATGACGGCCTTCTGCGACCCGCCGATGATGACATCCACGCCCCAGCCGTCCACGTCGAAGTGAGTCGTGCCCAGGCCGGTGATGCCGTCGACGATGAGCAATGCGCTGCTGCCGGCTCGTTTGAGCAGACGGGCAACTCCTTCTACGTCGTGGCGAACGCCCGTCGAGGATTCGGTCGCCTGCATGAAGACAGCGCGCGTATCGCTTTGGAGTGCGTTTCTGACTTCATCCACTGAAAAGGTCTGCCCGTAGGGGGCCTTCACGACATCAACTGCGCAGCCGAAGGCATTGGCCAGTGCGACCCACCGCTCGCCAAACTTACCGGCAGAGAGGACCAGCACGCGGTCACCGGGCGAGGTCAGGTTCGAGACAGCGGCTTCCATTGCTCCTGTGCCGGAGGAGGCGAGCAGGATCACGTCGTTCTTTGTGCCGACGAAGGTCTTTAACTGCTCGAGAACACGCTGATAGAGCGCGCGAAACTCCGGCGTGCGGTGATGGATGTCCGCCGCGGCCATTGCGAACTGCGCCGCCGGCAGCAGGGGGGTCGGACCGGGCGTGAAGAGTCGTGTTTTGCGAATCATTTTCTGGTGGGATCCTCTATTTGTAATTGTACGTAGGAGGCAGTCGCTGCGCTTTGTTTCTATAATGGAAGGTTTGGAGCGAAGAATGACGCAAGCGAGCATTGCAACACGAATCGATCAGGACATCATCGCCGCGATGAAGGCCCGCGATTCCGAGAGGACCACCGCGTTGCGCATGGTGAAGACGGCGCTGAAGAACCGGGAAATCGACAAGCGCGCGCCGCTCGAGGAGGCGGAGGCGGTGCAGGTCCTGACGACACTAATAAAGCAGCGCCGCGACTCGATCGAGCAGTTCACGAAAGGGAATCGTCCTGAACTGGCGGCTAAGGAAGCCGCCGAAATCTCAATGATCGAAAGCTACATGCCGAAGGCCGCAGGAGAGGACGAGATTCGCAGGCTGGTCGAAGAGACTCTGGCCGGGATAGCCGTTTCCGGAACGAAGCTCCGCGCGAAAGATATAGGCCCGGCGATGAAAGCGGTGCAGGCACGTATCCAGGCGACAGGACTACGTGCCGATGGCCGGCAAGTGAGCGAAATCGTCAAGGCTGAGCTGGCGAAACAGAACGCCCAGGAAGAGAAATGCGCA
Organism: Silvibacterium sp.; assembly: GCA_019232935.1. Taxonomy (GTDB): domain Bacteria; phylum Acidobacteriota; class Terriglobia; order Terriglobales; family Acidobacteriaceae; genus Silvibacterium. The sequence goes on from JAFAMZ010000234.1 coordinate 12,341, forward strand.
AAGTCGTCCTCGGCTTAGGGATCAGCCTCGACGGCTACATCGCCCGCGCGAACGGTTCCGTCGATTTTCTCTTTATGCCGAAGGACTATTCGATGGGTCCGTTCTTTAAGACCGTCGATGCCGCCGTGATGGGCCGCAAAACCCTCGATGTCGGCATTAAGATGAGCGGCGGAAGCTTCGATAACTACGGCCTGAAGTGCTATGTCCTGTCGCGGTCCCTGCCCCCTGGCGAGCGGGAGGGCTATGAGATCACGAAGGACACGCCCGCGGCCCTGATTGCCGAGCTTCGCAAGCGCGAAGGGAAGAATATCTGGATGATGGGCGGCGGCGAGCTGGCGCGCGAGTTTCTGAAGGCGGATCTCATCGACGCAATGGAAATTGGCATCGTCCCGACGCTGATCGGTGAGGGAATCCCATTGTTCCCCGCCGGGTTCCCGGAGCGCGAGTTTAAGCTCGTCGAGAACAAGGCCTACGGCAAGGGTCTCCTCGTGCTCAAGTACGAACGGACCCGCGAGAGATAGCTATTTGCGCTCGGGAGTAATTCGCACAAAGACTCCGTCCGGCAGTTCGCCCTCAAGGAAGTGGACCACACCGCCCTTCACGAAGCCCTTGAACTCGCGGGCAGAAGGAGCAGAGCCGCTCGCAGGCGGGGTGCGGCCCGTTCCACGGTCCATCGCCTCATTTGCCAGCCGGTCGGCGTGCCGGTTCTTTTCGCGCAGCACATGGTGTATTTCGAACCGTTCGAGCCGGGCGATGCGCCGCTTCGCCTCTTCGTACAGCGGACGCAACTCCGGGCTCTGCACCCGGTACTGCCCCTTGATCTGCTTGACCATGAGCTCCGAGTCAGAAACGACCTTCAATCGGCCGTAGCCCTGCTCGAGCGCGAAGTTCAGCGCCCCCAGCAGCCCGGAGTATTCGGCGAAGTTGTTGGTCTTGCGGCCGACGTATTCGCTTAACTGGGCGAGAGTCTTGCCCTGAGCGTCTTCGATATGCACCCCGAAGCCCGCCGGGCCCGGATTCCCGCGCGATCCGCCATCGGTGTAGGCCGTGATTACGACCTCCGCGCTCGCTGAAGCTTCGGGCCACAGTTCGCCACTTCGACTCATAGGGCGAGTGTAGCGGATTCCCTTGCGGAGAAAATTCGCCCTGCGTGCTAACGAATCGCCTCGAGGTCCGTCTCCAGCGATGGGATCCGTCTGTCCAGATGCGGATCCCGTGATTGATGATCCCTTTTGAGGACAATAGATGTCTGCTGATTCCCTGAGAGTTTATCCTTCCCCCGGCGCCCCGTTCCCTGCTACCGACCCGGCAAAGTTAAAATCCTCGCAGCGTATGGCGATCGACCCCAGCGTGCGCGCTACGGAAGCCGATCTTATTCGCGAGGCTCAGGCCGGTTCGCGCACAGCCTTTGACGCGCTCGTGCGTCAATATGATCAGGCGGTGTTAAGGCTGGCCCTGCATCTGACCGGATCGGAACAGGACGCCGAGGATATCCACCAGGAGGCGTTTCTCAAGGCGTACCGGTATCTCGGGAATTTTCGCTTTGAGTGCTCCTTCTATACCTGGATTTATCGCATCGTGACGAATTTGTGCCTGGATCTGCTCCGTCGCCGAAAGTCGCGCCGGGAAGACCAGGCGGTCATGCTCGATTCGTCGGGCGAAGAGATCGATCTGTTGACGAACGTGACGGACCAGCGCGCGAGCGCCAATCCGGATCGGGAGCTGAACAGAAAGATTCTGGCAGAACGCATTCGCGAGGCGCTCGACAAGCTGACGCCCCGGGAACGCATGGTTTTCGAACTAAAGCACTACCAGGGTCTTAAGCTGAGAACGATCGGCGAGATCCTGAACACCACCGAAGAGACGGCAAAGAACACGCTCTTCCGCGCGACCAGGAAGCTACGGGCCATCCTGGCGGAACTACGCTAACGGCAGAGCTGCAGCGAACTTTTGAGGCGAGTGAGGCAAGGAACCACTATGAAGTGTGAACTGGCACAGGAAACGATCGTGATGGCCGTCTATGGCGAGCTTTCCGACGACCGGGCCCCCGAATTTGACCAGCACCTGGCCGGCTGTGAGCGTTGCCGTCAGGAACTGGACGCCGTAAGAGCTCTATCGAAGGCAATGTCGCTGCTTCCGGCCGAGGAGCCTGCGGCCAACCTGATCGCACGGTCCCGGCTTCGCCTCGAGGACGCGCTCGATGCCATTCCGCGAGGTAGCTGGCTGGCGGGCCACTGGCGGCAGTTCGGACAGGGCATCGGCCGATTGCGGGGCGCGCCGGCCGCAGTTTCTGCATTGGTGGTCGCGTCCCTCACGGTGGGGGGCATCTCCGGGTATGAAGCCGGAAAGGTGCCGCATCATGACTCTCCGGCCAGCCCACCGGTCTACTCGACTCCCGACGATGACTCTCTCAGCGATGTTGCAAGCGTAAGCAGCATCACTCAGGAGCCCAATTCGGAGAACGTTCAGGTCGTCTATAACCGCCTGCAACCGGAAACCAGGTTTGGCTCCCTCGACGACCCAAAGATTCGCCAGTTGCTCCTCATCGGTGCACGCAACCGGCTCAATCCCGAGGTGAAAGATGACTCGGTAGGACTCCTGGCACATGAATGCCGCGCCGGACATGAATGCAACGACGGTCCGGTGCGCGACGCACTACTGGTCGCCTTGCGATATGACAAAAGCCCCGCGGTCCGGTTGAAGGCTCTAGAAGGCCTGCAACCTTATGTTGCCGACGATCTGCGCGTCCGCGACACCGTGCTCGAATCGCTTTTGAAGGATCCCGATCCCCGAGTCCGCACGCAAGCCATTGGACTCCTTGAACCTGTAGGTGCGGACTCGAGCGTGCGCGAGGTGCTGCACACGGTTGCGGTTCGCGACGATAATCCGGAGATACGCCTGGCATCACGTCAGGTGCTGAATCAGATCCCGCAGGTGCAGTAAGGCGCAGCTGCTAGCTGCTAGCTTCTGGCCGCTAGCCAGGAGCTAAGAGCTAGAAGCGAAAAGCTAGGAGTTAGTAGCCCAGGAGCTAATCATGAACCATTTTTCGAGGCTGGTGTCCAAAGTCAGTTCTGCCGCTGCGCTGAGCGCTCTTATCGGAGCCGTGGCTCTCGTACCCGCCGCATGCGCCGCGCAGCTCGTCGGGGTTCTTCCCGAGCCGTCGGCGCTTCTGCTGCACAGCTCCCAGGGATATCTGGGCGTGGAGGTGCGGGATATCGACAACGAACGGGCCACTGCCCTGAAACTGAAAGAAGTCACCGGCGCGGAGATCACATATATCGATCATGACGCTCCGGCAGGCAAATTCGGGATCCATGTTCACGACGTGGTTCTGCAAATGAACGGACAGCAGGTCCAGGGAGCCGAACAGCTGCGGCGAATGCTCCGCGAGACTCCTGCCGGCCGCTCCGTAACCTTGCTTATCTCCCGGGATGGCCAGCAGCAAACCATCAATGTTCAACTGGCAGATCGCGCCAAGGTCGAGCAACAGGCCTGGCCTCATCCTGTTCTGCCCGACCCCGACCAGCAACCGGACACCGCTGTGATAATCCCGCCTACCCACAGTTCCGGAGCCGGCAATGGTTTCTTCGGTGCAATGGTGCTTGGGACGCCAACGATCGGAGTGGAAGTCGATCCTCTCGGCTCCCAGCTTGCTGATTATTTCGGAGTCAAGGATGGGCAGGGGCTGCTGGTAAAACGTGTTGCCGAGAACAGTCCGGCATCAACGGCGGGCCTAAAAGCCGGTGACGTTATTACCAAAGTGAACGGCGAGTCAACGCCGACACTAAACATCTGGTATCACGCGCTTCATGCCAACCGCGGAAAGCAGGTGCAGGTGACAATTGTGCGCAATCACAAGGAGCAGACTGTCAGCTTGCAGGCCGGTGACCCGAAGCATAAAGGCGAGCTTTGCTGGCCAGATGTCGACATCAGTCCGATGCACCTGATCGAGCCGGGCGATATTGAGCCCGAGATAGAACGGAATCTAGCTCAACTTGATTCAAAGCTTAATCCCCAGGTTCTCGCTCAACAGGCGATCAGCGAGATCGACGCCGAAAGACTGGCCGAACAAATGCGAGAGGCCGCGCGCGCCCTTGATGACAAAAAGCTGCAGCCGGAGATGCGTAATCTCGGGAAAGACCTGCAGTCATTTCACCTGGATTTCGATTACCACGATACCTTCTGACTTTCCGCCGTAAGTCAAAGCCCCTTTCGCCATTTAACCCTCCAAACGCGCCATTCGGCGTGCGCGGCTCGCCCGCAGCCGCCGCCGTGTGTTTCAATAAATCATTGAGGAATATGCCTGTTTCAGCACAAGCCGGTGATGGAAGGCGGACGCAAACTCCGGCCCGCCGCCTGAGAGCCGGGGTCCGCAAACTCCGTGAGCTGGCCATCGTAGGTCATTCGCTCGCTTCGACCCGGCATCCAGTGATGGCGCAGATCGTCCCTATGCGCCGCTGCAACCTCTCGTGCACCTACTGCAACGAGTACGACGACTTCTCGGCGCCGGTCGCGCTGGAGGAGATGCTTCGGCGCGTCGATCACCTCGGCGAGTTAGGTACGAGCATCATCACCATTTCGGGCGGGGAGCCGCTCCTGCACCCCGATCTCGACCAGATCATCCGGCGCATCCGCAAGAACGGCGCCCTGGCAGGAATGATCACCAATGGCTACCTGCTGATGCCCGACCGCATTCAGCGCCTCAACCGCGCCGGCCTCGATCATATGCAGATCTCCATCGACAACGTCCAGCCCGACGAGATCTCGAAGAAAAGCCTGAAGGTCCTGGACAAGAAGCTGCAGATGCTGGCCGAACATGCCGATTTCCACGTGAACATCAATTCCGTGGTCGGCGGAGGCATCAAGAATCCCCACGACGCGCTCGTAATCGGCCGCCGCGCACTCGAGCTGGGCTTCACCTCGACCATCGGCATCATCCACGACGGCGACGGCCAGCTCAAGCCTCTCCAGGACGAGGAGCGCCGGGTCTACTTCGAGATGCGCAGCTGGAAGAAGCGCAACTATTCGCGTTTCAACAAGTTCCAGGAAGCCATCGCCAACGGAGAGCCCAACGACTGGCGCTGCCGGGCCGGATCGCGTTATCTCTACATCTGCGAAAACGGGCTCGTCCACTACTGCTCCCAGCAGCGCGGTTTTCCTGGCGTGCCGCTGGCAGAGTACACCAAAGACGACCTCAGGCGTGAATTCCTGACCGAAAAGACCTGCGCCCCGCACTGCACCATCAGTTGCGTGCACCAGATTTCCTATATAGATCACTGGCGCGCCCCGCAGACCTCCAGCACTTCGCCCGGAGCTACTCAAGGCCTCGTAAACATCAGCACATAGATCCCCTATGCCTGGCCGGCTTCCAGATCCCGAATCTCAGATGTCCTTCATTCGTCGCCTGCCCAAGGCCGAACTCCATCTGCATCTCGAAGGGACCGTGGCGCCGGAGACCCTCGTCGAGCTGAGCCGGCGTCACGACAGCCAGCCGCTGAGTCTGGTACAGACGGAGGGCATCTACCAGTACACCGACTTCACCGGGTTCCTGATGGCCTTCAAGGCCGTCACGGAACGTCTGCACACGCCGGAAGACTACGAACTGGTCGCATATCGCATGCTGGAACGGCTCGCCCGCCAGGGTGTCGTCCACGCCGAGGTCTACATCGCCGTCGGGGTGATCTATTACTGGGGCCGCAGCGATGTCGAGCCGCTCTTCGAAGGAATCGAGTGCGCACGCGTCAAGGCCGAACAGGAGTTCGGCATCACAACGTATTGGATTTTCGATGCCGTTCGCCAGTTTGGTGTGGACGCCGCTGCTCGTGTCTTCCGGAAAGCCGCCGAAATGCGACAGCGCTATTCCTCAATCATCGGCATCGGCATCGGAGGCGATGAGCGGCACACCGGTCCGGAGCCATTCCGCCGCCTGTACGCCGACGCGCGAGAGGCTGGCCTGCGGCTTACCGCCCATGCCGGCGAATCCGTCGGCCCGGAGGGCATCTGGGGTGCGTTGAATATCGGGGCGGAACGAATCGGGCATGGGCTGACGGCGATCCACGACGCCGAGCTGATGGGCGTCCTCGCCGAACGGCAGGTCCCGATTGAGATTTGCATCTCATCGAACCTCCGCACGGGATGCTGCGCGCTGGTTGCCGGCCACCCGGTGCGCCGCTACTTCGATAGCGGCCTCATGGTCACTCTGAACTCTGACGATCCGGCCATGTTCGGCAGCGACCTCGTGAACGAATACAGGATCGCGCAGGACGATTTTGGCTTCTCGAACGAGCACCTGCGTGAGCTGGCTGCCAATTCGATTGAGGCCAGCTTCCTACCTCCCGACCGAAAGGTCGATCTTTTGCATCACATTGAAACAGCAGCCTGAAACGGCCATGCCATTGTGACAAAAGTTGTACATCGTCCGTCTCACTCTCGGACGTATGCTCGATGAACTGAGCTATCATGATGGCAGCGGAAGGTCTTGTGAGTGTACTGAAAGGTGACGATTCGCGAATAGCGTTGCGCGTATTGGGATGGGCATCGGCTGCCGTAGGCATCGCGGCCCTGGGCCTTTACGTGGGCTGGGAATTACGTGTGCGCTACAAGTTCAACCGCCGAACCCCGAGCGACTTCTTCTCCCACGCCGGAGACGAAGGGCAGGCGACAGAGTTCGGCGTAGGAATCTGAGGCGAACGCCTTCTAAAGACAACAGGCCCCGGAATTTGTTCCGGGGCCGTTGCTTTTGCCGGTTAATTTTGTCCCGCCAATCCCCTCAGCACATACTGCAAGATACCGCCATGCTCGTAATAAAGAATTTCCTGCGGCGTGTCGATCCGGACTTTCACATCGAAGCTCGTTTTCTTGCCGTCCGGGGTAGTCGCCACCACTGTAACCGTGCCTCCCTGCTCGAACCTTGCAGCGAGGCGATCGGCGAATCCGTCGATTTCGTAAGTCTCCTCGCCGGTGAGACCAAGCGATTCGACATTCTTCCCCGCCTCGAATTGTAGCGGCAGGATTCCCATTCCTACCAGGTTCGACCGGTGGATGCGTTCGTAGCTCTCGGCTATGACGGCGCGGACGCCGAGCAGACGTGGGCCTTTGGCCGCCCAATCGCGCGACGATCCGGAGCCATACTCCTTCCCGGCAAGAATGATCAGCGGCGTTTCGCGCTCGGCATATTTCACCGAAGCATCAAAGATGCTCATCTGTTCGCCCTCGGGAAGCAGCCGCGTGACCCCGCCTTCCGTTCCCGGAGCCAGCTTGTTGCGCAGCCGCACATTGGCGAAGGTGCCGCGAACCATGACTTCATGATTGCCACGCCGCGAGCCATAGGAGTTGAACTCCGCCGGCTTCACGCCGTGGTCGGTCAGATACTTGCCCGCAGGCGAGTTCAGCTTGATCGACCCCGCGGGCGAAATGTGGTCCGTCGTGACCGAATCCCCGAGAATCGCCAGCACCCGAGCATCTCGGATATCTTCAATCGCAGCCGGAGTAGCCGGCATATTGTCGAAATAGGGGGCTCGACGAATGTATGTCGAATCGGCCTCCCATTGATAGACATCGCCGACCGGGAATTTTAGATGCTTCCAGTTGTCGTCGCCGTCGGCTACCGTGGCGTACTCCTCCCTGAAGATCTCCGAATCGATAGACTTCGAAATCGCTTCCGCCACCTCCTGCTGCGACGGCCATATGTCCTTGAGGTACACAGGCTCGCCGTTCTTGCCTTTGCCCAGCGGTTGGTGTTCGAGGTCGTGATCGATGCGGCCGGCAAGCGCATACGCGACTACCAGAGGCGGCGACATCAGGTAGTTCGCTCGCACGTCGGAGTTAATGCGGCCCTCGAAGTTACGATTGCCGCTCAGCACTGACACCGCCACCAGTCCGTGATCTTCAATCGACTTTGAGACGTCAGAAGGCAGCGGTCCCGAATTGCCGATGCACGTCGTGCATCCATAGCCCACAACGTTGAAGCGCAGCTTATCGAGGTAGGGCAGCAGCCCGGCTTTTTTGTAGTAATCCGTCACCACCCGCGAGCCCGGAGCCAGCGAGGTCTTCACCCATGGCGGAACGCTCAGCCCCTTCTCGACGGCCTTCTTCGCGAGGATTCCCGCCGCGACCATCACCGAAGGATTCGAAGTATTGGTGCAGCTCGTGATCGCCGCAATCACGATCGATCCATTGTCGAGATATCTATCGACATCCACGCCAAAGCGCTGCTTGACGGAGGCGGCCTGTCCAGGCTCTTCGACGCCCTGCGCCGCATCGATGGTCTCCGCGGCGTGTCCACCCTCGCCCTCCCAGCGAACCACCTGGCGCGCGCCGTTCTTATTTGCCGTGGGTCCGAGAAGGCTGGGCAACACCTTCGCGAAGTTCGACCCTGTCTCGCTGAGCCGCACGCGATCCTGCGGACGCTTCGGCCCGGCCACGCTCGGCTCAACATTCGCCAGATCTAGCGCGATGGTCTGGGAATACTCAGCCTCGGGGGCGGCAGCTGTGTGAAACAGCCCCTGCTCTTTGTAATAGGCCTCGACCAGGGCAATTTGTTCGGCACTGCGCCCGGTCAGCTTGAGATAGCGCACTGTCTCGGCGTCCACCGGGAAGATGCCGCACGTCGCCCCGTACTCCGGAGCCATGTTGGCAATCGTGGCGCGATCGGCGAGTGCCAGTTCGCTGACGCCGGCTCCATAAAACTCGACGAATTTGCCGACCACTCCAAGCTTGCGCAGCATTTCCGTCACGGTCAGGACAAGGTCCGTCGCCGTCGCGCCCTCGCGCAGCTTGCCGGTCAGCTTGAATCCGACAACCTGAGGCACCAGCATCGACACCGCCTGGCCCAGCATGGCGGCCTCGGCCTCGATACCGCCGACGCCCCATCCCAGCACGCCCAGCCCGTTGATCATCGTCGTGTGCGAATCGGTGCCGACCAGCGTGTCGGGATAAGCGATGGTCTTGCCCGCCGCCTCCAGCGTGAAGACCACGCGGGCCAGATACTCGAGGTTCACCTGGTGGCAGATACCCATGCCCGGCGGAATCGCCGAGAAATTGCGAAAGGCCGACTGTCCCCACTTGAGGAAGGCATACCGCTCGCGGTTGCGCTGAAATTCCAGCATCGCATTCAGCGAATATGAGTCTGCTGTGCCGTACTGGTCGACCTGCACTGAGTGGTCAATCACCAGCTCGGCCGGCTGCAGCGGATTGATCTTCTCAGGATCGCCGCCGAGCGCCCTCATCGCATCGCGCATGGCCGCCAGGTCGACAATCGCCGGAACGCCGGTGAAGTCCTGCATCAGAACGCGCGCCGGCATGTAGGCAATTTCGCGCGAAGGCTCCGCGCTGGGGCCCCATTTCGCGAGAAACTCGATGTCCTCGGCCGTGACCGACTTGCCGTCTTCGTGGCGCAGCAGGTTCTCGAGCAGAATGCGCAGGCTGTAGGGAAGCCGGGTCAGAGAAATGCCATTCTTCTCGAGCGCACTGAGGCTGTAAATCTCGTAGGTCCGATCGCCGGATTTCAGTGCTGACTGACTGCCAAAACTGTTCGTGGACTGTTTCATGGTCTTCCTTCCTTCTCTCGTGGAGGCCCGTTTTCGGGCGGCACAATCTGGTCCGGACTGCGATCCGAACGGCCCGCGCGAATTGAACCTGCGCAGGCGTTAAGCAGAACTGTCCGGAAAAAGATTAATTAGAAGGAGAGGCTTCGTCCACGGTCAGGGCGGCCGTGGCGAAAGCGCTTGAGGAGTGGAGGCAGGAGCGCCATCGTTGTCGTCCAGCCCCCATTTTAAGACGTTTCAAAAAAAAGAGAAAACACCGAACCCACATTAAGATTGGACTAGCATGCGCACGATCAAAATTGGCGAAGCGAAAAAACATCTGTCACGGCTTGTCGAAGAAGCCGCCCCAGGGGAGAACCCTTTGTTATTGCAAAAGCCGGCAAGCCGCTTGTTCGCGTTACAGCAATCGACAAGCCTATCGGATCCCGGAGGCGCCGGATGGGATTCCTGAAAGGACAGATGAAGGTTCCGTGCGACTTCGACCGCATGGGGGGGTTGAAATCGAATCGCTCTTTGGTGCGCCGCCGGCGTTTCCTCGGCTTGCTACCCTAAACTCAGCAATGAGCCAGAAAATTCTGATCCATTTTTCCGGGCAGGACCACCCCGGCCAGACCACAGCCCTCACCGGCATCCTCGCCGTCTATGACGCCTGCGTCCTCGATATCGGCCAGGCCGTGGTACACGAGACGCTTGCGCTGGCCCTGTTGGTCGAACTATCCGCGGAACGCGATTTTGCTCCGCTGAAGCGCGCCCTGATTGAGAGATGCGATGAACTCGGCCTCCAGGTGCGCTTCACGCCCATCTCCGAGGAGGCGCTCGACCACTGGCTGACAGCCCAGGGCCGCGACCGCTACATCATCACCGTGTTGGGCCGGGCCATCAGTGCGCGGCAGCTTTCGCGTGTGACCGCCATCATCGCCCATCACGGCCTGAACATCGATCGCATCGAGAGGCTCTCCGGGCGGCTCTCCCTGGCCATCCATACCGGAGACACAAACGCCTGCGTAGAACTCGAGGCCAGCGGCGACATTGCCACCGAACAGGCCATGCGCGCCGAATTCCTCGACGTTGCGCAGGATCTCGGCATCGACATCGCCTTTCAACGGGAGAGCATCTTCCGCCGCAACCGCCGGCTCTTCGCCTTCGACATGGATTCGACCCTCATCGACGGCGAGGTCATCGATGAGCTCGCCCGAACGGCCGGCGTCGCGGACCAGGTCGTCGCCATCACCGAGTCGGCCATGCGCGGCGAGATCGAATTCCGCGAGAGCTTCCGCCGGCGCGTGGCGCTGCTCAAGGGGCTTTCCGAGGAGCAGGTTTACCATCTGATCGGACGCATTCCGCTCACCGAAGGCGCCGAACAGCTGATCCAGACCCTCAAGATGCTGGGCTACAAGACGGCGATCCTCTCCGGAGGCTTCACCTTCTTTGCCGAGTACCTCAAAAACCGCTTCGGCATCGACTACGTCTATGCGAACACATTGGAAATGGCTGACGGTTACGTCACCGGCGAGGTAACCGGCCGCGTCATCGACGGCGCAGCCAAGGCTGAACTGCTTCGCGAAATAGCCGAGCGCGAGAGCATCTCGCTCGAGCAGGTCATCGCCGTCGGAGATGGAGCAAACGACCTGCCAATGCTGAACCTCGCAGGGATGGGGATCGCCTTCCGCGCCAAGCCGCTCGTTCGCCAGAGCGCTGGCCACGCGCTGTCACATCTCGGGCTCGACAGCCTGCTTTACCTGATTGGGGTCCGGGACAGCGACCTCGAAGGGGTGGAGCTTCCCAGTACGGTCCTCGCGCGTTAACTGAGTCGATTCCCACATTAACTGTGGACGCGTTGCCGCTTAACCCGTCCTACACTCGCCCAAGCAGGCTCTGAAAAGCTCCGCGGATCACAATGAAATCATCGCGCCTGGCTTTGTTAGTGTTTGGAACTACCTTGCTGCACGCGCAGCAGACCGGCTGGCAGCCGTCGCCAGGTCACAACCAGATAGCGATATGGCCTGGCGAGGCACCTGATCCGCAGCCAGTCGCTGGACTCGAAAAGGTCGAGATCGACCCCAAATTTCTGATCGCCGGCAAAACCGTGGTGGGCGTCTCCAATGTGACGCGTCCCACCATGACCGTCTATCCAGCGGAGGGCGAAAATTCCGGCGCAGCCGTCGTTGTCTTCCCCGGCGGAGGCTACCAGATGCTGGCCATGGATCTGGAAGGCACAGAGGTCTGCGACTGGCTGACGCCAAAGGGCATCACCTGCATTCTGCTGAAATACCGCGTAACCGATATCGGACCCTATCCGAAATCAGGACCTTATCCCGAGTCGCCGATGGCTCTCGAAGATGCGCAGCGCACGCTGGGCCTGGTCCGCCTTCACGCTGCCGAATGGCACATCGACCCTCGCAAGATCGGAGTTCTCGGCTTTTCAGCTGGCGGACACCTGGTCGCGGCGATCAGCAATTATTACCAACGGCGGCTCTATCCGCCCGTCGATGCGGCGGATAACCAGAGCTGTCGGCCCGATTTTGCCGTCGCGGTCTATCCAGGGCACCTCTCGCTTTCGGCGGCGGAGTGGGACGCGAAACAGGGCGTCAGAAAATTCGCAGTTCCGCACTCGCCCAATGCCGACCGCAATTTGACCCTGAATCCTGATATCCACGTCACCCGTGACACGCCACCCACCTTCCTGCTGCAGGCAGAGGACGACCACATCGACAGCGTCTACGACGCGCTGGCCTACTACATTGCGCTCGAGAAGGCCGGCGTTCCTGCGGAGATGCACCTCTATGCCCAGGGCGGTCATGCATTTGGACTGCGCCGGGCCGGGCCTCCCATCACTGCATGGCCTGAGCGGGTCGAGACCTGGCTTCGCACGATCGGAATGATTCCGGAGTAGGACGCGGCCCGACTCTGGCGTGACGTATTGCGACTTTTATGCGCCAGCCTCATCCAATAGTCGGATAAACTGTTTTGGATGGATTCCGCACTTACCGCGGACCGAATTCGAACGGGAACCCAAGGAGAATCAATGGCGGTCGAATCAATCGTGGAACTCAGCGACGCAACCTTTGATCAGGAAGTGCTGCAATCGGAGCAGCCTGTGCTGGTCGATTTCTGGGCGGCATGGTGCGGCCCGTGTAAGGCGCTTGCGCCCACCGTCGACGAGATAGCCACCCAGTACGCCGGCAGGGTCAAGGTCGCCAAGATGGACGTCGACCGCAACCAGGCGACTCCGATGCGTTACGGCATCCGCGGCATCCCGGCGCTTCTGCTCTTCAAGGGCGGCAAAGTTGCCGAACAGATTGTTGGCTATGTCCCCAAGGACACCATTGAGCGCAGTCTTGCCAAGGTGGTGGGAGCGTACGAGACAGCTTCTAACGCAGCCGCAAAGTAGTTCATAGAAGCCCGGAATCCAGTGTGGGGTTCCGGGCTTTTCTGCGTCCGGCCCACTTTTCGACCTGACGAATCGACCGCATCCATCGCGCTTGCCAGCCCGTACTGTAACTGGAGACGATAGATGGAGTCGAATGAGTCGAGGGTCACATGCTGAAACGCAAATCAAGTGGAGTCCAACCGACTGAAATTACCCCGAGATCCGTCTATCTGAACCGGCGGGCCTTCATGACAGGAGCGGCGGCAGCCGCAATCGCGGGTGTGCTTGCGCCTTCAGAGGAAGCTTACGCCGACAACAGGCTGACCACGGTAAAGAGCCCGCTTTCGCTTACCGGCGTGCAGCCCACGTCTCTTCAGGACATCACCCACTACAACAATTTCTACGAATTCGGCACGAATAAAGACGATCCTGCCCGCGAGGCCTACCGCCTCAAGACCCGCCCCTGGACCGTCTCCATCGAAGGCAAGGTGCAGAAGCCCCAGAAGATCGACATCGACTCACTGATGAAGCTGCGTCCCCTTGAGGAGCGCATCTACAGGTTTCGGTGCGTCGAGGCCTGGAGCATGGTCATTCCCTGGGTCGGCTATTCCTTCTCTGAGCTCATCAAGGAAGTTCAGCCGCTGCCTGAGGCGAAGTTCGTGCAGTTCATCTCGCTAGACGACCCCAATCAGATGCCTGGCCTGCGCTTCTCACCCATCAGCTGGCCCTATTCCGAAGGGCTACGCATGGATGAAGCCATGCACCCGCTCACCCTGCTCACCTTTGGCCTCTACGGCGAGCCGCTACCCAACCAGGATGGCGCCCCCGTCCGCATCGTCGTGCCCTGGAAGTACGGCTTCAAGTCGGCCAAGTCGATCGTAAAGATCAAGTTCGTGGAGAAGCAGCCTCACACCACCTGGAACGACCAGGGCCCGAACGAATACGGCTTCTACTCCAACGTGAACCCCAACAAAGACCACCCCCGCTGGAGCCAGAAGACCGAACGCGTAATAGGCGCTTCCATATTCAAGCAGCGTCAGCCGACTCTCATGTTCAACGGCTACGAAGACCAGGTGGCGAATCTCTACACCGGCATGGACCTAAAAAAATACTACTAGCTCATGCCGAACCGTCTGGTCATCGCCCTCAAAGCGCTTGCTCATATCGGCTGCCTCGCGCCGGTCGCCTGGCTCATCTGGCATCTGATTCAGAACAGCCTCGGTCCCGACCCAACCGCCGCCGTCACCTTCTTCACCGGACGCGGAGCCCTGCGCTTGTTAGTTATCTCCCTCGCCATTACGCCCGTTCGACGCCTCATCCCGCCACTTAGCTGGATCATTCGCTTCCGGCGGCTGCTCGGCCTCTACGCCTTCTTCTACGCCTGCCTGCATCTGCTGACCTACGTCTGGCTCTACGCGGGATTCAGCCTCGACGCCATGATCGACGACATTACCAAGCGCCGCTTCATTACCGCCGGACTGGCGGCCTGGGCGCTCATGGTGCCGCTGGCCTTGACGTCGACAACATGGTCCATCCGCAAGCTCGGCGGCAAGAACTGGAACCGTCTTCATCGCCTGGCTTACGTTTCCGCCATCGCCGGAGTCGTTCACTATTGGTGGGGTGTAAAGCCAGGAGTCCTTTCCCCAATCGGGATCACTGTGGTTCTGGTTCTCCTCCTGGCGGCCCGGCCTATCCTGAGTTGGTGGTCCAGCCACAAAAGAGTCCCGGCGCAACTCGCCCGGGCCGATAAGGGTCTATAAAGGCGGCGAGGCTCGTTATGCGTCGAAAGACCCTGCTCATCCCCTGCATTCTGGCAGTTGCCGTTTTCTGTTCTGCCCAGTCGAAAAAAGTCCCAAAGGCCACCGCGAAGCCTGCTCCCGCTGAGCCCCGGCATGGCGACGCGCCTCTTCCGCCGCTGAATGACGAAGAGCGCGCCATCCAGATGCTCAATCGCTTCACCTTCGGTCCGCGTCCCGGAGACCTCGACACCGTGATGAAGATGGGCCCGGACGCATGGTTCGAGCGTCAACTGAATCCCGACAGCAACCCCGATCCGGTGCTGGACAAGCGCCTCGCCGACTATCCTTCGCTCAATCTGCCTCCTGACCAGATCCTCGCTCAGTTCCCATCCAGCACCATGATCCGGCAGCTTGCCGAACGCAAGCGGGCGATGCCGTCAGACCTACTGCTTGCGGGCGCTTATGAAGTTCTGATCGCCCGTTACAACCGGCGCAAGATGGAGCAGGCCGCCGACCAGGGCACATCCTCTGAAATGACCGACGATCAGAAGGCTGCCCGCCGCAAACAGCAGCAGGCCTCAGCAGCCGTCGTCGCCGATGAAGCGTTAGCCTTTCCGAAGAACGAGCGTATGCAGGCGATCATGAAGATGCCGGTCGAGCAGCGGATGATCCTCGCGGAGTTCGTGTCCGACCCGCAGCGCAGTCTGCTCTTCAATGACTTCTCCCCGCGCGATCGTGAGATGTTCAATCTCATGGCCGGGCAGCAGGTCGTTGACGCTGAACTGCAGCAGGCCAAGGTGCTGCGCGCTATTCTCAGCGAGCGACAGCTCCTCGAAGTCATGACCGACTTCTGGTACAACCACTTCAACGTCGACTTCACCAAGGGTGCGGACCGGTGGTACGTACCCGGCTACGAACGCGACGCTATCCGCGCCCACGCGCTCGGCAAGTTCCGCGATCTTCTGTTCGCCACCGCACAGCATCCGGCGATGCTCTACTACCTCGATAACTGGTCGAGCATCGGACCGGACTCGCTGGCCGCCGGCAGGCCGAATCAGCAAAAAAAGGACCGCGGCCTGAACGAGAACTACGGCCGCGAGGTCATGGAACTGCACACCGTCGGCGTCAACGGCGGCTACACGCAAGCAGACGTGACCAACCTGGCGAAAATCCTCACCGGATGGACCATTGATGAGCCCGAGCAGGGTGGTGGAGCCGTCTTCGATGCTCGCAAGCACGAGCCAGGATCAAAACAGTGGTTTGGCCGGAAGATTTCCGAGAGCGGTTACGCCGAGGGCAAGCAAGCGCTCGAATGGCTCGCTACCCAGCCGCAGACAGCTCACTTCATCAGTTACAAATTGGCGCAGCGCTTCGTCGCCGACGATCCTTCCGAAGATCTGGTCGAACGCATGGCGAACACCTATATGTCCACCGACGGAGACATCAAGGAGATCCTCCGCACCATGGTTCGCTCGCCCGAGTTCAATTCCCAGAAGTACTATCGCGTGAAGGTCAAGACGCCGCTCGAATTTGTTGCGTCGGTGTTTCGCGCGACCGACACGAATCCCACGAATCCCGGCGCGCTGGTTGGAGTCATCGGGCGCATGGGCGAGCCGCTGTACCAGATGGCGCCACCGACAGGATATTCCACCACAGCCGACCGCTGGATGAACTCTGCCGCGATCGTCGACCGGCTGAACTTCTCGCTGCAGTTTGCCAACAGTAGAGTCGGAGGGATGAAGTTCGATGCTGCCCACCTGCTTGCCGAAGGCCTGCTCGCAAGGACAGCCGCGCCAGCATCAGTTCACGGGCCCAGCCACCCGGAAGCGATTTCTCTGACCTCAACGGCCCAGCCGAGCGGCCAGGAAGAAGCCTTGTCCCTGATGGAAAAGATGCTGGTCGACGGCAAGGTTTCCGCGAAAACGACCGAAGTCATCCAGAAAGAGCTGGCGTCGGCCCAACCTTCCACTGACCCGTCGCAGACACTCAACACAATGACGGCGCTCCTGCTAGGCTCGCCGGAGTTTCAGATGCATTGAGAGCGCCCAATCATCACGCGGCACTCAGAGCCGTAGAGAACTTCGGTAAGCAATCCATCGTCTCGAAAAGGGCCCGCTTGCCATGGAAAGACGTTCGATTTGAGGCCAAGGATTTCTCAGGTTTCGGGCTCGCCCGGCAACTCAAAACCTCGTGCCGCCGCATCTGCTCGAAGCTTATCTCGCAACCAGCTCAGCTCTCCCAAACCCGATCGATGCCCGAATATCCTCTGACGTCACAAATGGCAGCCTCGACGCAGCCATTCGTCGCGCATTGGACGATGAAAGAGATGGACGGGTCCAGCCGCTCTGACTTCTATACGGCCTCAGGCAGCTGCGGATTCTGGAGGAACTACCTTTCGCTTCCGCAGGAGATCCGCGCTCGGGCGGATAAGCAATTTTCCCTGCTGAAGTCAGATCCTCATCACCCTTCGTTGCAATTCAAGAGAGTGGGAGAACGCCATGGCCGGGAAATCTGGTCAGCCCGCGTTACGCTGAACTATCGTGCGTTGGCTATCAGACGGGCTGACGGGTATCTCTGGTTCTGGATTGGCGATCACAACACCTATGATTCGCTGATCTCTTAGCCGCTGAACACTCCTCACGTATGGACGGGCTGGGACATCCCTGAAACAGGCGCTGTTCGGATCGTCTGCCGGAAAACCGGGACCGCTCGTTCCAAACGGACACCTGCTGCTAATCCTCCTACTGGCCACTTATCGGCTCGGCTCGCGGCAGCGACTCAGATATCCAGGTTCTTCACGTCCAGCGCGTTTTCTTCGATGAAGTTCCGCCGCGCCTCAACGTCCTCGCCCATCAGCGTTGTGAAGATGGTCTCGGTCTCGGCAAGGTCCTCGAGCTTCACTGAAAGCAGCGTGCGCCGCTCGGGATCCATCGTCGTCTCCCAGAGCTGGGATGAGGTCATCTCTCCCAGTCCTTTGTAGCGCTGCACCTGGTAGTCGCGGCGGCCCTGTTCGATCACGTGGTCGAACAGCTCGCGCGGTGTCTGCTTCTCGACCGGCTCCTGTGGAGCGCGGGCTGGCCGCTTCGGTGCGGCCTTGGCGGTCTCGCCTTCGGTCGCGGCCTCGGGCTCGCCCTCTTCGGGCTCCGCAGCAGGGGACGACTTGGAGGCGTATTCGATCAGATACGGCGGCTCAAGCTGTTCCTTAATCTGCGCGTATTTCTGCATCATCTGCCGATACTCGGGGGTCGAGGCCAGGGTCCAGTCGATGCGACGCTCGGCGCCCTGCGCGTCGGTGAAGGCAAGCGACCAGGTCTGGTGCTCCTCGTCGAACATGGGATCGGAAAGCGCCTTGAACTGGTACTTCTTCCGGATGCCCTCGAGCTCCTTGTGAAGGCTCTTGAGCTTCGCCGGAGGCGTGCCGTTCGGGGCTTCGAAGTCGCTGCGGCGGACGAGCTCGGATTTCGCCAGCAGGGCGGTGACTTCCTCGTTCCGCAACCGCTTGTCGACCTTCTCGAAGAAGCCCAGGTATTCGTTGAGCTGGCCCATGAACTTCGTGAGCGCGGCCCCCTCGAGCTTGCTTGCGTTCTCTCCGTAGCGGACGATCATGCCCTCGGAGGCGCGCTTGACCATAACTTTTACGAACTCGCGGTCGTCCTTGATGTACTGCTCGAACTTGCCTTTCTTGACCTTGTAGAGCGGCGGCTGTGCTATGTAGACATTGCCGCGCTTGATCAGCTCGTTCATGTGTCGGAAGAAGAACGTCAACAGCAGCGTGCGGATGTGCGAGCCGTCGACGTCCGCGTCGGTCATCAGGATGATCTTGCCGTAACGCAGTCTGGCCGAGTCGAAGTCGTCCTTGCCGATGCCCGTTCCGAGCGCAGTGATCATGGCGCGGATTTCCTCGTGGCCGAGCATCTTGTCATAGCGCGCCTTCTCGACGTTGAGGATCTTGCCCTTGAGCGGCAGGATTGCCTGGAAGCGCCGGTCGCGGCCCTGCTTGGCAGTTCCGCCCGCCGACTCACCCTCGACGAGATAAAGCTCGCAGCGGTCCGGATCGCGTTCGCTGCAGTCGGCGAGCTTGCCCGGCAGTCCTCCGCCGTCGAGCGCTCCTTTGCGGCGCGTCAGGTCGCGGGCCTTGCGGGCGGCCTCGCGCGCGCGGGCGGCCTCAATGGCCTTGTTGATGATGCGCTTCGCGGTGGGCGGATTCTGCTCGAGGAACATACCCAGCTTCTCGTTCACGAGAGCCTGCACGATGCCCGCGATATCGGAGTTGAGCTTGCCCTTGGTCTGGCCTTCAAACTGCGGCTGCGACAGCTTTACGCTGATGACCGCCACCAAACCCTCGCGCACATCGTCTCCGGAGAGGTTCTCCTTTACGTCCTTGAAGAGCCCAAGCTGCTGGCCGGCCCAGTTGATGGTGCGGGTAAGTGCGGTCTTGAAGCCGGAAAGGTGCGTGCCGCCATCGACGGTATTGATGTTGTTGGCGAAGCAGAAGACCGTCTCCGAGTAGCTGTCGTTGTACTGGAGCGCGATCTCCATCTCTACGCCCTCGCGTGTGCCCTCCATCATGATCGGCTTATCGTGCAGCACCTGCTTGCCGCGGTTGAGATGACGGATGAACTCGGCAATGCCGCCGGCATATTTGAATACAGCCGTCTTGGCTGCCCCGGTTTTGGCATCGGTCGTACGCTCGTCGGTGAGGGTGATCTCGAGGCCCCTATTGAGAAAGGCGAGTTCGCGCAGGCGCTGGGCCAGGGTGTCGTAGTTGTATTCGGTAACCGTGAAGATCGTTTTGTCGGGCAGGAAGTGAACTTTGGTGCCGCGCCGCTTTGTTGTGCCCGTCCGCCGCAGTTTCGAAGTAGGAATGCCGCGCGCGTAGTCCTGCTCGTAGGTATGGTCGTTGAGCCAGATTTCGACGTTCAGGCTTTCGCTCAGCGCATTCACGCAGGAGACGCCGACCCCGTGAAGTCCGCCTGAAACCTTGTAGGTTGACGAATCGAACTTGCCGCCGGCGTGGAGCTTGGTGAGGACGACCTGGACAGCGGGCATCTTTTCGCCGTTGTCGAGCGTCATCTCGTCGACGGGAATGCCGCGCCCGTCGTCGATGACGGTAATGGAATTGTCGTCGTGGATAGTGACTTCGATTTTGCTCGCATACCCGGCAAGCGCCTCGTCCACCGAATTGTCGACAACTTCATAGACGAGGTGGTGCAGGCCCATTTCACCAGTGGAACCGATATACATTGCCGGTCGCAGGCGGACTGCTTCCAAACCTTCAAGAACCTTGATGTTGTCGCCTGTATAGCTGCCGTTAGATTTGCCGTTTTGCGGTACCGCGCCGTCGGGAAGCGTTGAAATTGTCCCGGTTGCTGCGGCGGTAGATTCGAGCTCTTTGACTGGCATGGAACTCCGGTGAGCTGAAACCCTCGGAACCGCTCTGGAACCGGACGGCTCCTGAGGGAATAAAGGGTTGAAAGCGAAGGGGTTTCTGCTCCTTGAACTTGTTTAAATTATAGCATGCGGTGGGCTCTGTTGCGGGGCAGAACCAGTGGCGGAAAATGCGGTATCCGAAAGGATACAGATTACCAGTAAGTCATTTCAATGACTTCGGTAATCGGGATGTTTAATACTCTCTATAATACTTGAAAACATTAGACTTACATCGTGGCACGAGTATACTAAGGATGCTGGGTTTTGCCAGAGATTATTTCAGAAAATTCTCAGGAGTTACTAGTTATGAAACTCGTCGTTCGCGCTTCCGTTCTGTTCCTCGCCGCAGCCGGCATCTTCGCTGCGATCACCACCAATCATTCGGCAAAGGCCCAGACTCTCGCGGCCAGCCATCTCGCCGTCAGCTCTGCCATGCCGACGCCAGTGTGTGAGCCTGGAACCCCCTGCAAGCTGCACGGACGGTGATTACCTTCTGGTTTCCGCATAGCACCAAGGTGTTATAGCCGCTGAGGCCACCGTTGCATTGAGATGTTTATCGAATCCAGCTATGCTTGTGGCTGGATTGGAAGACCCTCTATGCAATCTACCGTTGCTGTGTCCATGAACGTTCTGGAGTTCGCTGAGCCGCTCCTCATCATCGTTGCCCTCTTCTGCTTCTTGAAATCGGGGAGAGCCAAGCGGTTTCCGATGATGACGACTTATCTCGGGCTTCGCGCTGCGTCAGCGGCGGTCCTCGAAGTCGTCCTCAACCTTCATCGATTCACTCCGGTCAGTGACACGCTTCAGTATTCGATCTACTTCTACACCTACTGGACCAGCTACACCATCACAGCCATCACGATCTTTTTCGTGATACGCGAGGTGTTCTGCTACGTCACCGAGCCGGTGCCCGGCATTCGGCGTTTTGGACTGCTTGCATTCAACTGGGTCGCGGTCATCTCAGGCATCATCTCCATCAGCTCAGCGCTGCCGTTGAAAGGAATCGGCGCAGGACTGATGTCGGTCGGATTTCAGGTGATGCGTTGCGTCAGTATTCTTGAGCTTTGCCTGCTGGCATTCCTCGCCCTCTTCATCCACAGCCTGGGACGCTCCTTCCGCAGCCTGGCCTTCGGAATCTCCCTCGGATTCGGACTGCAGGCCGGCATGGAGTTGATTGCTTCTCTAATGGCTACACGCAGCAGCTATCTCGATTCGAACACCAACATCGTGCTCCAGGTGGCGGTGACTGTTGTGCTTGGCGGCTGGATCGCTTACTTTGTCGTTCCCGAACCCCAGGCCGAGCGCGAAGCCGTCACTCTACCTGTCTCGTCTCCACTCATCCGCTGGAACGAGATCGCAAACGCCTTGGGCCACAGCGCACCCCACGTGGTGGTCGGACCATCGAACGCGACTTTCCTGCAGGATGTCGAGCAGGTAGTCGACAAGATCCTGACGAAGAATTCGATCAGCGTGAACAGCTAACCGGCCGGCACCCGAATCATAGTTCAGGTAAAACGAAAGCCCCGAGTGAATCGGGGCTTTCGCATCTGCGCTCGCAGATGTGCGGAAAGAAGCGACAAAAAAAATCCCGGCGCATGGCCGGGATTCTTGGAGCGGCTGCTTTGTGCGAATGCTACTCCGCCGCGACGGGCTCAATCATGACAAAACGCCCGGAGCGTCCGCGGTCGACGAACTTGACGCGCCCGTCGATCTTCGCGAAGAGTGTGTCGTCGCTGCCGCGTCCCACGTTGAGACCGGGCTTGAGCGGCGTTCCGCGCTGACGAACGATGATGGAGCCGCCGGTGACCAGCTGGCCGCCAAATGCCTTTACTCCGAGCCGCTGTGCGTTCGAGTCGCGGCCGTTCTTTGAGCTTCCCAGACCTTTTTTATGCGCCATTGCTTCAATCCTTCCCGAGCGGCTGCCCAGCCGCTGTCAATCTACTTCTGGGCCGTGTATGAATTGCCATCGACCTCAATGGAGTCGATACGGACCTGGCTGTAATCCTGCCGATGACCCTGCAGCTTCTTGTACTGCTTCTTCCGCTTGAAATGGAAGACCAAAACCTTGTCTCCTCGGCCCTCGCCGACTACAGTGCCCAGAACGCGCAGGGACGAGGCATTCGCAAGGGCATCGTTTTCCGCGCCGTCTGTGCCGGATACGCCCAGCACATCGCTGAACTCCACGGCGCTGTTCTCGGCGGCCGGAATCTTCTCAATCTTCACAACGTCTCCCGGGGCGACACGATATTGCTTCCCACCGGTACGAATGACCGCGTACATACATCCTCCGGCGTCCGCTTGGGCGGACGCGAATCTTCAATGCGAGCTGGGCGGATACATGCTCGCTCCAAATGCGGCGCCCGCAAAACTCCGGCGCCGGTGCCTGCCAGTTCCGCCAATTCCATGCTTGGGAACGCTACAGGCAAGAGCGAGATACAGAATCGCCAAACCATTTAAGTTTACCGGGAGGCGAGGTCAGGGTCAATGATTTCGCGACTGAAATCCGCGCTTTGGTTGATAGCAACTGCGCGGATACGCTAAACTAAGAGTTCGCGGCCGACGAGGTTTCCGTCGTTCCAGCACCCCTTGTTCTCCGGTTCAGAAGCAGGTGTCATTTCGAGAGAATTGAAGGGGCAGCTGCGCGCGAACACTTCAGGGTTTGGAGTTTGTCATGGCTCAGGTTTGTCAAATCTGCGGCAAGGGTCCGCAGTTCGGAAATAATATCTCGCACGCGCACAACGTTACGCGCCGGCGCTGGAACGTCAATCTGCGCCCCATCAAAGCCAAGGTAGACGGCGGCGCGAAGAAGCTGCGGGTCTGCACCAGCTGCATCAAAGCCGGAAAAGTCGTCAAGGCGTAGCTCAGTTCGATCCAAGACAGCCCGGAAGCTTATCGCTTCCGGGTTTCTGTGTCCGGCTTTACTTCTCGGGGCGTGTGATGGCCCGGCGAATCTCTGCGTCCGGAGCGCCGTCCCTGAAGCTGACCCCATCGGCCGTGCGCTCCACGCCGAGGTCTTTCCATAGCTCATCGAGATCGCCCGGTACCGGCTTGTCTTTTACCTGGTTATAGAGATCGCTTAGCACATGCGTGCCCGTCGCCTGGTCACCGGCCGCAAAAGCCTTCTCGATGGCCCAGTCGTGATCGATCGTTCCACCCGCGGCCACTATTCCGCGCAGCGCGTCTTCAAGACCCCGTTGGTTATGGGTCTCTTTCCTTATCGCAACGTCGGCCTTCAAACAGAACTGCGCACCGCCCCAGTAGGTGCGCCCCCAGGTGTGTGTTCTATCGAGGCCACGGTCTCCCGGCCGGGGATCGCCTTGCGGCATATCGCGCACCATATCGGACCATATCTTCTCGGGGCGTAACAGGCCGTTCTGCGCGCGCGAAATCGGCTCCACATAAACGGCGAGCCCTTCTTCGATCCAGTGGTGATCGTCCTCCATCGAAGGGAATCCGGTATGGATCAGCTCGTGCGTCATCATCCAGTCGCTGTCGAGGTCCTGCTGTGTGGTGTGTTCCCCGACGTGGATGCGAGTGAAGGCCGGAAATCCGCCGACGCCGCCCCAGGTGGTGCCGTGCCGGACGCCGCGGCCGCCAGCATCGAACTCGACGAGAATGCGATCTCGCGCGACCGGGAATTTCCCGTAATAAACCGAGACAGATTGTGCAGCATTCCGCACCCACGTTATGACCTGTTCAGGCGCGAGATCGATGTCCCCCGGGCCGAAGTCAACCTGAATGGAAGCGCCACCGATGGTCAGTGTGCGCGAACTGGCGACGGGATCATTCCAGGGAGGGGGAAACGCTGCGCTCACGCGGTCGCAAGACACCGCAGCAAAGGCCAACGCAAACAGGCCCAGGCGGCGCAGGGATTGCTTTACCGCGCCGCCTCGCATAGGTCTAGGATTTCTGGAAGTTCAGCGCAGCCGAGTTAATGCAATAGCGCAAGCCGGTCGGCTTCGGTCCGTCTGGAAAGACGTGCCCGAGGTGAGCGCCGCAGCGCGCGCAGGTCACTTCGACGCGGCGCATACCGTAGCTGTTATCTTCGTGCTGCTCGATTGCGTCTGGGTTCACTGGTTCCCAGAAGCTCGGCCAACCCGATCCGGACTCGAATTTTTCGTTCGACCGGAACAGCTCCGTGTTGCAGGCGACGCAGCGGTAGATGCCGTCCTCGTGGTTGTAGTAGAGCTTGCCCGAGAAGGCCGGCTCGGTGCCTTTCTGCCGCGTGATGTAGTACTGGTCGGGCGTCAGCTGCGCGCGCCATTCTTCATCGGTCTTTTGGATCTTTTCTGTCCTGGTCTCGTCTGTCCTGGTTTCGGGTCCGCTCATATCGTTTTCTCCGCTGATTGGATGAATCATAGGCCGGATTTGTTACAGGCGGGCGATGACTTCGATTTCCACGAGCACATCTTTCGGCAGGCGTGCGACCTCCACGGTGGACCTTGCCGGCGCGATGGCGCCTTCAGGAGCCAGGTACGTTGCATAGACGGCATTCATGGCGGAAAAGTCGTTCATGTTCTTGAGAAAGACCTGAGTTTTTACGACGTGGCTGAGATCGGCGCCGGAAGCATTGAGGATTGCCTTCAGGTTTTCGAGCACTTGCGTGGTTTGCTCGGCGATTCCGCCGGCAACGACCTGGCCCGTCGCGGGGTCAATTGCGATCTGACCGGAGGTGAGAAGCAGGTCTCCGGAGCGGATGGCCTGAGAGTAGGGTCCGATGGCAGCCGGAGCGTTCGGCGTTGAGATAGCGGTCTTAGATGTCATGGAGAAATTGTGCGGGGCGAGTGGGGAGGGAGGCAAATGGAGGATTCCTACAGCTTCTGCGACCTTTGCACATCTCTCACGCCGGGCAGCCGGCGCATGCCCTGCACGAGACGAGTGAGTTGCCGGACATCTTTGGCCTCGACGACAAACTCGACGACGGCATCGGCGTTCGGACCGGGCCGCGAATCGACCGCGCGGATGTTGGTGCCTTCATCGCTGATAATGGCGGTCAGCTCTTTGAGCATGCCGGGGCGGTCATCGCAGAAGATGGTCAGTTTGACCGGGTAGGTCGCGGCGCGTCCAGCGGCCTGGTCGGCGGCCCGGGCCCATTCGACCGAGACACGCCGGTCGGATTCGTAGAGCAGATTCTGAACGTTAGGACAATTACGGGCGTGCACGGCTACGCCTTTGCCGCGGGTCACGTAGCCGACGATCTCCTCGCCGCGGATGGGATTGCAACATCGCGCGCGATAGACCAGCAGTTCGTTTTGTCCTTCGACCTGCAGCGACTCCGTTCCGCTCGCCATGGCCACCCGCTTCACGGCATCGGAAACGCCGCCGTCGCCTGGCGTCTCATGATCGGGACCGGGCTGGACTGCGATGCCCGGGCTGAGGCGGTTGAGGACCTGCCGCGCCGAGTACTTGCCGAAGCCGATCGCAGCCATCAGATCGCTGGGAGTGGCCATGCTGTACTCCGTCGCAACGCGTGCGTAATCGGCCTCTTCAAACTTTGAAATCGCTACTTTGTATTTGCGCGCTTCGCGTTCCAGCAGCTTGCGACCGATCTCGATGGCCCGCTCGCGCTGATGCTCGTTAAGCCAGTGCTTGATCTTGTTTCGGGCCCGGGCGCTCTTGACGATTGTCAGCCAGTCGCGGCTCGGCGTGTGTCCGTTCTGCGTAACGACTTCGACGATGTCGCCATTGCGCAGCTTCGACCGCAGGGGGACCAGGCGTCCATTGACCTTGGCGCCCACGCAGGTGTTGCCCACTTCCGTGTGGATGGAGTAGGCAAAATCGAGGGGGCTGGCGTCCTTGGGCAGCACAACCACTTTGCCTTTCGGCGTGAAGGTATAGACCTCCTCCGGATACAGATCGATCTTTAGCGTCGAGAGGAACTCATTGGGATCGGTCATCTCCCGCTGCCATTCGACAAGCTGCCGCACCCAGGCGAGCCGCTGCTCATCGCGTGCGCTGATCGGCGAACCGCCTGCCTTGTACTTCCAGTGCGCCGCAATGCCTTCTTCGGCGATGCGGTGCATATCTTCGGTGCGAATCTGCACCTCGAATTGATGCCCACCCTCGCCCATCACAGTTGTGTGCAGTGACTGATACAAATTCGGGCGTGGCATGGCGATGAAATCCTTGATGCGGCCGGGCACAGGCCGCCAGATGCTGTGAATCAGACCGAAGGCCGCGTAACAATCCGGGACACTTTTCGTGATGACGCGCAATGCGAGCAGATCGTAAACCTGGTCGATCGAGATGTTGGACTTTTGCAGCTTCTGATTGATGCTGAACAGGCGCTTGATGCGCCACTCCACGCGAGCCTCGACGTTGCTCTCGCGCAGTTTTTCGGTCAATAAACCTTCCACGCCGGAAAGAAACTGCTCGCCCTCCTTGCGCCGCGCCTCCACCGCCTCGTGCAGCTTCTCGTAGGTGTAGGGATCGACATAGCGGAACGAAAGGTCTTCGAGCTCGCCGCGCACCTTTCCCATGCCCAGCCGGTGCGCCAGCGGCGCATAGATGTCGAGAGTTTCCTTCGCGATGTTTTGCTGTTTATCCGCGGACAGATGCTCCAGCGTGCGCATGTTGTGAAGCCGGTCGGCGAGCTTGATCAGCACCACGCGCACGTCGCTGACCATGGCCAGCAGCATCTTGCGGACATTCTCCGCCTGGCGGTCCTCGCGGTTCGCAAACTGGATCTTGTCTATCTTGGTGACGCCTTCGACGATGTGTTCAACCTGGTCGCCGAACTTGGCGCGGATCTCACCCGCTTCGGCTTCCGTGTCTTCAATCGCATCGTGCAGAAGGCCGGCGGCAATCGCCGTCGAGTCGAGCTTCATCTCCGCAAGAACCAGAGCCACTTCAAGAGGATGCAGCACAAACGGCTCGCCTGAAGCGCGCTTTTGCCCGTGGTGATGTTCGAGACAGAAATCCCAGGCCTTGCGGATGATATCGAGGTCGTCGCCGGGACGGTTGGCACGCACCAGACCAAGGAGCCTGTCGAACTTCTCCGCAAGCAGATCCGAGGAATCCTCAGCGCTCAGCGCGGTCGTCTGGGCCGTTGCCATATCTCATTATATGCGCGAAGCGTTGTGCGAACATTGGAAGGGCGCATCGCGATGGCTGGCAAAACTGCGAAAACACGGCATTCCGAACCCCAGTCACGCGCAGCTCGGCCGCCGAAGAAGCCCCTCGAGGCCACGATTTCCGAACCGTCGCCGAGCTTTGGCGAACAATCCGTAGCTGCCGTCATCTCGCGCAGAGCCGCCGACCGCCTCCGCGCAGGCCATGTGTGGGTCTACCGGTCGGATGTTGTTTCCGTGCCGGACGAAGCTCCTCACCTGCTCGCCGTCACTGATCAGCGCGGAATCCTGCTCGGCACAGCCCTTTACAGCGCCGCCTCGGAGATCGCGCTGCGACTCATCTCGACCGAACTTATTCGCAACGAAGCCGAGTGGCTCGATCTGCTTGACGCCCGCGTCCGCGCAGCCATCA
>JAFAMZ010000302.1 GCA_019232935.1 Silvibacterium sp.
AGGTGTTTTCCTCGAAGGACAACTTCTCGGCTGTGTACACGATTGACGACGGGGAAGATCACACCGCGACCACGGCAAACCCCTACAGCTCCGATGTCCTCACCTTGCGCGAACAGGTGGCGAGCCTGGACGAGACCCATGTCTTCTCGCCCTCGCTGCTGAATGTGGCGCGCTTCGGTTATTCGCGGGCGGGCTACTACTTTACGGGAGAACCGACCCCCGGCACGCCGGCTGCCGATATCCCCGGATTCATCAGCGGTCGACGCGTCGGCGCTGTAGTAGTAGGCGGAAGCGCGGCTTCGAATCCGCAGGCCCAGCTTGGGCTGGCCGGTAGCAACAACGGAAGCAATCTGCCTATCGCACGCAATCTCTACACCTACGAAGACCGCGTAACCTGGTCTTACGGCACGCATCAGTGGAGCTTCGGCGCCTGGTTTCAGAACTTCCAGTCGAACGAGATCATCAATCTCAGCCAGTACGGCCAGGCCACCTTCACCAGCCTGCAGACATTTCTCAAGGGCGTCACCAGCACCTTCCTTTACAGTCCTTCGCCCACGGAGATGAACTGGCGCTCCCTCTTCGGAGCCCTGCATGCGCAGGATGTGATCCGGCTGCGCCCGAACCTGACAGTAAGTCTGGGCTTCCGCGGCGAATTCTCGACCGGCTGGAATGAAGCCCACGGACGCGCCGCGAATTACACCTTCACCGATGGCGTAATCTCGAGCCAGCCGCATATCGGTGATCACGCCTTCATCGAGAACGAGGCGAAATTTCTGCCACAGCCCCGCATTGGATTGGCATGGAGCCCTCGGCCGGACAAAACTGTCCTGCGGGCCGGCTTCGGCATCTACAACGAGTTGCTCGACGATCTCGGCTATCGCATGGACCAGAATGCGCCCTTCAACCCGACCTACAGCATCGCGGCCCTGCCAGTGTCGAAGTTGCCGATCGATCCGAATGCCGCCCCGCCGGCGAAAGCCCTCCTGGTCCCGGGCGGCGTACAGCCCAATGCAAACATGCCGACCCTGATTTCATACTCGCTGCGCCTCGAGCAGCAAATAACCCCGGATACATCCCTTACGATTGGCTACATCGGATCCCACGGCTATCACGAGCTTATCGGCATCGACGGCAATGTTCCGGTACCCACGATCTGTCCAGCCTCGCTTTGCCCCGCGGCATATCCCTCGAATTTCCCCGCGCCGCTTGCCGGTTCGGCCGTGCCGGCGGGTAGCTACTACATCCCGGCAGGAACTCCCAGAGCCAACGTAACGCTGGCGAATACATGGACGTGGTTTTCCCGGGGCAACAGCACTTATAACGCCCTTCAGGTGGACCTGAATCGTCGCTTCAGCCACGACCTCGCCCTGCGCGGCGTATACACCTGGTCGCGGGCGCTCGATAATGGCGACTCGCTGAATCAGACAACCGCGGGAAATGCGCCCGGGCTGGTGTCGAATCCCTATGACCTGCAAGCCGATTGGGGTCTCGCTACCTACGACGTCAGAAACATCGGCGTGATCAGCGCCATTTACTATCTGCCGTTCGGACGCGGCAAGACGTTTGCGAACGACCTCCAGGGTTTCGCGAATGGCGCAGTCAGCGGATGGTCGGTGAACAGCGTCGTTACCGCACAGTCGGGTTTTCCCATCACGCCCCAGCTGAGTTACAACCCATCGAACGACGGCGACACGCGCAATCCTGTGCGGCCGTTCGTGAATCCGGATTTTCACGGCAAGGTCATTACCGGCAAGCCGTCGCAGTGGTTCAACCCCGAAGCGTTTCTCGCTCCTCCGCCGAATAGCGGATTCTGGGGCAACCTGGCGCGCGATTCGCTGATCGGGCCGGGGCTGGCGACGTGGGACTTTTCCGCAATTAAAGACACTACGGTTCACGAGCGGCTCACCGTCCAGTTCCGCGGCGAGATCTTCAACCTGTTGAACCGGGCAAACTTCAACACCCCAAACCTGATCGTCTTCACGCCTTCGGGTGTCTCGGGAACCGCAGGCGCAATTACCGGCACTTCGACGACATCGCGGCAGGTCCAGTTAGCGCTTAAGCTTCTCTGGTAGCGTCCTACTCCGAGAGGATCGGCTCCGGAGTCTCCTCAGCCTTGGGCCCGAGTTGTTTGTGACTCTGAAGGAAGCGCACGCAGGCGTTCCAGCGAAGGATTGCATCGTCGTTGCCCGCCGGTCGCAACCGCTCTGCTTCTTCAAAGAGATGCAGCGCCTTTACCAGCCAGTCGTAGATGTAGTTCGACGATCCAGGGCCGCCGGTGCTGATCCCGGCCTTGGCGCGGCGCTCCCAGGCGATGCCTGAGTAGTAGGCGCGATCATACGCAGATTCGAGCGTCGGGATCGCCTCGATCGCGCGTGCGAAGGCCGCCGGCTCGTCGGGAATTTCGTCCGTTAGCGCGAGAATCAGGGATATGCGGGCTTCGCGATTCACTGGAGCGATGTCCAGGATGTCGCGGCAGATGCTCTCCGCTTCGTGCGGCTCATTGAGCAGGCGATAGCGCTCCGCCTTGGCCAAAGCGGAGTCGATGCTGTCGCGGTGGATGGGTTTGAGGGTGAACATGCGATACCTCCTTTAGATGATGTGAAAGAGCGTCTTCAGGGGATCGAAGAAGCGGTCGACAACTCGCTCTTTCAGCGGAATGATCGCGTTCTCGGTAATGGTAATAGACTCCGGGCAAACTTTGCGGCAGCAGGTCGTGATATTGCAGTAGCCGATGCTATGCTTTTTGCGCAAGTCGATCACGCGGTCCTCGATGTCCAGGGGGTGCATTTCGAGCGCGGCAGCGTAAACGAAGAGCCGCGGGCCGATGAACTCGTCATGCTTGTGGTGCTCGCGCAGCACGTGGCAGACGTCCTGGCAGAGATAGCACTCGATGCACTTGCGAAATTCCTGCACGCGCTCCACATCGGCCTGCTGCATCAGCCATGTCCCATCGGGATTGTCGGGCGTACGCGGCTTGAAGGGCTTGATGGTTTTCTTCGCGCGGAAGTTCCATGAAACGTCGGTCACCAGATCGCGAATCACTGGAAAGGTGTGCATCGGCTCAAGCGTCACCGGCTCGTTGAGGTTGAGCTTGCTGAGTCGCGTCATACACATGAGCTTCGGCATGCCGTTGATCTCGGCTGAACACGAACCGCATTTGCCGGCCTTGCAGTTCCAGCGCACGGCAAGATCGGGGGCCTGCTCGGCCTGAATGCGATGGACCGCGTCGAGGACCACCATGCCTTCCTCAACCGGAGTGACATAATCCGTGAAGCCGCCGCTCACCGGGTCTCCGCGCCAGATGCGGAACGTTGCGTTGCCGGCCATTACTTCATCTCCTCAATAACGGCTTTGAGTTCCTCGGGGATCGACGGGATGGCCCGCTTTTCGATGAGCATCTCGCCTTCGAACTCGCCGCGCTTCACCACGATGTTGTACTTGCCCCATTCTGGATCTTTGTTCGGGAAATCTTCGCGAAACTGCGCCCCCCGGCTCTCTTTCCGGATGATCGCCGAGTGCGTAATGGCCTCCGACACAATAAGCATGCTGTTGAGGTCCATTGCCGTGTGCCATCCATTGTTGTACTGGCGATTGCCGCCGATTCCCACATTCCCCGCCCGCGCCTCAAGTTGGGTGATCTTATCAAGCGCGTCTTCCATTTCGCTCTCAGTGCGCACGATACCGACCAGCCCCTGCATGGTGTCCTGCAGGTCGTACTGGATCTGATAAGGGTTTTCACCGGAGATACCGCGATCAAAGGGCGCGAGAGCCGCTTTCGTCACCGACTCGAGTTGCTCTTCATCAATCGAAGGGGCCGAGCCATTGTTGCGGGCAAACTCGGCGGCGTAGCGTCCTGCGCGGCGGCCGAACACTACAAGATCCGAAAGGGAATTGCCACCAAGGCGATTCGCCCCATGCAGGCCGGCGGCAGCTTCTCCGGCTGCGAAGAGGCCGGGCACGGTCGACATCTGTGAGTCGCCGTCGACGCGGATTCCGCCCATCATGTAGTGCGTTGTCGGCCCGACCTCCATTGGCTCCTTCGTAATGTCGAGATCGGCAAGCTGCATGAACTGGTGGTACATGCTGGGCAGCTTGCGCTTGATGTGTTCCTCGGCTTTGGGCAGGCGCTCCTTTATCCACGCGATATCGAGGTAGACGCCGCCGTGAGGCGAGCCGCGTCCTGCTTTTACTTCGCGATTAATGCAGCGGGCCACGTGGTCGCGCGTGAGCAGTTCAGGCGGACGCCGTGCATTCTTGTCCCCCTGCGTATAATGCCAGCCCTCGTCTTCGTTGTCGGCGGTCTGCGATTTGTAGTTGTCCGGGATGTCGTCGAACATGAAACGCCGACCCTCGCTGTTGCGCAGCACGCCGCCTTCTCCGCGCACGCCTTCCGTAACGAGAATGCCGCGCACGCTGATGGGCCAGACCATCCCCGTAGGATGGAACTGTACGAACTCCATATCCTGCAGTTCGGCTCCGGCGCGATAGGCAAGGGCGAGGCCGTCGCCGGTGTACTCCCAGCTGTTGCTGGTCACTTTGAACGCGCGGCCGATCCCTCCGGTGGCTATGACAATCGCCTTCGCCTGCCACAAGAGGAAATGTCCCTTCTCGCGGTCATAGCCGACCGCTCCGGCCACGCGCCCTGAATCCATCAGCAGGTCGAGCACAGTGCATTCCATGTGCACTTCCATACCGCAGTGAATGCCATGGTCCTGCAGCGTCCGGATCATCTCCAGACCGGTGCGGTCTCCCACGTGCGCAAGGCGCGGATATTTGTGACCGCCAAAGTTACGTTGCAGGATGCGGCCGTCCTTCGTGCGGTCGAAGAGCGCGCCCCAGGCTTCGAGCTCGCGCACGCACTCGGGAGCCTCCTTGGCATGCAGCTCAGCCATGCGCCAGTTATTGAGGTACTGGCCTCCCCGCATCGTGTCCGCGAAGTGCACGCGCCAATTGTCGCGGTCGTCTACGTTTGCCAGTGCAGCGGCAATGCCTCCCTCCGCCATGACGGTATGGGCCTTGCCGAGCAAAGATTTGCACACCACCCCGACCTTCGCCCCATCGGCTGCCGCTTCAATGGCGGCGCGCAGGCCCGCCCCGCCCGCGCCGATCACCAGAACATCGTAGGAGAAGCGCTGTAATTCCGGCATCTACACGTGGCTCCGCATCACAGGATTCGCCAGTCGTGCCAGATGCCGATGGCGCAGAGGCGAACATAAATGTCGGAGAACCCGACGGAGAAGAGGCTGGCCCAGGCCCAGCGCATGTGCCCGCGGTTGAGGCAGCTTACGCACTCGTAAAGCTTATGGCGAACAGGATGGTCGGAAATAGTGTCTAGTCCGCCACCGGCAAGGTGGCGGAAGGCGTGGCAGCCAAAGATATATCCCGCGAGCAGGACGACGTTGGCGAGGAGCACGAGGGTTCCGACGCCGATGCCGAAATGTCCGTCGAAATTGAACGCGACGATCACGTCCCACACAAGAAACGCCCACACGATATAGGACAAGCGCAGGAAATTGCGATGAAAGTTCTGCAGGATCAGCGGAAAGCTGCGCTCGCCGAGATATTTCTTGCGCGGTTCTCCGACGGCGCATGAAGGCGGATCGGCCCAGAACGATTTGTAGTACGCGCCGCGATAGTAATAGCAGGTGAGCCGGAAGAGCCCCGGTATCCAGAGGATCAGAAACGCCGGTGAAAATGGCAGGAAACTCGGATACCACGACGGCTTGGGCCCGAATATCGCATGCGATGAGCTGCCGAACAGCTCCGGCGAATAGAACGGGGAAATGTAAGGGCCGAAGGTGTAGTACTTGTTCTGAAAAGCCGCCCAGGTGGAGTAAACGATAAAGGCCGTGAAACCGAGGAAAACGAGGGTGGGTGAAAGCCACCATGCATCGCGTCGAGACGTCTGGCCAAACTTGCCGCCCTTCCAGACGACATCAGGAGCCGCCATCTTCTTCCTCCACAGCGTGGGCGCAACCAGAAGAGGCCACTTCGCCGTTGGCTCGGCATCATACAGGCTTCAATCCGTTAGCTTCAAGACTGATTATTCACGCCGGATGCGTACGAATATGCTGCGGCTGAAGTCCAATCCCCACGAAGCGCGCAGCGAGACGCTGGAACCCCGGCAGGCTGGTAGCGATGCGCAGCAGAGCAGGAGCCTTTATGGGGCCGGGATCGTGCAGCACTTTGTTGAGCACGCCATGTGCAACCACCTGCGCTCGCTGTGTGTTTCGCACGGCCCCCTCGCGTTGCCGCTGGACCTGTTCGAGGTGTTCGGAGGTGAGCGTGCCTGATCGAAGCGGCTCGGTGAGCAGGTTAGCCGCCGCAACGGCGTCCTGCACTGCAATGTTGATGCCGATCCCGCCAACAGGGGACATCGCATGCGCGGCGTCTCCAATGCACAGCAGGCCCGGGCGCGACCAGCGTTCGAGGCGATTAATCTGGACCGACAGCAGTTTGACCTTCTCCCATGAATCGATCTCCTTCGCACGCCCCGCGAGAAAGGGCACAATGCGTTCCAGGCCGGCGCGGAAATTATCGAGTCCCTCCTGCTGGATCTGGTCGAACCCGCCTTTCGCGATGAGATACGCGGTCTGGAAGTAGTCGATGCGATTAATAAGAACAACAAGCCTGCCGTAGTTCACGTACCCGACACCAATCTCCGGGTCCGACGACCGCCGCGAAATCCGAAACCAGAGCACATCAATAGGCACCCCTTCTTCGATGAGCGGCAGGTGAGCGGCCTGCCGCGACACGGCGTGGCGGCCATCGCAGCCGACGGTGAGGTCGACGCGAATCTTGCGCGGCCCATCAGGAGTATTGGCGCGAACCCCTCGGATCACACCGGCTTCTTCGATCAGGCCGGTCGCCTCCCATCCCATGCGCAGTATGAAGCCCTGGTAGCGCGCCGCCTCCTCCGACAGAAAATTTAACAGGTCCCACTGCGGCATCAGCGCCACGTACTTCGCATGAGTGGGCAGGTGGGTCAAGTCGCCGATCTCGAACCGTTCACCACCCACCATCGCGGCGATGTGGTCGATTTTTGTGTGCCGGATCTGGAGCAGCTTCTCCAGCAGGCCAAGCTCGTACATCAGCTCCAGCGTTGAGGGATGGATGGTGTCCCCGCGGAAGTCCCGGAAGAAGTCCTCGTGCTTCTCGAGCACGATGACTGGAAGCCCCCCGCGGGCGAGCAGCAGACCGAGCATCACCCCGGCCGGCCCTCCGCCGATAACGCATGTGCTTTGCATGGCGACGCTGGCCTGATTAGATGCGCGACGGTCAGTTAACCGCAGGCTTACTTAGCCGGAGCACTAGGCATTTCGCCGCTCCGCCGGCCTTCAGGAATTCAGACAACTGTATCTGGACGACGCTGAAACCCCGACCTTCAAGTTCGGCGCACAGCTGTGCACTGATTTCGTTCAGCAGAAGCATCCGATCTACATTGACAGCATTGCATGCGAACCGGACTGCATCAGCCTCCTCGACGATGATGCGGTTCGGCTTACGATAATGCGCCTCGATAAGCGCACGCGACGGCTCATCGAACGCCGGAGGGTAATACATCACATCGCCATTCGACAGCGGACAAAAGCAGGTGTCGAGGTGATAAAAGCGCGGATCGACGAGGCCGAGCGAGAGCACCTCGACATCCCATGTCTCATTCAGAAAACGATGGCTCGCGGCCCGGGTACGCAATCCATGCCCTGCCCAGAGCCTTTGACCGTTGCTATCGAAAAGCGCATCGCCCTCACCTTCAAAGGCCGTCGCACGCGGAATCTCGCGGATCGCAAAGCCGGAATCGGTGAACCACTTCCGGAAGTGCGGCTCCTCGCCCTGCCGCTCGACGTGATGAAAGCTGCTGAGCGCAACGATGCCGTCCCGAACCAGGCCGGCATTCGCAGTAAAGACCATATCTGGTGACCCCGGCTGCGGGTTCACGAGCAGGACATCGGCTGCCTGCCTCAGCGCGTTATGAAGCTCCTGCCACTGCTGTGCCGCCCGCTCCCGGGACGAATGGTGAACGTTGCCTTCCATCCATGGATTGATCACGTAGTCGACTTCATACAGATCCGGCGGGCACATCAGAAAGGCGGGTCTGGCATCGCCCATATGGCTCTCCATGCCAGAGTGTCCCTCTGAGTCTGGGAACGCGTCAATATGAAAGAAAATACTAGACAAAGCGCATAAGTATGCAGCGTAATCGGTGCAATATAGACGCTCCTTATTCAACTAGTCGATTGACAAGCAATCAATCAGTTGATAGAGTTTCGGTCGTGGGCCAGAACTTCGAATCCATCCCGGTAGATTCCATCCGCGAATACTCATCGCGCCTCCTCGATCCGCAGGATGAGGCAGGCCGCCGAAGAACTGCCCTCCTTGAGGCTACTTTTGACGTGATTGCCGAGGTCGGCTTCGAGGGCCTCCGCACTCGCGCCGTCGCCGACCGTGCCGGAGTCAATGTAGCGACCCTTCATTATTACTTTCCCACCAAGCAGGCGCTCATCGAGGGACTCGTCCAGTTGCTCGGCGCGAAGTTTGTGCTTTTGCACGGACCCGCGCCTGAACCGACGGGATATCCCGCCCTCGATCAGCTGCGTCAGGAATTCTCCGACAGCCGCTACTACTACGAACATCAGCCCAAAATGTTGCTCGTCATGGGGGAATTTCACCTCCGCGGCAAACGCGATCCCGAGGTTCAGAAGATCGTCGAGATGATGCAAGGCTATTGGAGGCGCGGACTCGAACGGATTATCGACTCTGGCATGGCCGATGGTTCGTTCCGGCAGGACCTGAGCAGGGAAGAGTTGCTCACCATGCTGACCTGTTTGCTCTCAGGCGCATCAGCCTGCCGGGGAGATGAGTTCGAGCTACTTACTGAAGGTATCGAACGCTGGCTATTGACGGAAGAAGTCTGGAAGGCAACGAGAGGAGCCCGGAAATGAGCGAACGTACTTTATCTGTGATGATCATCGGCGGCGGCATCGGCGGACTCTGTCTCGCACAGGGTTTGAAGAAAGCTGGCGTGAAGGTTGCCGTCTATGAACGCGACGAGACACCGGCCTCACGGCTGCAAGGCTTCCGCATTCACGTCAATCCCTCAGGAAGCCTGGCGCTTCACGATTGCCTGCCGCCGGAGCTGTGGATGCTGTTCGACAAAACCGGCGGCACGTTCACAGGCGGATTCACGATGATGACCGAGCAGCTCAGCGAATTGCTGCATATCGCAATTGATGATGAACGCACGGGAAACCACCCGGTTGCGCGGCATCGCTCGGTCAGCCGCATCACTCTGCGGCATATTCTGCTGCGCGGGCTCGAGGAGCTGGTTCACTTTAATAAGCGTTTCGTTCGCTACGAGGAAACGGCAGGCCAGGTTATCGCGCACTTTGCAGACGGCAGCACCGCGGAAGCCGATGTTCTCGTAGCTGCTGACGGAGTGAATTCGCGCGTGCGGCAGCAATATCTGCTCGACGCCGAGCCGATCGATACCGGCGTAATGATACTCGGCGGCAAGCTTCGGCTGACCGACGGAGCGCTTGCGCTTTTGCCCCCTCGACTGCTCGACGGTCCGCTCATGATCATGCCTCCGGAGC
The DNA here is from genome assembly GCA_019232935.1 of Silvibacterium sp. Classification (GTDB taxonomy): domain Bacteria; phylum Acidobacteriota; class Terriglobia; order Terriglobales; family Acidobacteriaceae; genus Silvibacterium. Next base: position 9,594 of record JAFAMZ010000302.1, read on the forward strand.
CGGCAAGCGCCTTTCTTGCCGTCTGGAAACGTGCGCCGGGTGGAGACCGCTACATGCGCCTCCTCGGAATCGACCGGGAAAATTCCGAAGACGAGGACTACGTGATTTTCGGCCTCGGCGCCAAGCGCGAGTCATTTGGTTTCGGCAGCGATCCCCTCACCCTGCAAGGCCCGGAACTGAAGGATGTATTCCGGCGAAAAGTCTCACGCTGGCATCCCATGCTTCGCAAGCTCGTTGAACTGCTCGACGATAATGAAATGGAGCCGACCCGCATTCGCACCTCGCGGCCGGTCGATGCGTGGACAGCCACGCGTGTCACATTGCTTGGCGACGCAATCCACAGCATGACTCCGTATCGCGGCATCGGAGCGAACATCGCGCTGAAAGATGCCGCTATGCTCTGCGCAAAACTCACCGAAGCCGCATGCGGCGAGAAACCGCTGCTTACAGCTATTGGCGAATACGAAGCTGCCATGCGAGAGTACGGGTTTGCAGCGGTAGCCTCCTCACTGCAGGCAATGGAGCAATCGACCGCACGCCGAGGCCGGGGCTTTGTTGTCGCGAAGACAGCCATGCGCGTGATGAATGCCGTTCCCGCGCTGCGAAGAAGAGCCATGCCGGCTTAACGAGCCGTCCGCGTGTTCCCCAGCGACCATCTCCTCAGCGCATCGCGGGCGCGGCACTGCATGGCAATTGTGCCTGTCGCGAGCGCTTCTTCAATCAGCGGCTGAACCTCCGCGCGGAGACTCGGCTCACGCCATGCGAGCACGCCGAGGCCTTCCACAGCCGTACACCGGACCACGTTCGACGAATCGTAATAAAGCGGCATCAGCAGGCCCGCCGCTCGCAAACACTGCGCCCGGGACTGCGCCACGCGGGCAATCACCAGTCCCAGGTGAGCACGCGTCCTCCAGTTCTCGCCTGCTTCCCTCGGTCCGATTTCGCTGAACAGACCAAGCAGCCGCTCGGCATAAGACGTGAGCAGTTCGGGCCGCCTCTCAGTGACGCGGCGCGCCGTATCCGCGGCGTGATGGCGCAGCACCGGATCTCGCCCAGACAGCGCCCGCATCAGTGCTTTAACCAGCTCGGGATGCACAAGAACCTGCGCAGCGGCACGCCGCGCGTCGGGCAGCCCCCATGTCGCCTGATCGAGTTTCAAAATGTGGGTGCGGACGGATTCGGCGCGTCTCATCGACATCCCCATCGAAGTATAGAGTCGCGCAGCTTACAATCTCCTCATGACCGCGCCGCCGGGGACAAGAACGTTTCAACGGCTGCTTCTGAACTGGTTTGACGAAAACGCACGGGACCTCCCCTGGCGGCGGACCCGCGACCCTTACGCCATCTGGGTTTCCGAGATCATGCTGCAACAGACGCGCGTGAGCGCCGTGGCTGAGCATTATTTGCGTTTTATGGAGAAGTTCCCAACGCTGGAAGCGCTGGCCAAAGCCGACGAGGACGAGGTGCTGGCCTCCTGGAGCGGAC
>JAFAMZ010000056.1 GCA_019232935.1 Silvibacterium sp.
TCTGGACTTGCTGGAAAAGGACGTAGTCTCAGCCGCTGACGCCATGCCCGCCGACAAATACGAGTTCGCTCCTTCGGGCACAGGAGAGTTCAAGGGCGTTCGCTCCTTCGGCGCCCAGGTAAAGCATCTCGCCGAGGCCAACTACGAATTCTTCGATAGCTGGGGACTTTCCGGCGCAGTCGACCCCAAGACGATCGAAGCCTTGAAGACCAAGGACGACATCATGAAGGCCCTCCGCGACAGTTTCAAGTACGCCCACGCTGCCGTTGATTCCATCACTCCGGAGAATGCCTTTCTCTCCGTGTCTATGCCTGAGCAGTACAAGGCCACGCGCGCGTCGATGGCCGCATTCTGCATGGCCCATCTCATGGATCACTATGGTCAGATGGTGGAGTACCTGCGAATGAATGGCATTGTCCCGCCGGCAACCCGGCAGGGCAACATGTAACTGGGTTCTTCGCAGAAGGAAAAGGCGTCCTGCCCGGAACGCCTTTTTTCTCAAGATTCAGAACTCTACCGTTCGCCCATCGGTACATACTTAGCCGGATACTCCGGCCCGATGTATTCGGCGCGCGGACGGATCAGGCGGTTGTCGTCAAGCTGCTCGATCACGTGCGCCGCCCATCCGGCAATACGGCTTATGGCGAAGATTGGAGTGAAGAGATCCAGATCGATGCCCAGTGTGGTGTAGGTTGAAGCCGAATAGAAATCCACGTTGGCGTTCAGGCTCTTCTCGGCCTTCACGAAGTTCTCGATCGCCTGAGACATCTCAAACCATTTTGCGTTGTTTGCCGAACGTCCTAGGTCCTCCGACATCTTGCGCAGGTGCGTTGCCCGCGGGTCTTCCGTGCGATACACCCGGTGCCCGAATCCTGAAACCTTCTTCTTCTGGGCGAGCATTCCGCGCACGTATTCCACGGGATCCGCACCCTTTTTCTGAATATCGAAGAGCATGCGCATCACGGCTTCATTCGCTCCGCCATGCAGTGGGCCCTTCAGCGCTCCAATGGCTCCGGTGATGGCGGAATGGATATCGGCAAGCGTTGCAGCGATCACCCGCGCCGCGAACGTCGAAGCGTTCAGCTCATGATCGGCGTGCAGAATCAGAGCGACGTCAAACGCTCTGGTCGCCGTTGCGGAGGGTTTTTCACCGGTGAGCATCCATAGAAAGTTCGCTGCGTGGGAAAGCTTCGTATCCGCCTCGACAATTTCCTTGCCCTTCCGGATGCGGTCGAACGCCGCGACCAGCATAGCGATCTGCGCCGTGAGATCGAATGATTTGCGCACATTCGAATCGTGATCGACGGCCTTCTCGTTAGGATCGTAGAAGCTCAGTGCCGAAACCGCGGTGCGCAGCACCTCCATCGGCGTGGCCGTTTTCGGAAACGAACCAAGAAGGCGGATGATCTCGGGCGGCAGGCGTCTGGCTGCGGCGAGCTGCTTTGAAAAGGCCTCCAGTTCGGTGCGCTTCGGCAGAGTGCCGTGCCACAGCAGGTAAGTGGTCTCTTCGAAGGTAGAGTGCTCAGCCAGCTCATGAATATCGATTCCACGGTAAGCGAGCACTCCGGCGTCCCCATCGATCCAGCAAATGCCGGAGTTGGCCGCAACGATACCTTCGAGCCCTTTTGCCGCTACCGCAGTCGCCATATGCTTCTCTTGCCTCCAGCGGAACCTGTATTTCTCGCGAGTCTTTGATCGTGTCCTGCTATCAGGGATGCGGATTCCGGCGATTTCGATGTTGATCCAGAACGGGTCCCGACGCAAACACGGCCAACTTCTGTTTATAGCCCAGTGCGGCCAGCCTTGTCATTCGTGCATGGCGGTTGTTTACTGCCGACAGGCTTGCCGGATCAAAGTGTTAGAATGAACGACCGCATGATCGAACTCCGCAAACTTGCTGCACTGGAGGTTCTGTTCCTTGGCCCGAAGCTGGTGATTGCGGAATACGCCTGCGGCGTCTTTCTCTCTGTGGGTCTAGGCGCGTTGGTTCTGGCGCGCGGCCATTCCTTGTGGACAATCTTGGGCACATACCTGATTTGCATCGGATTCAACTATCTGCCCCTGCTGATCCACGCGATCGTACTTCGCGATAAGCAGGATGCGCAGAACGAAATCGGCGGCGAATTGGCAGACAAGCGGAAGACCTTCTCAAAGTACCGTTCCCAGTCCCTGCTGCTGCTTGTACCGCTCTTCGTTGCTGTTCTCGGAATCCTTCAGTGGAAGCGCGCCACCTCATAAACTGCTTTCTATTGTTTCTGGATCGTAGCAGCGATAAACTGAATCTCAATAAGAGAAGTTCCCAGTTCCAGGAGACATATACATGGCCACCAGCGTTGCCGCGCCAGAAATACCGCAGACCAAGACGCCGCCCGTTACCCTTACCGATACCGCTGTGGGAAAGGTGCGTGAAATCATGGCCACCCAGGATCCGCTGCCCGCCGGATTGCGCATCGGGGTGGTCGGCGGAGGCTGCTCTGGTTTTCAGTACTCGATGTCCTTCGAAAATCAGGCTGGTATGATGGATAAGGTCTTTAATTTCGACGGGCTTAAGGTGTTCGTCGATGCCACGTCGCTGATGTATCTGAATGGCTGCACCGTCGATTACGTCGAGACACTCGAGGCAGCCGGCTTCAAGTTCGACAATCCGAACACAAAGAGCACCTGCGGCTGTGGCTCGTCTTTCAGCGTCTAGCGCCTGGATCGTTGCGGTCAAGATGAGGCCCTGTTTCTAGGCAGGGCCTCTTCCATGTTGGCGCTGACCGATCCCGCAGGACAATTAGTTCTGAATCAGCGGCAGGCTTTGCGTGTTGTTGTAGGGTATATCTTCAATCTGCACCGAAAGCGGTGCAATCCTGACTACTTTGTAGTGGTGGTCGACGACATCGCCTTCCCCGGCGATGAAGACATCGTCGCCGTGGAGCAGAAATGCCTTCTTCACGCCTCCTGGACGGGTCTCGTAGCCAAAAAACTTCAGATCGATCGGAGGCGGCGGGGGCGGTCCGGTCTGGACCGGCACTATATTCTGTTGCCGGATCGGCTGCTTGACCTGTTCGATTACCGGCTCGGAGTACATCGAGAAGATGTTGCGCCCCTTCCCCGTGTATTCGATGGATTCGGCTTGCGCCATCAACTCGGGGTGCAGGGTTGGATCGAGGCCTGCCAATGCTCCGGCAATTCTCGTCGCTTCATGCGGGTAGTTTGAGATCGGTCGAGGCCTCGCCCCTGAGGAGGCTGCTGCTCTTGCAGGTGCTGCGGGCGCTGAGACGGTTGCGGGTCGCGGTACAACCGAAGGCGAGCTTGATCCTCCCCCGAACAGATTGACGAGGTTATAGACCACCAGCCCTACGACGACGGCAAGCAGCACCGCAAGAATAGCGACTTTCTTCTTGTCCTCAGCTCCGATTTTCATCGCCATCAGCGTTGCACCTCTGCCTGCGCGGTTTCCGCCTGTGCAGGCTCACCCTGGTCCGCGGGAGGCTGCTCTCCGGGATTGGTCCGCAAATAGGTTGTTAGCCGCAGCCGCAGGTTGACCAGGCCGCCCTGCTGTCCTGTGAATGTCAGGCCGTCGATGATGAAGAACACGTGGTTCTTGTCCCGCTCCAGATAATTGATGAAGCGCATCAGGGCGCTGTAGTCGCCGCTCAGGTTGGCATCGATTCGAAGCTCGGTGAGAGCATCGGTCGCTGGCTTGGCCGTGTATTGCGCCCGAGTGAGCCGGACCTGGTTCTTTACATACGCGTCGCCCAATTCTTCGGCGATAGTCGAATAATTTGGCGCGATGCGCTGCGCGAAGAAATTGTCTCCGTCTTGACGGGCCTGATCAACTTTCTGAGGTAGTCCCTGAAGGTGCGCCATTTGTGCCTGAAGCTGTGTTGCCCTGATCTTGTCCCGCTGGTATTCCTCCGAGTTCACCTGTCCGGCGGCGTGAAATGCCAGCACGACCTTGACCGCCAGAAGCAATACCAGGCCACCGAGCGCTACTGCGCCGGCGATGTGCAGGTTCAGTACCGTAATGAAGCGGCGAAGATCCTTCATTGGGCGCCTCGCCTGCCTGTAGGTGGAACTGCCTTCGGGCTTGGAACATTTGCTGGTGCCGGCGTCCGGTCTTGAGCCTTCTTCTTCACAGGAGTTGCTTCGCCGGGCTCTTTCGCGACCTCGTCTTCTCCGGATCCCTTGTCCGTTTTTGCTTCCGCCGCTTTCTCCGACTTCTCTTCTGCCTCGCTCAAGGGCCGGTAATCAGCAAGAATATCGAAGTTCACTTGGAGCTTCGCGTCGATCTGCTGGACGCCTTGATTGGGCCCGGTCGAGGTCGCAAGCGCCTCGCCCGCCAGTCTTGGATATGCGAAATGCCGCGACTTTTCGAGATTCCGCACCAACTCGATGGCCCTGTCTCGCGCCCCGCTTACGCGCAGCCGTATGGCCACCGCACCATCTGGAGACACCTCGGGATCGATGCTCAGAACCTGGACGCCCGAGGGCATGACTGTCTCTAGATCCGTCATGGTTGCCGTCCACGAAAAAGCCTTGCGCCGGAACAGGAAATTGAGGAAATCCGATTGCGCCAGCACTGCAGCGTTCTGCGGTTGGCGCATCAGCGCCTGATAGCTCTGCTGCTGCCCTTCGAGGCGCCGCTCAGTGTTCTCGACCGCCTCTACGCGCGCAGTGGAAGCCTCGGCTCTTTTTCGTTCCGCGCGCAACAGCAGCCAGAGGGGCAGGGCAAGCAGAACGAAAGCGGCCATTAGAATGCGCAATTGCCTGATGATCGACCGGACATCGACGTATGGCTTACTGGCCAGATTCAGCGTGATCTTCATCAGCTTGCCAGCGCCCCCGTGACTCCCGCCGCCAGGCCTCTCGGCATCGTTCCCATGGTACCCATTGCCGGCCCTGAAACCAGGTCGCGTACACGCAGATCGGCCTCTCCGATCCCGCCGAGCACGCGATCGAACTCCTGGGCGCCACCCGGCCCAACGCAGTAGATCACCTCGGGAACTCGGTTCAGAGTGTCTTCGAAATACGCTCTCGCCACGATCACGCACTGTGCCAGCTCTTCGCCGAGTAATGCCGCGTTCGTGGTCAGCTCCTGTGTGCGATGCAGCAGTAACTCGCCTCCGGAGGTAATGGCGGTTGTCAACCACTGCCCGTTCCGATTGACCACGAGCGCGGCTTCGCTGGTCGGCAGCGCGGCAACGGACGCAATGGTCGAGGGCAGCAGCACGCCGGGCTCGTATCCCGCCGCGCGCACCACGCTTTCATATTCGGCTCGCACCGGACCGGCCATGGCCGTAACCAGCACGTGGGCCTGTTCCGGTCCCTGATGCATCAACTGATAACTCACCGCTGCGTCTTCAACTTCGAATGGCAGCAGCTTGCGCAATCTGAAGCGAACGATCGGCAATGCTTCCTGGGTTTTCGCCGGCAGGGTGTCGAAATCCAGCATGATTACCCGAACCGCTGCGTCGGGAACTACCAGCGTGAGATGCTTTTCGCGCGCGCTTACATCGTCCAGCGCTTTCTTAAGGGCGATCTCCACGGCGACGCGATCCTGGAAGTTCTCGCCGGTCAGCACTGGTCGCAATGCTCCCGGAGATAGCGGCGTGAAACTCATCACTGCCTCTCCGCCCTTCTGGAGGCGGGCCGCCGTTACACTCTCGGGCGTAATTTCACAGGCCAAAGCCGGGCGTGAGTTCGTGTTTGCGGAAAGAATACGGAACGGAATTGCCACTCGAATTTGCTCAGGTCCTCTTGAGTCTGCTCCTCGCTGAAACTGTGCTCTGAGCTCTCCGCTCTGAGCCCTACCTTACCTTGACGCTTCGATAAACGTCACTTTGTTGATCTCTTTCAGGGTAGTCAAGCCCCGCCGCACCCGGTCGATCGCCGATTCGCGCAGGAATTTCATCCCTTCCTGCTGTGCCAGCCGCCGCACTTCCGAGGTTGGCTTCTTGTCCAGAATCATCTCGCGGATCGGATCGGTCAGGTCCAGCAGCTCGTGGATCGCCGTTCGTCCGCGATATCCCGTCCCGCCGCACTCGATGCACCCGGCCCCCTCGCGAAATTCGAAAATCCGCCACTCCGCCGGATCGAGCCCGCTCGCAAGCAGCATCTCGTCGTCATAGTGGACCGGCCGCACGCAGTATTCGCAAATTGTTCTCACCAGCCGCTGGGCCAGAATGCAGTTCAGCGCAGAAACGAAGTTATAAGCCTCGACGCCCATATTCAGAAATCTACCCAGCACATCGACAACGTTGTTGGCGTGGACGGTGGTAAACACCAGGTGTCCGGTCAGGGCAGCATTGATGGCGATCTGAGCCGTCTCCTGATCGCGAATTTCGCCGACCAGTATCTTGTCCGGATCGTGGCGCAGAATTGACCTCAAACCGCGCGCGAAAGTGAGGCCTTTTTTCTCATTGACCGGAATCTGTGTGATGCCCCTGATCTGGTATTCGACGGGATCCTCAATGGTGATGATCTTGTCTTCATCGCTCTTGATCTCGTTCAGCGCGGCATAGAGCGTAGTGGTCTTGCCGGAGCCTGTGGGCCCAGTCACCAGCACCATGCCGTAAGGCTCGCAGATATACCGCCGGAACCGTCGCAGGTCGTCTTCGTGAAAGCCGACCACGTCGAGGGTCAATTTGCGAAACTTCTCGCTCATCGATTCCTTGTCGAGCACGCGCAGCACGGCGTTCTCACCATGCACGGTGGGCATGATCGATACCCGGAAGTCGATTAGCCGTCCCTTGTACCGCACGCGGAAACGGCCGTCTTGCGGGACACGCCGCTCGGCTATGTCAAGCTCGCTCATGACCTTGATGCGGGAGAGGATGGTCATGTGGTGCTCGCGTGCAATCGGGGCCATAGCCAGCTGCAGCACTCCATCAATGCGGTATTTGACGACCAGTGAATCGTCGTTTGTTTCAATGTGGATGTCTGACGCCCTTCGCTCGAGCGCCGTGAAGATCGTCGTGTCGACAAGGCGGATGATCGGGCTGATGTCCTCTTCCGACGTCAGCTTCTCGATCGAGATCGTCTCGTCGTTGTCGTCATGCTCGGAAACCACATCGAAGGTCATCCCCTCCGACGCTTCTTCGAGCACGCGCTGTGACTGCTCGGTCTTCTTCAGCAGATCGGTGATCTGCGACAGCGTGGCCACCCGCGTAATTATTTTCTGCCCGAGGATTCCGCTGATTTCATCGAGCACCATCAGCCGGCTCGGATCGCTTACGGCGATCACCAGCCGGTCATCGACCTGTTCCAGGGGCACAAAGTTGTAGCGGAACATCATGTCCACCGGCACGCGCTTCATCAGCTCATGCTGGATGCGGAAATGCTTCAGGTCGATGAACTCGCAGCGATAGCGCCGGGCGAGCGCCTGCGTGCGCTCCGTTTCATTTATCTCAACCGGCTGTGCCAGTACAGGTGCCTGCGCCATAAAAAGCTATCCTCAAGGTCTTTGATTCTCCGTAAAACTCTTTACTGAAAGCTCTTTCTTAATGCTGAAAATTGCTCGCGTTCCCCAGTGAAAATATCGGCAGATAGAGTGCGATCAGAATCACTACCACTACCACTCCCATGATGATCAGAATGGCCGGTTCGATCAGCGACATGGCCGCTGTCAGCGCCGTCTGTACGTCCTCTTCGAAGAATTCCGCCACCGAATTCAGCATTCCCGGAAGCGCTCCCGTGGATTCGCCGACTTCAATCATCTCAATCGAAAGCGCCGGAAAGACTTTGGTCCCGGCCAGGCTCTGCGCCAGACCCTTGCCCTCGCGCACACTGGTCACCGACGCGAATACGGCCTTCGCGATCCGTTTGCTCGCGATAGACCGCGCGGCTGTCTCAAGAGACGGAACCAGCGGCAAACCCCCCATGAGCAGGGTCGCCAGCGTCCGGCCAAAAAGCGCGACCTGATACTTGAGCCAAATTGTCCCGAAAATGGGCAGCTTGATCCGTATGGCGTCGAGCCGGTCCGAGCCTGCCTCGGTCCTGGTCCAGCGCCAAAGCAGGAAGGCCGCCAGCGCCAGCAGGGGGAGCGCATAAAGGACGTAATGCTGCGCCCCCTGGCCGACCGCCAGCATCGCCATGGTCAACGGCGGAAGCTTGGTCCCCAACTGGTCGTAAAGAGTGGCAAAGCGCGGAACCACAAATGTGATTAAAAAAACAAACAGGCCAAAAACAAGTGTAATCAGAAGCATCGGATAGATCAGTGAGGCCTTTAGCTTCTTGGTAAAGGTCAGCGACACTCTCTGAAACTCCAGGTACCGCTTCAAAACTTCTTCCAGATTCCCGCTTCGCTCACCGGCCAGGAGCGTAGTCGTGTAAATCACCGGAAAACCACCCTGCGCCTCGAAAGCCGCCGAAATCGACTCGCCCGTGCGAACGCGCGCCGCCACATTCTGCAGCTGGCTTGCAAAAGCTGCATTCTTCTGGCTTTTGGCCAGCATTTCGAGCGAGCTGAGAATGGGCAGGCCCGCCCGGATTAGTGTCAGAAACTGCTGATTGAAGATGATGAAGGTTTCCAGCTTCGCCTTCTTGCGGCTGCCCGTCAGTCCCTTTGGTTTGACTGAGTAGACGTAATACCCGGCGTGGGTAAAGCGATGGCGCAACTCGTCAGCCGTCGCCGCCGAATGCACCTGTTGCTGCACACGGCCGCGCTCGTCCGCCAGTTTGATAACAAATTCCGCCATGGAAACGCTATTTCAGGGTACCAGTTCCTGCAGCGGATAGACGCAGCCAGCGCATGAACCGTTCATTCCGCGTTCCGAATCGAGAAAACTACCGAAAAAGTGTACCGCCGCCCCACTAGGGACGGCCCGATGAGTGGATCCAGTCCTCGAGGCTGCCGAGGGACCGCGCCAGCGTGAGCTCAGCCTTGAACATCTGGAACGTTGCATCGAGGGCATCTACATAACGCTCGCGTTCCTGGATACGGGCCTGCTGTTCATCCTTCGGCGTGACCGGAGGCAGATTCGGCGAACCGCTGCCATTCTGCATTTGCGCCTGGATAACCTCGACCTGCTCCCGCGCCAGTTCGCTCCTCAGTTGCGCAATGCGCCGTTGCGCCGCCAGCTCTCGCAGGCTACGACGCAGTAGGTAGAGCTGCTCACTGCTCTGGAATTTCGTTTGGTCTGCTTCGGCAATGGCGCGACTCGCTTCGGCGGCCGATTCGCGGGCCTTGGCCCGTACGTTTGCATCGAAAATTGGAAATGTGATCTGCACCCCGATATCAAAGTTATTGTGCTGGAAGCGCAGGTAGTATTCCTGATAATTGTTTATTTTTGAAAAACGGTTATACTCGGCCCCGAACGCAAAAGTGGGTCGGTGGTTCTGCTTTTCGTCGCCGGATGAAGTCAGTTGCTTCGATTTGGCGTTCGCGTACGCGGCCTGAATTCCTGCAGTACCCGGAGTTGCCTTATCATCCAGCGCAACCTCCGACGAGAAATTCGGCGCGGCGGGGATGCTCTTCGAATCGGTCACGAAACCCGATTCTGGCAAACCTGTCAGATGCGCGAGCTTCTGCCGCTGCTGGCTCGCATCATCTTCCAGCTGCAGCCTTCTGAGGTCTACCTGGGCCGAGGTGAGCTCTGCCCTGGTTACTTCCATGCGGCTGTCAACACCCGCCAGCAGACGCTCGCGCTCAATCGTTGCAAGTCGTTCGGCGTAGCCCTTCTCTTCCTCGAGTGCGGCGAGCTGCCGGATGTCGCTGTCCAGCTGGATATAAGCCAGAGCGGCTTCCAGGGCAACCTGCTCTTCATTATCCTTCAGGCCAAGCTGGGCCGCGTTCAGGGCCGCGCGGGCAGCGCGTATGTAATACGGCTGCGAAAACGAATAGAACATCGAGTGCGAGGTGAAGTTATAAATCGTCGGCTGGCCAACAGGAAACCCGTAGGTATATCCCGCACTCGATCCCAGAGTAAAGGTCGGCAGGTAAACGTCTTTTGCCTCTTGCAATCCTGCCGTCGCCCGCTGCACTTCGGCTACCGCGACCCGCACCTGGGCGCTGTTGCGTTCGGCCAGGTCGACTACTGTGGGGAGAGACACCTGCGCCCCGGCATGAGCCGCTGTTACAAGCAGACCCGCTGCCAGCCACGCCGCCATCGTATGCCGAAATCTTTCCTGCCGCTTCATCTTTCGCGGATCAACCGTCACTCCGGAAAAAACCGATTCTATCCCTGCCTCCCGCCATTCTTGTTCATTGCTCATCCGTTGCCGGATCGTTCCGGATCGGCAGCTCCCGGATAATCCCGGGCCAGGCGCCGCGCCGCTGCAAATTCCACCTCGGCATCGTGAGAGTTTCCTAATTGCCTGAGCAGTGCGCCGATACGCGCATGCACAACAAAAGCCGGGGCTTCCTCGCTCAGGGCATTCGAAGCCAGATAGGCGCGCATCCACTCGATAGCCAACCTCGGCTCACGGCCTGCCTTCATTAAGATTGCGGCCCCGTCGGCGATCGCCGGCCCATGGTCGCTCTGCGCGGCTGAGGCTCCGGCCTTGAGTGCCGAAAGCATATCTTCCCAGCGCTGCCGCCGCTCGTAGAAGCTGGCCAGATCCATCCAGGCCTGAGCTGGCAAATGCGTTTCGGATATTTTCGCCCTGAGTGCCTTTTCCGCTGCGGCATAGTCTTTTTTCTGTTCGTAGATCTGCGCCCGGAGTTCCAGAGCCCGCTCAGGTGAAATCGCGTCAAGTTGCCGGGCGACCGCCTCCGCCTTGCCATATCCTCCGCCAGCAATGGTTGGAGCCTCGGTATAGAACTCTCCCAGGTCAGAAAGCGCCTCGCCGTTCTTCGGGTCCAGATTCGCCGCCGCCTCGAATTCTGCCCGAATCAGCCGGGCCATCTTATACGCCGCCATCAGGCTCAGTCCCTGCGCTTTCTTTCCATACGCTCTGGCCAGCCACATGTGATACCTGCTGTTGCCCGTGTCAATCTGTACTGCCCGTTCGCACGCCGTGATCGCTTGGTCCCATTGCTCTTCGGAGTAATACACCCGGCAGCGAAGGTTCAGGGCCTCGGCATCCTTGGGATTGGACGTTAGCACCGAGCTCAGCATTTCGAGCGCATCGGCGGCATGCCCGCTGTTCAGGGCCGACCGAACTGCATCGGCTGTCTCGCGGGACATGCCTGCGAAACCCACCCCTTCAACGGACAGCAGACAGCAAATCGCCGCAACGATCCACAAAACTGCCTTCACCTCTGCTTCACTTCCGGTACTCCCTATCTGCCTTCGATTACCGGCATTCCGTTTACAAGTGGTACCCCGTTAGTGCTGCCCAAAGCCACCTCGTCGCCCTCCTTAAGGCCGCTTAGAATTTCCACTTGCGTGAGGTTCAGACTGCCCACCCGAACCTCGGTGCTGCGAAGCTTTCCGTTCACAATCCGGAAGACGTACGACTTACCCCGGTCGGTATGGAGGGCTTCCCGGGGAACATTGAGCGCATCGCCTTCGTTGGCGACAATGACCGTGATTCGCACATTGGTATTCGGCAGCAGGTCGCCCTGAGCGTCGTCGATGGTGATGAGCACCTCACCGACGTTCCGGGTTCCGTAGGTAATGATCGTGGAGGGCACCCGGGCGATATGACCATGCCACTCCTTGCCCGGTCTGGCGTCCCACTCGATCGTGATCGGCTGGCCGACGTGCAGCTTTCCTATTTCAGGCTCGTCGAAATATCCCCGCACCTGCAACTTCGAAAGATCCGCCATCTGAAGCAGGAGAGCGCCTTGCTGTACATACTCCGACTTCGACACGGGAAGAGAATAGACCGTGCCCGAAAACGGGGCGCGCACATCGGCTTGGCTGAGCACCGACTGCGCCGCGGCATAGGCCGCCTGGGCTTGTTCGAAAGCCGTCTTTGCGCGCTCCAGGTCTCCTGCGTCGTAGCGCTTGGTTTTGCGCTGCTGAAGCAGTTCCATGGAGACGTTGGTGGCAGCAAGCCGCTGCTCGGCAGCGGCGACCTCGCTGGCAGAAGCCGCGCCTGTAAGCTGCAATTTCTTGAGAGCATTCAGGTTCTGCTCCGCCTGCTCGTGCTCCGATTTCATTCGCACGATATCGCCGTTGAGGGCCAGCCGTTCTTCCTGCGTTCCGCCCTTCACCATCGAGTTGTAGGTCGCCTGGGTGTTTCGCAGGTTGGCCAGCGCCTCGGCCAGGCGGGTGCGCGCATCGGTGCCATCCAGTTCCACGAGCAGTTCACCCTGGGTAACCCGCTCCCCCTCATGCGCATAACGGTCCTTGATCAGACCCGAATAGGGCGCGTGAGCCTCGAAGTTCACTTGGGGCTCGACTCTGCCATTCGTCGAGATGGTGCTCCTCAACTCACCCCGCTCCGCTGCCGCGATGCGAACGGGAACCCGCGTGCGCGTAGCAATGCGCACCAGGTAAAACACCCCGACCAGCGCTACCGCCGCTATGGCCCAAATCCACACAGCGTTGCGGTTTTTTCCCTTGATGTTTGCCATTAGGGCCTTAAGCCGTCTGTCAGTATATAAGACTCGCCTGAAATCCTTTGCGCATCACAAAGATGAGACCCAGGAAACGAACGCCCTGCAAGTAGACTCCGGTACGGCTCTTTGTGGCCCGGTCGGGAAGTGCTTCAAATCGGCGCAGAACAGCGCCGTCCCACCCCTTTGCGGATAGACTGATAGGAATTCAGTGCAGCACCCGGCCGTTTATCAGCAGAGGTCCATCCGTGCTGAAGTTTGTTGCAGGTCTAATCAGGCCCTATCGCGGGAGGCTGGTTTTCATTCTGCTGGCAATGCTGATCGAGACGCTTACCAGCCTTGCCGCACCCTGGCCGCTCAAGGTCATCCTCGACAGCGTGGTCGGAAACCGCAAGCTGTCGCCTTGGCTCCATCACTTCTTCGGACCGGCAGCCGAGGGCGGATCGAAACTCCACTTCGCCTCCATAGCCGCGGTAGCCTTCGTCCTCATCTCCATCACCGGGGCGGCGGCCTCCTATATCGATAACTACTACACCGAAAGCGTGGGCCAGTATGTCGCGCACGATTTGCGCCGGCGCATGTACCACCACCTCCAGCGGTTATCGCTGGCGTACTACAACACCCACCAGACCGGGACCATTCTCAGCACCATCACAACCGATATCCAGACCATACAGGGGTTCGCGTCCTCCTCCACCCTCGATATCCTCGTCGACCTGCTCACCATCGTCTGCATGCTGGGTCTGATGTTTTGGTTGAACTGGGATTTCACGCTGATCGCCTTGGCCGTCACTCCCTTCCTGCTGCTGTTCGTCTCGCGATTTAAAAAGGAAGTCAAAAAAGCGACCCGCGAAGTCCGAAAGGAACAAAGCGAGATTGTGGCGGTGGTCCAGCAGGGACTTGAATCGATTCAGGTTGTCAAAGCGTTCGGCCACGAAAGGGCCGAAGAAGCCCTGCTCGATGAAGTAAGCCATGCCACTGTCAGCGCCGCTCTGAAAGCGCGCAGCGTCAAGGCCCTGCTCTCACCGGTTGTGACCATCACCGTGGCGCTTTGCACCGCTGTGGTGCTCTGGCGCGGAGCAGCGCTTATTCTGGCCGGCTCGATGACAGTCGGAGAACTCACGGTATACCTCGCCTACCTGGCCCGCTTCTTCAAGCCAGTCAAGGATCTTGCCACGACAACCAATGCGATTGCCCAGGCGGCGGTTGGGGCCGAGCGGGTCCGCGCGATTCTTGACACCGATACCGTTGTACCCGAGAAGCCGAACGCCCTCGAACCGGAATCGCTGGCGGGGGACATCGAGTTCCAGCACGTCGTCTTCGGATACGACCCGCGAGTTCCGATTCTCACCGATGTGAGCTTCCGCATCAAGCCGGGTCAGTTCGTCGGATTCGTCGGCCCTACCGGCGCCGGAAAATCGACCATCGTCAGTCTCATTCCCCGTTTCTATGATGTCCAGGGCGGTGCTATCCGTATCGACGGCATCAACGTCGCCGACTACAGACTCGCAGCCCTGCGGCAACAGATCGGATATGTACTCCAGGAAACCGTGCTCTTTCGGGGCACGATCCTTGAAAACATCGCCTTTGGCCGGCCGAGTGCCACACGCAGCGAAATCATCGAAGCTGCAAAGCTGGCCAATGCCGACGAATTCATCTGCCGCATGTCGAACGGATACGACACGATGGTCGGAGAGCGCGGTTCGACTCTCTCAGGCGGGCAACGTCAGCGGATCGGTATTGCTCGAGTTGTCGTCCGCAACAGCCCCATTCTTATCCTCGACGAGCCCACCGCAGCTCTCGACAGCGAGTCCGAAAAGCTGGTCATTGACGCTCTTGAACGGCTTATGAAGGGCCGGACCGTAATTACCATTGCGCACCGGCTCAGCACGATCAGGGACGCGGACCAGATCATTGTGATCAGCAAAGGCGTAGTTGCTGAGAACGGAACTCACGACCAACTGCTTAGCCGCGACGGCATCTATGCCGGGCTGTATCGAACACAATTTCAGCCTGGCGCGGCCAAAGTCGAAATCTGACGATGCTTGTCAATGGGTATCGCAGACGGTAAAAACGTATCACCGCGCCTGGATTATTTGTACCGGCGCCGAGGAACCCATGTCCCGCTCAGTGATTGTTCTGCCGGACGACTCCGCCCGGCCGATCGTCGACGCTATCGACAACGCGAAAAAATCCCTTCGGATCAAGATGTTCCTCTTCTCCGATCCCACCCTGCTAAAAGCAGTGATTGGCGCGCACCGCCGCGGCGTGGATGTCCGCATCATGCTCAATCCTGCCCGCCGCAGCGGCGAAGAGGAAAACGAAGGAACGCGAAGGCAGCTGAGCGCGGCTGGGATCGAGGTCATCGACAGTAACCCCGCATTCGACGTCACGCATGAAAAGTCCATGGTCGTCGACGGCGAGGCCGCTTATGTCAAATCGTTGAACTGGCAGACCAAAAATCTGACTGAAACGCGAGATTACGCGATAGTCACCAAAGACCAGGACGAGGTGGCTGAAATTATCGAGTGCTTTGAAGCGGACTGGGCGCGCGCCCGGTTCACGCCGGGCGATCGTTCGCGGCTCGTCTGGTGCGTCGGCAACGGCAGGCAGCGGATCGGCCAGCTTATCGATGAGGCGAGGCATTCGCTGTGGCTGCAGAACGAACGCTACCAGGATCCGGTGATTATCGAACATATTGTGCGTGCAAAGGAGCGCGGCGTCCACGTGCACGTGATGGCGCGGCCTCCTCACAAGCTGAAGAGGGACAAGCTCGTCGAGGGTGTAAGCGGATTGCGGATCCTTCGCGACGTGGGTATCAGGATTCACAAGCTCAAGCACGTCAAACTTCATGCCAAGGTGTTGCTGGCCGACGCGGAACGGACCATTATCGGATCGATCAATCTGGCTCCGGGCAGCTTTGACAGCCGGCGGGAGTTGGCCATCGAAGTGCGGGACAAGCACGTCGTCGATCGAATTCATGACGTGCTCAAGAATGACTGGAAACACTCGCGTCCGCTGGACCTCAGCGACCAGGGTTTGCTTGCAGAACTCGAAGGCTATGACGAAAATGTCGTCGAAGATTTGGCCCTCGACGCCGGAGAGCAGAAAAGAAACGGCTGAAACCCGCCATATACTACTTAGGTTGCATGTACTACTTAGGTTGCATGGCCCCCGGCAGGCAAACGCGAGACCATAGTATCGAGTAGGGAGTGTGCCGTTGCATTGGGCAGCACAATTGAGCCTTCGTAGCATTCAAAGTCCGTGACGAGGCCACGAATGAATCCCCCGTGTGGACCCGCGAGCCGGAAATGACAGCGACAGTATTTCTTGTATTGCTTTTCAGTATCTTCTGGATCAAGGCGCGGTCGCTTGAGGCTGCTGTCCTTGATGTTTATCTGCCCTGCTTTCTTTTTATTCCTTATATCTATGGGTTCCGGCTTCCACACATGCCTGGCCTGGATTTCGGATCTGCTCCTCTCACACCCATAGCGATATTCCTGCTCATACGCTACGGTAGAGAGTGGAAGTTTACGCGCTCTGATCTGTGGCTTGCGCTCTTTACGGGAGGAGCGGTGCTGACGGAGGTTCTGCACTCCGATATGGGCACCGCCGGCCTGATCTTCTTCGACATTTTGTTCCGCGGCGTGATGCCTTACATGCTGGGCAAGTTGCTGCTCGAGCGGGGCGATATGCGCGAGCGGTTCGTCCGAAGGCTCGTGTTCCTGATGGCGTTCATCGCGATCGTCTCCGTCTGGGAGTACCGCATGAGCATGAACCTCTTCAATAGAGTAGAGGATGTGGTCTTTGGTTA
>JAFAMZ010000158.1 GCA_019232935.1 Silvibacterium sp.
GAACAGGTGGTGACGGCTGTGGCCAGGTAGGTTACGGGAGAACTAAAAGTCTTCCCTGCAACGGGCGACTTCACGGCAACGCCAGCTACGGTGAGGTCTACCGGAGTCAACGTGGCGCCGCCGCAGTAGTCCCACTCCTCCACCACGATGTGATGCGTCCCGGGGGCAATCGCAAGGGCCGTATGCATGGTGGCGCCCTTCACGACATAGATCTTGACGTAGGCGACGTAAACGCCCATCGAAGCCACACCTTTCGAGCACGTACTCGTTGCGGCCGTGGCGACAAAAGAGACCGGTGAATTCACGGTCTGACCGATCTTTGGAGACGTAACTGTAACTGTTGCAAATAACGGGGAAGCACATGTTGCAAGTACAACCAATGCCCGCGCACAAGCCCTCATAACGCCTCCAATTCGAGCAGGTGAATTGAACTGTGCGGGGAGAGCTACCCCCGATCGACTTACGATGGGCTTCTGGAATGTCTCACTCGCCGCGCAGACTTCGATCTGCTATCGCTTGCATATTTCGAGCAAAAATAACAAAGCATTGCAGTCGTGCTGGGATTCAGCCCGTCGCGCAAGTGGCGAAGTGGAGAAAGGAAAGGGCCTACTTTCGAATTCGGATTGTGCCTTATTTTGGGACGTCTTGACAAGAGCGAAATGCGCGAGCCGCTAAGTGGCGCAGACCTCAGCCGCTCCCGATCAGCCCTTTGAGACAATTAAGTCTCTCGAACTCAGCTCTTCTACGGATTCACCGGGGCATGGTTCTGAGGTTTGGGACGGCTGTTCAAAGCGCAGTGAGCATCGAGGCTCTTCTGAGACCTGCGGAGGCGGCGCAACTCACGAGCATACCGCCGCTCTACTGGTGCTCAAAGATAAGGAAATAGTCTTCTCCATCGGCTTTGGTGAAGTCGTAACGCGCGACACGCCGGAATCCTGCTTCGCTGAGCTCGCTGACGACGATCGCCTCATCCAATCCGTGATTCGCACCGTTTCCATTACGGTCGATGATGGCCAGTTTTGCTCCGCGCCGCATTGACGGAACAAGGGTTCGCAGGAGCAGCAGCGGATGAGCATTCTCGTGATAGGTCTTGAGCATTACAACGGCGTCAATGCTGTCTGGAGGCAGTTTTGGATCCTCGGGAAGGCCGAGCACCGCACGGATCTGCGGTAGATGCTCTCGCTGAGCACGAGCGCTTATTGCTTTTATTGCCTCAGGATTGATGTCTTCAGCAATGACGGTGCCATCCGGTCCGACTCGCTGGGCTGCCCGGACCGTGAACCATCCGCCGCCAGCTCCGATATCCGCCACGGAGGATCCGGGGCGCACACCGAGAAGCGTGAGGATGCGCTGGGGCTGAAGTCTGGCGTCCCGTTCCGGGTATTCGAAGATCGAAAAATCGCCCGTGTACGGCTTGCTCGTGGGATGGGCCGGGGCGGCGCCGGGCGCAGCCTGACCGTGCACGAGCACGGAGGAGACTGCCAGCAGGATGGCAACGACCAGTCTGGAATACCGCCCCACAGGAAAACATGCAACACGGGCAAAAGTCCTGTCAAAGCAGGGGCCGAGTGCGCGGAGATAGAGCGAACGATTGCCGGAGCTGGCCGATTCACTTCACCTCGCGCCGCAAAGCCATGTGTCGTACGAGGAGCAGAAGGGCCGAGGCGGCGAAGATGATCTCCAGCAGCGGACGCAGATGGGTGGCAACGGGCATCGCCACGCCAGCCCCTGTCCAAAGAGCAAGATAGGCGGCAATGCACATGGGACACTTAGGCAAGAGGACCAGCAGCGCGCCCGAAGCTGTAAATCCGCCCATGCTGCGCCACCGGCGGCGGTGCGGCCTTCGCTCTTTTTGTGCATGGCAGCAGTTCATGGCTCACTCCTGAGCTGCCCCACAAGCGAAGACGTTCGTGGGGCAGATAGCCGATGGCTTTTGCCGGCCTGGCTCTCTCGATGAGGGGCGACCCCTTCAGCTCGCTTTCCTCTCTTCGTCGCGCCTTCGCAACGCGGCTCCTTCAGGGTCGGTGATGATGTCGACCCACTGTGCGTTGGGGGTGGACTCGACGCCATAGTTGTCGTGCCAGTTCCACCATTTGTAAGGCGGAGTCTG
>JAFAMZ010000192.1 GCA_019232935.1 Silvibacterium sp.
TCCTCAAATGGTTCTGGATACACGAAAAGGAGTGGAACACCCGCTCCAAGCCTGAGTTGCGCGTGCAGGTCGCGCCCACCCGCTACCGGGTCCCCGATGTCACCGGATTGGACCGCGATCGCCCTATCGAGCAGATCATCACTCACCCGCCGATTGCGGTTTTCGAGGTGCTCTCGCCAGAGGACACGATGACTCGCATGATGCGCAAGCTGAACGACTACTCCGCCATGGGAATCTCGCAGATCTGGGTAATCGATCCGAAGGGCCCCAAGTCATGGCGATTCGAAGATGGAAGGTTGAACCCTTCTTCGACCTTCGGAGCGCCAGGAGAGAAGATCCATTTCCAGATTTCCGAGATCGAGGAACTGCTCGATTAAGCCGGACCTGAGTCGTCCAGGATCACCCTCCTTCTCCAGTAAAATAGAGAGGTGACTGAAGCTCTCCTCGACGGGACTGCCGCCAGCGCCGTCGATTCCGAAAAAATAAGCCAGACAACGGCGCGCCCGAAGATCGGGTTTGTCTCGCTGGGGTGTCCGAAGAACCTCGTGGACAGCGAGATCATGATGGGCCTGCTTGACCGGGCCGGGGCCGAGATGACCTCCGATGTCGGCGCCGCTGAGATTCTCGTCGTTAACACCTGCTCGTTTATCGATGCCGCGAAACAGGAGTCCGTCGATACGATCCTGGAGATGGCGCAGCACAAGACATCGGGTCGGGCGCGCAGGTTGATCGTCGCCGGATGCCTGGTCGAGCGCTACCGGGACGAGATTCGGAAGAACATTCCCGAAGTGGACGCCGTCGTGGGCACGGGCGAGCTGGAGAGCATTCTCACAGCCGCCGGAGTGAATGCTCCCGAGCCGGCAGTTGCGGATTCGCCATTCCGGATTCTGGGTGCAGTTTCCCGCCCCGAGGGCGATCTGCGTGAGTCGCAGGGGCGATTCTCGCGCAACACGTGGGATGGCGCCGACACACACCTGCCGCAATATCTCTACGACCACACCACGCCGCGATTGCTGGCGACCAGGAAGGCTTCGGCGTACATCAAGATTGCCGAAGGCTGCGATCATCCCTGCAGCTTCTGCGTGATTCCGAATCTGCGCGGCAAGTTTCGCTCGCGCCGATTCGAGTCTGTTATTGCCGAAGCTGAGAGCCTGGTTATGCAGGGCGTCCGCGAGATCACGCTGATAGGGCAGGACACTACCTGTTATGGCGAAGACCTAGGCCTGAAGGATGGGCTGGCGCAGTTGCTGGACCGGCTGGCAACGATTCCCGGGCTCAAATGGCTGCGGTTTCTCTACGCGTATCCGAACAAGATTACGGGCCGGCTTCTCGAGACCATGGCAAAGCATCCGAATATCTGCAGATATCTTGATGTGCCGCTGCAGCATGCGTCGGGGCCGGTGCTGAAGGCGATGAAGCGCGGAGCAAACGCAGAGATTTTCCTGAAGACTCTGGAGAAGGTCCGCGCAGCCCTGCCGGGCATCGGGCTGCGGACGTCATTCATCGTGGGGTTCCCGGGCGAGACAGAGGCTGACTTCGAAGCCCTGTGCGACTTCGTCCGGGCGGCAAAGTTCGATTGGCTCGGCGTTTTCGGATACTCGGACGAAGAGGGTTCGAAGGCATTCGGGATGAACGAGAAGGTTCCGGCGCGCACCATCGAGCGGCGCAAGCGCGAGCTGATGAAGATTCAGCAGCGCATCAGCCGTCAGGCCAAGGAAGCATGGGTCGGGCGCGAGTTGGATGTCCTCGCGGAGGACGAGTCGGACGAGACTCCGCTGTTGTGGGAAGGCCGCTCAGAGTTCCACGCTCCGGAGATCGATGGCAAGGTCTACATCAACGACTTCGGCCCGTTTGAAAAACTGGAATCGGGCCGGTTCTATCGCTGCGAGATAACCGAAGCCCACCACTACGATGTGATCGCGCGCGTCATTGGGGCCAGCGGAGAGTAGCTATGAACAAAGAGGTCGCCTTGCGGTGCCCGACCTGCAAGACTCTGGTCACAGCCGACGACGAATTCTTCCCTTTCTGCAGCGACCGCTGCCGCCTGATCGATCTCGGCAAATGGGCCAGCGGAGGCTATCGCATCTCCTCACCTGTGCTCGATCCCGATGTACTCGAGGGCTTGAATCCCGGGGGCGGCCGGCCAAAGGACGATGACGACGGCTCCTGACCCGGCACATGGCTCAGAGCGCAGAACGCAGACCGCATGGGCCTGGACCATCGGCACTTTCTGCGGAATCGGCCTGATCGGCCCGGGACCGGGAACCTGGGCATCCGCAGCCGCAGCCGCGATCTGGTATTTTGCCGCGCGCGCAGTCCATTTCAGCACCATCGAATTAGCTTTTGCGACGACGGCAATAGGAGTCGGAATCACTGTGGCCGGAATACCCGCGGCTTCGGTCGTCGAGCGGGAGAGCGGCAGCGAGGATCCCGGGCACGTTGTCATCGACGAAGTGGCGGGGCAATGGTTCGCGCTCATCGCATGCCCGGTGGATATCAGGCATGTCGTACTTGCTTTCGCCTTGTTTCGTCTATTCGATATTGTGAAACCGTGGCCGGCACGGCAACTGGAAAAGCTGCGTGGCGGCCTGGGCATCATGATGGACGATGTTGCGGCTGGCATTTATGCTCTGATGGCCGGGCTTGCCGTACATCACTGGTGGTAGCTGTCCGGTCTAAAATTGTCTTGTAGAGTATGGCGCCTCTTCTCAAATCCGACGCTGGCCATTCCCCACGAATAGAGTCTGTTCAGCCGAATGCCGCTCTGCCGGGCGGCGAAGTGGAAATTGTGGGCACGAATCTGGGCCCGGTTTCCTTTCGACGGCCTGTCCCCATGCTTGGAGACCTGGCGGCTCCGGTGGTGCTGAGCCGAGGAAAGCGCATGGTGCTTCGCGTCCCTGAGGAGGCTGAAACCGGAAAACTGCGCATTCTGCGCAATGGGGCCCAGAGCAACGCGGTAGAGCTGAAAGTCGGCGCGCAGATCGCAACCGGCGTGCACATGGTGGCGAACCCGGCGGTCGACCGGCAAGGAAACATCTATCTCACGCTTTCCGGCTCGCGCGGACAGGAGACGCCGGTTTCGATCTTCCGGGTCGAGCGACACGGGGAAATGCGGCCTTTTGTCAGCGGCATCATGAATGCAACCGGTCTGGCAACCGATACGGAAGGGAACATCTATGTTTCCTCGCGCCAGGAGGGGACGGTATATCGGGTGAGCCCGGCAGGAGCAACGAGCGTCTACGCCGAGGGAATGGGAACTGCCACAGGACTGGCTTTCGACACTGAGCGAAACCTCTATGTAGGCGACCGAAGCGGGACGATCTTCAAGATCGCACCCGATCGCCAGATATTCGTTTTTGCCACTCTCGAGCCTAGCGTAGCCGCATATCATCTTGCATTCGGAATCGACGGGGCGCTCTACGTCTCAGGCCCGACCACATCGAGCTTCGACAACATCTACGCCATCGACCGGGATGGGGCGACCAGCGTCTTCTATCGCGGGCTGGGAAGGCCGCAGGGGCTGGCAGTGGATATCGCCGGGAGCGTTTATGCGGCTGCGTCGCTGAACGGCAGACGTGGTGTGGTGCGCATCACACAAAGCGGCGAGGCCCACCTGGTTGTCGCCGGCTCGGGAATCGTGGGGTTTACTTTCGTACCCGGCGGTAACGCACTCGTAGCCACCAATACTGCCGTATATCATGTAGCGTTGGGAATTGAGGGCTGGCGCGCCTTCTGATGCGCCTATCTCAACTTTCATTTCGATTACGGGCCCGCGGTTCGCGGCTGCGGACCTGTAGATAGTGTCGGGGTTCGATGAACTCGGAGATCATCGCTATTGGCTCGGAGTTGCTGACTCCCTGGCGGCAGGACACCAATTCCCTTTACATTACCGAGCGGCTGAACCAGCTGGGCGTAAGCGTCGCGTTCAAGACCGTGGTCGGCGACCGCCTGAAGCATCTGGCAGACGCGATTCGAAATGCGGTTGGGCGAACCGATATCGTCGTAATCACCGGCGGCCTTGGCCCTACCGAAGACGACCTGACGCGCGAAGCGACGGCCGAAGCGCTGGGAATCGGGCTCAAGCGCAATCCCGATCTCATCGCGCAGCTCTACGCGCGCGCCGCGGCATGGCGCATCACGATGACCCGAAACAATGAGAAGCAGGCCGACGTGCTGGACGGCGCGGTGGTGCTGGACAATCCGCGCGGCTCGGCACCGGGTCAGTGGCTGGACATTGTTTATGGCAAGCATCGCAAGCTGCTGATGCTTCTGCCGGGGGTTCCATCGGAGATGAAGCCGATGTTCGACGAGGAATGCATGCCGCTGCTGCGGGAAGCCCTGCCGCGGAGATTTATAGCCACGCGGGTGCTCAAGGCCGCTCTTATTGGCGAGTCGGCGGCCGATGCGCGCATCGCTCCCATTTATACGCAGTACACCGACGTGGAGACGACGATCCTGGCGCATCTCGGCGACATTCAGCTGAATCTTCTGTGCAGCAAACCGGCCATCGAGCTGGCGCAGGCGCGGGTCGATTCGCTGGCGGGCAAGATAGAGGAGGAGCTCGAGGATCATATCTATTCGTCGCAGGGCGAGACGCTGGAACAGATCGTGCTCTATTACCTCGAGATGCGCGGCGCGACGCTTTCGGTCGCTGAGAGCTGCACCGGGGGCCTCATCGCCGAGCGGCTTACAAGGGTCAGCGGCAGCTCACGGGCATTTGCGGGAGGAGCGGTTGTGTATAGCAACGAGCTGAAGACGGAGTTTGCCGGGGTCGATCCAAAGCTGATCGAGCGTCACGGGGCAGTGAGCCGCGAAGTAGCCTCAGCTCTGGCGCAGGGTATTCGCGAGCGCTGCGACACTACCGTAGGCGTGGGGGTGACCGGAGTCGCGGGGCCAGGCGGCGGGACTGAGGAGAAGCCCGTGGGACTTGTTTATCTCAGCGTCAGTGACCGCGATGAGACCGAAGTGGTCGAGCGCCGCTTCGGCGGCGACCGCGAGCGTATCCGCCAATTGGCCAGCCAAACCGCGCTGGACATGGTCCGGCGGCGGCTTATGTAAATTGCTAAACTCATAGCGCAATGCCTGCAGTCGCATATTTTTCGATCGCCCTGGCGGCTTACCTGCTGGGCTCCATCCCGTTCGGCTTTTTGCTGGTCAGGATCTTTCGTAAGGAAGACATCCGTTCCAAGGGCAGCGGCAACATTGGCGCGACCAACGTCATCCGGTCAGGGGCAAAAGGGCTGGGAGCTTTGACATTTCTTCTCGATGTTTTCAAGGGCTACTGCGCGGTTCTTCTTGCGGAATATGCCGCAGACCGACTCGGGGTCCCACTCAGAAATGCGGTCGCGATTGCCGGCATCTGTGCGGTAATCGGACATATCTACACGGTATGGCTCCGATTCAAAGGTGGTAAGGGAGTAGCGACGGCGTTCGGAGTCTTTCTGGGACTGGCATCCTGGGCAGCATTGGCGTCGCTGGCTGTGTTCGTTCTCGTCTTCGCCCTTTCGCGGTATGTTTCGCTTGCATCGATCCTCGGAGCAGCGGCATTCCCGGCATTCGCTCTTCTGTTCCCCCATGATGCATACGGAACGTGCCTGACGGCAGTTGTGATCCTCGCTCCCTTGCTGGTCATTGCCAAGCATCATGAAAATATCGGACGGCTGTTGCACGGCACCGAATACCGCTTCGGCAAAGCAAAGGCCGCGGCATGAGCCGGATCGCCGTCATGGGCGGCGGAGCCTGGGGGACCGCCCTCGCCCTCAGTCTTGACCGCAGGGGCGGCCACGCCATTACGCTATGGACGCACTCGCCGGAAGTCGCGGCCGAGATTCGGGCTTCGGGCGAAAACAAGGCGTTCCTCCCGGGATTTCCGCTGCGGAAGCAGATTTTGGTGACGAGCGACGCTGGAGAGGCACTGCGAGATGCAGAGATCATCGTCAGCGTGATGCCGTCGCATCACGTACGCAGGTCTTATGAGCTGTTTGCCGCGTATCTGAAAGGCGACCAACTCCTCGTCAGCGCGACCAAGGGAATCGAGGATGGAACATGTCTGCGCATGAGCCAGGTGATTGCGGAGGTACTCACGCCTCATCGCCTCGCGCTGGGATGCGCAGTGCTCAGCGGGCCCTCCTTCGCGCAGGAAGTCGCGGCGGCCTCGCCGACCGCGGTCACCGTCGCGTCGACGGATGCCGGACTTGCCACCCGCATCCAGCAGGAATTCGGGAGCGGGACGCTCCGTCTCTACACCAATGACGATGTCATTGGAGTGGAGATGGGGGGAGCGCTGAAAAATGTCATTGCGATAGCTGCCGGGATCGTAGCCGGCCTTGGCCTGGGCCATAACAGCACCGCTGCCCTTATTACACGCGGAGTTGCAGAAGTTACACGGCTGGCCATCGCGTGCGGCGGCAAGCAGGAGACGCTGGCCGGCCTCGCGGGTATCGGCGACCTGGTGCTCACCTGCACGGGAGCGCTTTCCCGCAACCGGTGGGTCGGGATTGAGCTGGGCAAAGGCCGTCCCTTGCCGGAGATTCTCGACGGACTAAGCGGCAAGGTGGCTGAAGGAGTGCGGACCACGTCAGCCGCGCTGGGACTCGCCCGGGGGCGGGGAGTAGAGATGCCCATCGCCGAGCAGGTGCAGGCGATTCTTCTGGGTGAAAAGCATGTCCGGCAGGCGATACAGGAGCTGATGAGCAGGCCCGGCCGGGATGAACAGATGAGATGAATCGCACGAACAATGCCTATTGGTAATGTGTCGTAACTCTACGACTTTCGTGTGAGATGCAAGCGCTTTCCATCTGGTTAGACTGGGGCAGGATGGTAATTCCCATCCGACGGGATATCCCTATCTCATGGCCCACAGACGTTCAATTCGCCGCAGAGTTTTCTGGCGGGTGTTTTTCTCCCTGAGCGGCGCGTCTGTCATCAGCCTGGTCCTGCTATATGTCTCTGCGCGCCTTCATTGGGGTGTTCTGGCCCTGATGGCGGGGATTCTGCTGTTCTGGGCAGCCCTCGCCCTGCTTGCCGGCCGCAGGCTCACCGGCCTGAGCCACAGCTTTTCCGAGACCATCCAATCGAGGTCGCTGCAACGGGCGGAAACGGCGGCGATCCGGCTGCGCGGCACGCTCTATGAAGAGCCGGCAGCGGAGTGGCAAATGGCTCTGCGTACGCTGGAGAACCTTTTTCTCGATAAGCAGATTGAAGCAAGCCAGAATTACACGACGCTTTCCGATCTGATCCGGATGTTCGCCAAGGCGGTCGATGAGCGCACGAATTATCTGCGCGGACACTCCGACCGTGTGGCCGTTTATGCGGCCGACATTGCGCGCGAGCTGGGTGTCGGCTCAGAGGAAGTGGAACGCATCCGTCTTGCCGCGCTGCTGCACGACATCGGAACGCTGGGCATCGAAGATGCGATTGTAAGAAAGGAAGCGCCGCTCACGCCGGAAGAGTTCGAGATCGTAAAGGCGCACACCGTTAGAGGGGCGTCGATCCTGCGGCCCATCGACGCCCTCGCCGATTTGATTCCGGGTGTGGAACTGCATCACGAATCGCTTGACGGGCAGGGTTATCCGTATGGACTGCGCGGCGATCAGATTCCCACGATGGCGCGCATCATCGCTGTGGCGGACAGCTTCGATGCCATGACCACGGCCCGTCCCTACCAGGCAGCAATGGATGCCGAATATGTTTTGGAGGTGCTGAACCGGCTCGCGGGCAAGCGTTACGATCCCTCGGCGGTGAGTGCTTTGATTGCCCTCGTGAGGCGCGGCAAGATCGTCGTCAAGAGCCCGCGTCCCCCTGTCTCCTTTCCCCAGCAACCACGCGTACTTTCCGAGATATTCTGACGCCCGTTTTCAGCTCTCAGACAACGGCGTCTGAATTGCTACTATCGAAAACAGAGGACCGTGAGGAACATGCTGTCATGATTCAAACGCTGTTCGGCAGCCTGAAGGAAGAGGAAGAGCCCAAAAAGAAGGGCTTTCTCGACCGGATGCGTGAGGCGGTCTCGCGCACGCGCGAGAACCTGGAGGAACGCATTGACAGCGTTCTTTCGCTGACCCGGACGGTAGATGAGGCGGCACTCGAAGAGCTGGAGATGAGCCTGATTGCGTCCGACATCGGGGTCAATACAGCTGCCGAGATCGTCACAACTTTGCGCGAGCGGGCGAAACGACAGCAGATTCGAGACGGCGCGGAGTTGAAGGACCTGCTCAAGACTGAACTGAAGGCGATACTGGATGAACAGCAGCGCACTCCACGCAGGGTGCAGACTCCTCCTGAAGTAATTCTTCTGGTCGGGGTCAACGGCACCGGAAAGACCACAACAAGCGGCAAGCTGGCCGCCCATCTCCGGGCGCAAGGAAAGACAGTGCTCCTGTGTGCAGCCGATACATTTCGCGCCGCGGCCATCGAGCAACTCGAGGTCTGGAGCCAGCGCAGCGGCGTAGAGCTCGTCAAATCGCGGCAGGGCGGCGACCCATCGGCGGTCCTCTTCGATTCTCTGAATGCCGCGAAGGCGCGGAGCATCGATTTTCTGATCGTGGACACGGCGGGCCGCCTGCACACAAAAAATAATCTGATGGCCGAGCTCGAAAAGATGAGACGCACCACGCAGCGGCTTGTTCCCGATGCTCCGCACGAAGTGCTGCTGGTGATGGACGCCACTACGGGGCAGAACGGCCTGCAGCAGGCGCGGCTCTTTACTGAATCTGCCGGCGTGACCGGTATTGTCATCACCAAACTCGATGGAACCGCAAAGGGAGGAATTGCGGTGGCCATCGCTCGCGAATTGAAGCTGCCGGTGCGCTACGTGGGCGTCGGCGAGAAGATCGATGACCTGCTGCCATTCGACAGCGACGCATTCGTGGACTCCCTCCTCGACAAATAGAGAAACCAACAGGCTGAAAGGCATGTCTGTGCTCGACCCGACCTTCACGCAGCAAAGCAATCAGACCGGAAGTACCCAGGATGAGCGCTGGATGAAAGAAGCGCTTGAGCTGGCGCATCAGTCCGTGGCCCTCGCTTCTCCTAACCCTGCCGTTGGATGCGTGCTAGTGAAGGACGACGCGATCATCGGCCGGGGTTTTCACGAATACGACAGACTGGACCACGCCGAAGTTGTGGCATTAAGAGAAGCCGGAAGCGAGGCGCGCGGATCGACAGCCTATGTAACGCTGGAGCCCTGCTGCCATACCGGCCGCACGGGGCCGTGCACCGATGCGCTGATTCAAGCGGGCGTGGACAGGGTGGTGGTGGCCGCCGGCGACCCCAATCCCTCTGTAAACGGCCAGGGCATGGATCGGCTGAGGGCCGCCGGGATCGCGGTCGACGCCGGAGTACTC
>JAFAMZ010000226.1 GCA_019232935.1 Silvibacterium sp.
CCTAATATCGCTACGGAGAACCTTGAGGCAGTGACCGAATCGCTTCTTGCTGCCGGCCTCAGTATCAAGGCGGGCGCCGTGATGTCCGGCACTGTAGCCTGCACGGGCAACAAAGGCTGCCGCTACGCTGCTACTGATACCAAGCAACATGCCGTTGAGCTGGCAACGATGCTCGATGAACGCTTCGCCATCGTGGAGGCTGTGAATCTGCACGTCACAGGGTGTCCTCACTCCTGTGCGCAGCACTACATCGGCGACATCGGTTTGCTGGCCACTAAGGTGGAAGGAGAGGAGGGCTATCAGGTTGTCATTGGGGGTGGTTCGGATATAGATCAGGGACTGGGGCGCGAGCTGATCTCCGCGATCAAGTTCTCCGATTTACCTCCAGCAATGGAAAAGCTCTTCGCTTCCTACATGAAGCTTCGCCGGCCTGAGGAGTCGTTCCTTTCATTCAGCCGCAGGCACGACATCGAATCTCTCAAGTCATTTTGCAGCGAAAAGGCGAGTTGAAGCATGCCGACGATGGTCCCATTTGTTCCCGATGATGCGCCGTTCTCAAAGGAGCAGCGCGCATGGCTGAACGGCTTTCTGGCCGGAATGTTCTCGAGCGCTCCCGCTCCGTCTACTATTGCCAAGCCCGAGCCGTTGAAGGTCACGGTGTTTTATGCCTCCCAGACCGGAACCGCGGAAGGCCTCGCGCGCAAGCTGGCAGAGGAACTCAAGACCAAGGGATACAACGCTTCGATCCTTTCGCTCGAAGGCTACACTTCCGCCGCGCTCGCCGACGAGCGGTACGCGATTTTCATTGCCAGCACTTACGGCCAGGGGGACGCACCTGACGCGGTGCAGCCTTTCTATGAGCAGGTTTGTATCGAGCATTTTCCCCGTTACGAGAATCTCCAGTACGCAGTCTTCGCGCTCGGCGACCGGCACTACGAAACCTTCTGCAAATTCGGAATCGATCTGGATAACAAATTGGCCTCTCTCGGGGCGAGTCGCATCTGCGAGAGAGCGGAATGCGATGTAGATGTGGACCCACCCTTCGCGCAATGGAAGGAAATCCTGCTCAAGCGCCTGGATGAGATTGCCGCGGCCGATTTTGAAGACAAGGTGCCGGAATCGATCAAGCCGTCGCCAACTCCTGCGTCCGTTGCAGTCCTGGCTAATGCTACAGGTGCAGCGGCGCCGGCCACCGCGTCTGCAAGCCCTTCGCGAGACAACCCTTACCACGCACCGCTGATCGAGAAGCGCTCACTCACTCGGAACGGATCGAGCAAACTTACTCTACATCTCACCTGGTCGATTGCCAACTCCGGTATTAAGTATGAAGCGGGAGACGCCTGCGCGATCATCCCGCAAAATGACCCTGCTCTGGTTGAACACATTCTGAATGCGCTTCACTTGAGCGGGCAGGAACGAGTGGAGATCCCGAAAGCGGGGACAATGCCGATCGAGGAAGCCCTTCGTCATCATCTTGTCATCACGAAACTCAGCAAAAAGATGATTGAGCGATATGCCACGGCGGCCCAATGCAAGACACTTCTCGGCCTGCTTGCGCCGGACCGGCAGGAGCAGTTGGAAAAGTATGTCTACGAGCGCGGCCTCATCGATCTCCTCGATGAATGTCCAGGAGTCATTCACACCGCCGCCGAGCTTGTCGTCCTGTTGCCAAAGCTGACGCCGCGGCTGTACTCGATTTCCTCAAGCCCATCAACTCACATGGGGGAGGTGCACACGACAATTGCGGTCGTTCGTTATCGCTCACTCAATCGAGAACGTGGCGGTGTTTGCTCAACTTTGGTTGCCGACCGCGTGCCCCTTGGTGAACGCTTGCCGATCTACATCCAGCCAAACAAGAAATTCCGCCTTCCCGAAAATCCGGATATGCCGCTCATCATGATCGGGCCCGGCACGGGTATCGCTCCGTTTCGCGCATTTCTACATGAGCGGCGAGCGCAGGGAGCGAAGGGCCGGAACTGGCTCTTCTTCGGTGAGCGTAACTCGGCAAATGATTTTCTCTACCGGGAAGAGCTGGAGGATATGCTGGCCGACGGACACCTGAAGCGTCTTGATACAGCTTTCTCCCGCGATCAGGAGCACAAGATTTATGTGCAGGACCGAATGCTCGAAAATGCGCCGCAATTCTGGGCGTGGCTGCGGGATGGCGCAGGAATTTACGTTTGTGGCGACGCGTCGCGCATGGCAAAGGACGTCGATTCCGCGCTGCACACGATTGTCCAACAACAGGGTGGCTTGAGCCAGGATGGCGCTAAGGAATACGTCCGCACTCTGAAGGACAATCACCGCTACCACCGCGACGTTTACTGATTGGAGATTGAGCCGTTACGAGGAGATGAGTCTGAGTGTCTCTACCCTTACATGAGCGCGCGAGTATAGGCGACGGACTCGTGCGTCTCACGGTCGCACCCCTGGAGGAGTCAGCAACCTCGGCGGCGTTGGTGCCGGACCGCCCGCTCGCGCCGGGAGAGCAGTACCGCTTTCACTTCGATATGACGAAGTGCATCGGCTGCCGCTCCTGCGAGGTAGCATGCAACGAGCAAAACGGGAACCCGGCGGACATTCATTGGCGGCGCATCGGAGAGATCGAAGGCGGTACTTATCCCGATACCCGCCGTCACTACGTGTCGATGGGCTGCAACCATTGCCTTGATCCGGACTGCCTGCGCGGATGCCCGGTGAATGCCTACACCAAGGATCCCATCACGGGAATCGTGCTTCATTCTGCAGATGCATGCATCGGATGCCAATATTGCGTCTGGAATTGCCCATACAGTGTGCCTCAGTTCAATCCAGAGCGCGGCGTGGTGGGCAAGTGCGACATGTGCCACGGCAGGCTTAGCGATGGGCTTGAGCCGGCCTG
>JAFAMZ010000254.1 GCA_019232935.1 Silvibacterium sp.
GAGACATCATCGCCCTCAGCATCTCTGCCGTCTTCTCCTGGCCCTCTGCTCCAGACCGGTATGTCTCCGTCATGCGAAACAGTGAAGAGTAGTCGGGCTCCCGCACAGCATTCCGCAGAATAACCAGCGCATCGGTACGGCTGGCGAGATACGCTTCGAGATCGAATCCCAGCGCCTGGCCGACCCCGCCTTCCGCCAGCCGCGCCACCAGCACGCGCTGCGCCGGACGCAGCTCCGGCCTGCGAACTTCAAGCAGCTTTTCGATCTGCTCCTGAGCAATCGCGCCCAGCCTGAAGATGCAGCTGCGCGAGCGAATCGTCGGCAGCAGATCGCCCAGGTTCTCCGCCAGCAGAACGATGCTGGCGTGCTCCGGAGGCTCCTCCAGAATTTTCAGAAGCGAATTCGCCGCCTCCTTCATAAACGCGGCCTGCGTGAAGATATAAAACGCGCGCCGCGCCTCTGCCGGCATCCGGTAGATTTCCCGAATCACAGTCCGCACCTGGCCAAGTTTGATCAGCAGTTGCGGAGGATCGGGCGGAACCACCAGCACGTCGGGGTGCGTTTGGATAAGGATGCGCGTCTCCTTCTTGTCCACCTCCCGCAATTCTTCGCGCGCGGCGATAGCCTGATCGACCAGCGCCTCAAGATTGAGCGCTTCGCCAATGCGCACGCAGTTCGAGCACACACCGCAGCAATCGGACAGACCATCGGATGTTTCCGGATCGAGACAGTTCACCGCCTGTGCCAGCCTTATGGCGAGGGTGTACTTGCCCGCCCCGCGTGGCCCGGCGAGGATCAGCGCAGGAGGCAGGCGGCCGGCGCCGATGGCCTCGCGCAGCCGCCGCACCACAGTTTCATTCCCCAGAAAATCGCCGAAGCTCACGCTTCAGACTAATGCATTTTCGCGCGATTCATAGTCTGCACCCACACTCCGAGCGCAGGTTAACGCGGATGGAAGTGACCCTTCAGCCGATCCTTCACAATTTCTACGATTCGGTCGTGTATCTGCTGGATATCCTGGTCACCATCGATCACAACCACTCGCGACGGCTCGCGCCGCGCGATTTCGCAAAATTTATCGAACACGCGGCGGAAGAACGCCTCATCCTCGCGCTCGAAACGGTTTTCGTCCGGCCCTCGCCCTGCCTTGCGACCGTTCCTTCGGCGTGCCCGCTCCAGAGATCGAGCGAAATCCGGAAGCAGCAGCAGTGTCAAATCGGGTTGCAGTCCCCCGCAGATGGCCTTGTGCAGCTCCAGAACAACATCGCTGCCTAGCTCGCGCCCTCCACCCTGATACGCTTCGGTCGAATCGGTAAAGCGGTCGCACACCACAATCTTGCCTTCCGCCAGCGCTGGCGCAATCACCTCGGCGATGCACTGCGCGCGGTCGGAAAACATCAGCCCCAGCTCGGCACGCGGTGCAATTTGCGTGCGCGAATCGAGCAGCAGTTCGCGTATCCGGTTGCCGACCTCCGTCCCTCCCGGCTGCCGCGTAATCACAATCCTGTCGCCGTGCTCGCTCTTAAGCCAATCGGCCAGCTTGCGCAATTGCGTGGATTTGCCCGAGCCGTCCAGCCCCTCGAAGGTGATAAAAAATCCGCGAGTCATGCCCAGAGACATGGCCGGAGTGTAGCATCTGGTAGGTCTGACGGCGCGGCACCGACCTCCGGTCGAAAGCGTCCAGGAATCGTAACGCCAGCCGGCCGTCGAACGCCTTTATTCGAGGACTCCTTTTTTGAAAGCTCATCTCCTGCCCTTCCTCTTTCTCGCCACATTGACCGCTGCGGCGCAGACCCCTCCTATTCACGTAACGGTAGACGTTACGGATGCGCCGCGAAAAATCCTGCACGCTGCGCTCTCCATTCCTGTGCAGCCCGGCCCGCTCACCCTTATGTATCCGAAATGGATCCCCGGCGAACACACGCCTACAGGTCCCGTCGATAATCTTGCCGGAATTGTCATCCGCGCCAACGGAGCCGAACTCCCCTGGCGTCGCGACGACGTGAACATGTTCGCCTTTCATCTCGCGGTGCCCGAGGGTGTCTCCTCGCTTGAAGTGAAGCTCGACTTCCTCGCCACCGCAGCCGCTACCGGCTTTTCCGCTGGAGCCTCAACCAGCGCCAGCCTCGCCATTCTGAACTGGAACGAGGTGCTCTTATATCCCGAGGGCCGTTCCCCATCCGGCATACAAGTCCAGCCCTCCGTAAAGCTCCCCGCCGGATGGCAATACGGCACGGCGCTCACCAAAAGCGGCGAATCGAATGGAAACGTCGATTTCGAAACCGTCACCCTCGAACAACTCATCGATTCTCCCCTGCTTACCGGCAAATACTTCAGGGAAGTCCCGCTCGCGCCCGAAATCACCCCGAAGCACTACCTCGACATGGCAGCTGACGGCCCCGAAGACCTCCGCATACGTCAGGAAGCCATCACCGCATACGGCAAGCTGGTGCGCGAAGCCGGAGCTCTCTTCCAGTCGCACCACTATACGAGCTATCACTTCCTCGTCACCCTCAGCGATCAGGTCGCGCACTTCGGGCTGGAGCATCATCAGTCGAGCGACGACCGCGTCGCTGAGAAAACCTTCATCGACGACAACCTGAGTCTGCTGACCGCCGACCTTCTTCCGCACGAGTTCACCCATTCATGGAACGGCAAATATCGCCGCCCCGCAGGTCTCGCCACCGGCAACTTCGAAGACCCGATGAAAGGCGATCTGCTCTGGGTCTACGAAGGTCTCACCCAATACATCGGAGACGTCCTCGCCGCCCGAAGCGGCATTGAGACCGCAGGCGAATTCCGCGAAGCGCTCGCCGCCAGCGCCGCGACCCTCGACTATCGCCCCGGCCGCACCTGGCGCAATCTCGAAGACACCGCCGTCGCCGCCCAGATCCTCTATGACGCAAGCGACCAGTGGGAAAACTGGCGCCGCAACGTCGACTACTACCAGGAAGGTGAGTTGATCTGGCTCGAAGTCGACACCACCATCCGCAAGCTTACAGACGGCAAGAAGAACCTGAACGATTTCTGCGCTCGCTTCGAGGGAATCGGCGGCAACACCGGACCGGAAGTCGTCCCCTATAACTTCGACGACGTGGTCGCATCCCTCAATGCTGTCGTTCCCTATGACTGGGCCGCGTTCTTCCGTGAGCGAATCACATCGAAATCCCCCCACGCTCCCCTCGGCGGCATCGAGAGCGCCGGATACCGCATGGTTTACACCGACCGCCCCGGCGAATTTCTCGAAGCCCGCGAAACAGCCACCGGAGACGCCCAGGGCTGGTGGAC
Organism: Silvibacterium sp.; assembly: GCA_019232935.1. Classification (GTDB taxonomy): domain Bacteria; phylum Acidobacteriota; class Terriglobia; order Terriglobales; family Acidobacteriaceae; genus Silvibacterium. The sequence goes on from JAFAMZ010000254.1 coordinate 3,289, forward strand.
CCTCGGCCTCATCATCACCAGCGACGGCCACATCGAGGACGTGCTCGTGGGCTCGGTCTCCGACAAGGCCGGACTCGGTCCGGGCATGCAGATCGTGGCCGTCAACGGCCGGCAGTACGCGCCGTCACTGCTGAGCGAAGCCGTATCGTCTGCGAAAGGTTCTCCGAATCCTATCGAATTGATCGTGGTCAACACCGGCTACTACAAAACCATAAAACTCGACTACCACGATGGCATGCGCTTCCCGCATCTCGAACGCATTCCGAACACGCCCGATCGTCTTGACGAGATCCTGAAGCCGATCACCCAGGCAACAGCTCCGCCGCCTCCGAAGGGCAAAGGTTAAACCGCCGGAAAAATCCCCGCGATCTCCAGCTCCAGCCCTCCGAATTCCGGATGTTCGTTTTCCCGCAGCTTGAAAGCGAGGTGAATCACGCTGCCTTCCGCAATCTGCATCTGCTGCACGCGCTCGGCCCAGTGCCATCCCAGGGCCGCCATTGTGCCGCCTCGCGGGCCCTGGGCAACCTGCAGCCGCACATGCTTTTCCTTCATGTAGCGCGGAGCCGACGCCACCCGCACGTTCTGCGCAATGAAGACCGGTTCCGGATTCCCCATCCCCATCGGCTCCAGCCTTCTCAGCCACGAGAAGACCGCTGGAGTCACGCGGTCCAGCGGCAGCACTGCATCGCATTCAAGTGGCGATCCCAGGTCTTCCTCGCTTAGACGCGCCGCAGCGTAACTGCACAGCCTCGCGCGCAGTTCCGCCACCCCATCCGACGGCAACGAAAACCCGACCGCATGCGCATGGCCTCCGAAGCGCGTAAAGAGGTCGCGGCAGCTCTCGATTGCCTCAAGCAGGTGGAACCCACGAATCGAACGACCCGACCCGTGTGCTGTCCGGCTGCCATTCTCGCCATCGTGCGCGATCACAATCGCCGGCTTTCCCGTCCTGTCCACGATGCGCGATGCGAGAATCCCGATCACGCCGCGGTGCCATCCATCTCCGTCGATCACGATGCAGCGCGCCTCGCGGAACTCGTCCTCTTCCAGTCGCGCAACGATCTCCCTGAGCATCCCGGCCTCTGCATCGCGCCGCTCCTGGTTCAGGCGGTCCAGCCGGACCGCGATCTCCTGTGCGCGCTGTGCCTGTTTTGTAGTGAATAGCTCGATCACGTCCGTAGCAACATCCATCCGTCCTGCCGCGTTGATGCGCGGAGCAATGCGAAACGCAACATCGACAGGATTCAGCTTGCGCCGCGAAGGATCTAGCTGTGCCACTTCCATCAGCGAGCGCAGCCCCGGCTGCACCGGCCGCTGCAGCTGTTCGAGGCCGATCGCGGCGATTACGCGATTCTCTCCCAGCAGCGGAACTGCATCCGCCACCGTCGCAATCGCCACCATCTTCAAAAACGACGGCAGAATCTTCCCTCGCGCCCGCCCCCCGTCCCAGCTTTCAAGCAGTGCCTGCGCCAGCTTGAAGACCACCCCCGCTCCGCACAGATGCTTGCACTCGTAACCACACTCCGTCTGGTTCGGATTGAGAATCGCCAGCGCCTTCGGCAACGCCGCGCCCCTCTCCGGCAAGTGGTGATCGGTCACGATCAGATCGAGGCCGAGAATCTCCGCAGCTTCAGCCGCCGCGAAGGCGCGAATGCCCGTATCCACGCTGATGACCAGCCGCACGCCATCGCCCGCGAACGACGCGAGCACTTCACCCTGCATGCCGTAGCCTTCGCGAATCCGGTGCGGAACGTGAAAGCAGGTCACTCCGCCGAGCATCTCGATGGCCGTTTTCAGCAGCACCACAGCGGTCGTTCCGTCCACGTCGTAGTCGCCGTAGATCAGGATCGTTTCGCGCGCGTCAATCGCTTTCCTGATCCGCTCCACCGCGCCCCTCATCCCCAGCATCGTGTAGGGATCGAGCAGGTGCTCGAATTGCGGATGCAGAAATCGCTCCGCCGCTGCTGCACTGCGCACGCCGCGTGCGACCAGCAGTTCTGCAATGAGCAGCGGTAATCCCGCCTCGCGCGCAAGGCGCGTAGCCCCATCCGTGTCGTATTCGCTAAGAATCCAGCGCCGGCTGAGCAGCGCGGGCGCTTCAGGAGTGCTCACGACTCGTCGTCGGCGTCCTCGTCCTCAAGGATGATATCGCCGTAATCGTCGAGCGAATCGAGCAGGTGCCGATACCGCTCATACCACTCCGTCGTGTTCTCGTGCAGAAGAACAACCCCCTGGTGAATGAAGCCGAGCTGAATATAGCCCACCCGTCCAACATAAGTAGCCAGTCCTTGCGCATCTTCGATCGCCGGAGACTCCTCATCCGGAAAGGCTGTCTCGCGCAGTTCCTCAATCAGCAGCTCCAGCTCTTCCTTCTTGAGCGCTACTTCACTCATCGTAAGAAACGGTGCTCCCGCGGCCTTGGCCGTCTCGACAAAATCCTTCCAGCTGTCCGGATTCGACTCGTCCTCCCACAGCACCGTCGGCACCTCGTCGCCGACATACCCGGGAACACGGCGTAACCCATGACCGGCAATGAACGCCACCATATCGTCCTTGAGAGAGAGCAGGCTTTCCTGAAGCATAGACATAAAAACGATTGTCGCTTGAAACTCGCGCCTAGTCTACGCCATCGGCCCAGGTGGAAAACTCAAGTAAAATCGAACCAGAAAACACCCATCACCAAGGAGTTTCGATTGGCGAAATTCGAGCGCCACGTCTTTGTCTGCACCAACTCTCGTGAACCCGGCAGCGCCCGCCCCTCCTGCACGACCGACGGCAAAAGCCAGCTTCACACTGCCCTCAAGGATGCCGTAAGGGCCGCCGACCTCGGCAACTCAGTTCGCGTTAACAAGGCCGGGTGCCTCGATCAGTGCGAGCACGGCCCTACCGTCGTCGTTTATCCCGAGGCCGTCTGGTACGGCGGAGTCGCCATCGAAGACGTGCCGGAAATCGTCACTGGGCACCTCCTCTCCGGCCGTCCCGTCGAGCGCCTGACCATTGCCGACGATTGCCTCAACGCTGCTGTCTGCCCGCACCGTCCGGCTCTTGTCTCACGCGGCTGACAGCCCCGTCCTGCACTGCCGCCTGTGCTATATTTCAGAACGAGATAAATGATATTTTCACGTGATTATGTTGCCTATCTTGCGCGCCACACGGTCAAACATCTGATTGACGCGAAGATGATCCGCACCGACAAACTCCCCGTCGTCGAAGAGCGTGTGAACGCCGCTCTGCTCGAAGAGTTGTCCCTCGAAGACCGCATCAACGAAGAAGTTCGCCTCATCCTTGACGCTTATCAGGAAGAGATGCACCGCACCGGAGCCGCCTACGCCGAAATGTTCAAAAAGGTGAAAAACGAGCTCGCGAAAAAATACAAGGCGGTGCTATGAGAATCTCTCGCGACAAGCTGAACAAGCTCGCCCATGTCGTTGCCGATATCCTCGCCGAAACCGACGAGGCCGAATTCCTCGAAGACCGCAACACCATCCGTCAGGAGGCCCGCAAGGGTCTCGAGAAGCTGCTCATGGAAGAGACCCGCATCGACCAGGCCGCGCGCCTGAAGATCCAGTCCCAGCGCAAAATCATTCCTGAAGGCAGCCAGGAGTGGGACATCCTCTACCGCAAGTACTACAACGAGGAAGTCAAGAAGCTGGGTATTTAGGACTGCGCGTCCAGCGAATCGCGCTTCGCGCCATCAAAGGAAGCGTCCTCTACTTCACCCGGAACGCCTTCACCGCAATCCCATTCGGCCGGCTCCCCGCGGGAAGCATCGTAAACAGCGTTCCCATGATTACCGCTCCGTTCGCGGCGTAGGTTTGCGTCTTCAGCACAGAGACATCTCCCGAGCGCGCATCAATGGCGAATAGTAGAAAGCCGTTGGCGGAGAACGCCAGCGCGTCCGGGCCGCCGCCCACATGCACGGTGTTTATCCGCCTGCCGTCGTCGATCGAGTAGACGCCGATTGAATCCGCGTTGAAGTTGCTGACCCATAAGAATGCATTGTCTGCGCTCACGATGCCATGCGAAGGGTGCGCGCCTATTAGATATGCGCCTCCAACCTCGTTCGTTCCCGTCGCGATCTCGGAAATCGAATCGCTGTCGAAGTTCGAGACGAAGATTTCGCCGCCATCGGGTTTGAGCGCAAGATGAACCGGCGTCTTTCCCACGTCCAGCAAGGCAATCAGCCGGTCGGCGTGCTCGCTGTCGAACGGACTCGATGGCCGGGCAAGACCGATTGCCATGACCTGATGCCCGCCCGAACAGGCGACGAAGGCCTTCGATGAATCGGGCAGAATCACCGCATCGGTCGCGTGCGGACACCCGTCGAAGACAGCGCGAACCTTGAATTTCGCAGGATCGACGATAGACACACTACCGCTGATGCGATTCGTGACGACGAGGCTCTCACCATCAGGCGAAATCTTTGCCAGCCCTGGACCCTCACCTACGCCGATCACGGCAATCTCGCGCCGCTTATCCAAATCGATGACTGAGACGTTATTCGATCCCGAGTTGGCCAAGTACCCGCGCCGGCCGTCGCTGTCCACGTCGATGAAATACGGGCGGCGACGGACCGGAATAGTTCGCGCGATGCGATTGTTTTCGGCGTCGATTACGGTCACGCTCGCGCCGGCGGAGTTGACCACGTAGACTTCGTTGCGCTTCGGATTCGCGGTGACGCCGGTCGGCTCCGCGCCTACCTGCAGCACGCGGTCCTGGCGCAGGTTCACGATGTCGAGCACCGTAACGGTGTTGCTGCCGCCATTCGTCACGTAGGCGAACTCGCGGTAGTCGGCGGGATATTCGGGAAAGCCCCGGCGCCTGCATCCGGCGGCCAGAAGCAGCAGCGCACAGGCAGCAAAAAGGCGGCGCAAGCAAGGCCGCCTTCCGTCTTTATTCATCGTGGAGCTAGCGGACGGCAGAGATCGCTCCAGCCTTCTCCTTGATTTCGATCCCCCGGGGGACATTCCTGCGCAATATCGCCGCGATCTGGCTCGCCTCGTCCATCAGCTGCGCAAACTGCTCCGGATAGATCGACTGCGCGCCATCGGACAGCGCCTTGTCCGGCTGATGGTGCACCTCGACGAGGATGCCATCGGCGCCGACCGCCACCGCCGCCCGCGCCAGTGGCAGCACCTTGTTGCGCTTGCCCGTGCCGTGGCTCGGGTCTACCAGAATAGGCAAATGACTCAGCCGCTGCACGGCAGGCACGATGCTCAGGTCGAGTGTATTCCGCGTGTGATCGGCAAAGGTCCGCACGCCCCGTTCGCACAGAATCACCTGGTAGTTGCCCTCGCTCATCACGTACTCGGCTGCCATCAGAAATTCCTCGAGTGTCGCTGACATTCCCCGCTTCAGCAGCACCGGCTTCCGCTTTTTGCCGGCTGCGCGCAGTAGGGAATAGTTCTGCATGTTGCGCGCCCCAATCTGGATCACATCGGCATAGCGGTCGACCAGCTCCAGCGCCTCGTTATCGATCGCCTCCGTCACAATGCGAAGCCCAAAGCGCTCGCGAATCTCCGCCATGATCTTCAGAGCTTGTTCGCCCAGCCCTTGAAAGGCATACGGCGACGTCCGCGGCTTGTACGCGCCTCCGCGAAAGAACTGCGCCCCTGCCGCCGCCACCTGCTCCGCCACTGCGAATGCCTGCTCGCGCGACTCTATCGAGCACGGCCCGGCAATCATGGCCAGATCGCGTCCGCCGATCGTGGCGTTCGTTCCCGGAAAACCGATGACGGTGTCGTCTTCCTTTACATCGCGGCTGACCAGCTTGTAGGGTTTCGAAACCGCAATGACCTCGGCCACGCCCGACAGTTCTTCAAGGGTTCCGGACTCCACCATTCCCTGGTTTCCGGTAATGCCGATCGCGGTGCGCGTCGCTCCCGGCATCGGATGCGCCCGGAATCCCAACTGTTCAATGTGCTCGCAGACCTTCTGGATCTCTTCCTGCGTCGCCTGCGCCTTCATTACGACAAGCATGGTGTGTCCAGCCTTTCCTTGAAAGCCGTAACCCTAAGTGTAGCGGCTGGTTGCGGGCAAGGGCAATGAGATGTAGGACATCGCCGAGTTGAACCCCCTCACCGGCTCGAGAACACAAACTGGTTCCCGTCAGGATCCTTGAAGATCCCCATAGTCCCCCACGATTCTTTCCGAGGCTCGGCCGCCAGTTCGACACCTTTCGCCTGCATCTCCTTTGCCGTGGCAAAAACATCGTCACACCAGAACGTCACCGCTTGGAATCCACCAATCCGGTTTTCGTGACCGGCCGGCGTGAACAGCGAAATGTTCGTGTCCGATCCCGGAATGAGCAGTTCGATCCAGCGCTGGCCCTCGCCAAACGGCTGATCGGTCGCGACCCTGAATCCCAGTTTTTCTGTGTAGAACTTCAGCGAAACATCCTGGTTGCTCACCGGGATACTGACAATTTTGACGCCACGAATCATGTACGACCTCCATTTCTGACTGACCGAACATAGCGCGCAACTCGCATCAGCGCAATCAGCTAGTCGTCGTTATACTTCTGATCGGTATAGTGAAAGG
>JAFAMZ010000343.1 GCA_019232935.1 Silvibacterium sp.
TCCGACGCCAGGAATCGCAAGCGCGCCAAGGCCTGCGAGTAATCCAACCGTACCACCCACGGCACCGCCAACTCCTGCGCCAGTAGTGGCTCCTTCAGGAGCCTTGGTGTTCTTCTCTGCGGCAAACTCTCTTCGGCTCTCCTGGTCTGCCATCAGCACAGAAATATCCTGTTGAGAGAAGCCGGCGGCAACCAGCTGATCGACGGCTGATTCTGCCGCCGCTCTGCTGGCGTAAATACCGAACGCTGCTGTATTCTTACCTGCCATTAAACACCCCCAGGAAGCATGATCTCAACCGCCGTTGCGGCGATAATTTACTGCTTCACAGTCAGTTCGTTGTTCACTTTGTCTGGCGAGCCCACCACTTCTGCAGCTTTGCTCGCAATGGTTTGCTTTTCAGCTTCCGAATCTACGGGGCCTTTCAGCGTGACCGTTCCGTTTCGGGTGATGATCTTGCAATTGTGTGCGTTGACGGAAAGCGACTTGTCGGAGGTCACTGCCCGGCGAATCTTCTGCGTGATCTGCCTGTCGCCAGAAGCTTCTGTCTGTTGATCTGCGGTCGTCTTATGTTGCTGATTGGTCGCCGAGTTATCTGGAGCAGTTTGGTCCTGAGCAAATCCAGCTGCTGGCAGCAGCAAAGCAGTGCCGAGTACCGCGAGAGCGCCAATCGATAGCTCACAGCGCTTGGTGGATTTCACCGTTCCCTCCTGACGCTCGTGGAATGAGCTGTCCTTCCGATTTCAGTTGCAATGCCCATTTCCGCTGGGGTTCGGGCGTGAGAACTTTCCCCAGTTTCCGCGCGATCATACGTTGAGATGCCGGAATCCAGGGCAGCGGTTGTAGCCAGTCGGGACAGATGGACTATGAAGCTGGACTATGAAGCCTCTTGCGAGCTGATGGTCGTTTTGCTTCCGATGCTGTCACCTTTTAACCCCGTGACCCGTCGTCGCGGATGTGGCCGGAACGGCGCGGTCCGGTTACGCGGGAGCCGGGCTGCCGCTTTCCACCCAAGCCGCATAAATCATGTCCCGCAGCATCACCGCTCCGGCGGCCAGACACTGAATCGCGAACTGCTTCCCTTCCGGAGTTCCCGCCCCGTCAAAGCCTTTCTGCTTATCGATCTGGTAGACCTTCTCGATCAGCGTCTGCGAATGCCTCAGGTACGCCATGTAAGCACCCCACTCGTCGCCAATAGGTTTTACGCCGCCAACCAGCGGCTGCACTTCGGCGGATTTGATGTTCGCGGCGACAAACGTGGTTTCGAACTTCGCATGCAGCCCCGGCTCCGTCGTGTATCCGTTGGGATTCTCTCTGAGAACCCAGCCGTTGTAGTTGATCGAGACGTGCATGGGCTGCGATCCATCCCCGACGTAATGCCCAAGCCATCCGGCATAGAAGAGGATCGCGGCTTCGACCGGCTTTGTATCCTCATGCTTCGCGCTCAGGTCGCGGTACTGGCGCATGGCAGCCTTCAGCCGCTCCCAGACCTCGCTCGCGATATACGGCTGGAACCCCACACGCGCAGGCTGCAGTTCGGCAGCTTTGTCCGGATGGGTGATCTCGGCTGCCGTGAGCGCAGCGATGTAGTCATACCGACGGCGTGGCAGCATTCCGGTGACGTCAGCGTATTCAAAGTCGATGAAATGGTCGGGAGCTTGCGCGGCATTCAGCTCCGGCTCGGCCGGCGAGCGCCAGCGGTCGGGCTCCGGCCCGAGATATTCGACCTCCGCAATCGCTTCCGGAGTCTTCAGAAACGCCGGCACATCGGACGGCAGGTTCTCCATGGCCAGCCGGTTGATCATGCGGTGGCCCGCATCGCCCCATCCAAAGCACGGCGGGACTGCGAGCAATGGCAGAAGCACAAGAGCGGCAAGAGATCGCAGGCGTAACGAAACAAGTCTGATCACGAGGGCAGTATAGCCGCTGGGCCGAGCCTTCTCTATTCAGGGCCGCCGCCAGTGCACGTTAGGCCACCCCGCATCGACCAACTCTGCGGTATTCAACTTGAATGACGACTCGAGATTCGTCGCCTTTCTCTTGATGAGGTCATCGACGCTATACACCCGTCCCGCCCGAAGCTGCCAAGGGTCGCACCATACTGCCTCGCGGCCCCATGTCTTCACGCTGCGGGGATCGCTTCTATCCACGCGCCCAATCACAATCCAGGCATGATCGTAGAGGGGTTTGTCATTGACCTTCGAAGGATTGCTGAATGACATGAAATCGAGCGGAGCGGTCGTAGTACCTTCAAGGTACAGAGACGCGCCTTGTGTCGCCGACGCTGATCAGGTGTCCCTTGTCGTCGTACACGTTTCTGATCTTGTTGATTCTCTGATCGAGCATCGTAGAGTGCTGGAGTACGTCGAACTTAGGCGGAACTGCCTCTTTCGCGGGTTGCGCGGGGAGCTTGGTAGCCTGTTCGAAAAAAGCCACCTTCTCCGAGACTTTCGCCTTCACGCGCTTCCTCGAGTTTGGATCCTCGAGTTCCTTAGATTTCCGGATCTGCATAGCCTCCTCGCTGCGCTCGAACCATGTCCCATAGTCGTCCAGGAGGGCGGCCAGCCGGTCACCTTTGAAGTTGCTGGATGCATACTGCACGTGCCTTTTGACTTCGGCGATCGCCTCTTCGCCGGCATCGATGTTCTCTTTCAGGCCAATGAAGGTTACCTCCAAACGGCGAATTTGCCGGTATGATACCGCCGCTCCGGTTGGCTTTTCATGAACGCATCAAGGCAAGTGCGAAAAGTAACAAGAATCACGCGATCCCGCAATGCCGAGGACCTGACATCGTCAGCTGAAAGAGTGGGCGCTGCCGGCGGTCGATGGTAGCCGAATCTCCAAAAATCCCGCGGATAAATCCATTTTATGGTGGCATTCCCCGGGCTGAAGAATCTATTATGTGTAGATCGATTTCGTTAACGAAATTGGGTCGGATTTCTTCCCCTGGAGTCTGCTCGTGTGGCTTGCGGTTGAAGTTTTCGGTGCAATGTACATTCTCTCATTTGTTTGGTTCTGGCAGCTTTGCCGCTCCGCGGCTCGGCGTGAGATGACTGCCGTGCGCACACAGCGGTCATCGTCTAATCTGATTCCCTTTGAGACCGGCCTTCAGCGTCTTCGCAACCGATCCATCCGCTGAACCTGCTGGTCCCTTCCCTGCCATATGGCTTCTCTGTGGGCCCACCTCGCTTTTTGGAAATTTGCTCCCCAAGCGGTGCAATTATTTGCTACGACTGAGCACAAATACCCTATACTTTCCTTACTTCAAACAGAACAATAGGCTTTAAGCTGTCCCCTTTCCGAATCTGCGTTTCGCCGGACTTAAGAGTTGTCGTGGCACATCAGAATCCAAAATGATTTGCCGCTCCCTGGAGCGGATTTAGGAGCGGATTCAAAGTAGGCCCCTTACGTTCGGACACCGCTCTTTTGCCTGAGCTAATGACGTGATCTTGCCCCGAAACGCGCGAGCGCAAACCATCGTTTTTGTTGCAGCTCTGGTGCTGTCCCTGAGCGGTGTCTTCGTGTTGACGCGGGCCATGCGCCCGCCCGGCGGACCCGATGTGCAGCGGCTGTTCTGGTTCATTGCCTGCTGGCTCGCCGCCCAGGTTCTCCTCATATCCGCCAGTATTTCCAGCTTCGGAACCTTCCACCGCCAGAGCCAGGCCGAACGGCAGCTCCAACACATCGCCCAGCTCCAGCAGAGCATCCTCGACTCGGCCGGTCCCATGATTATCGCCGCCGATCTCGAAGGAAACCTGCTGCTCTTCAATCCGGCGGCCGAACGCATGCTGGGCTATGCGGCGAACGAGGCATGCGGCGCACTCAAAGCGCAGCAGCTCTTCCCCGAGGGCGAAATGGAGCGCGTCGGACGCCAGTTGGTTGCCTCCCTGAGCCGCATGCACACGCCTGCGGCTGCCAACGAATCGCTGATCGGCTCCATCCTGCACAATTTCGTCCAGTACATCACCAGCTTCCCGGCCAGCCGTGTGCGCGGGGTGGAGATGCAGTACCGGCGCAAGGATGGCAGCACCTTCCCCGCGATGGTCTATCTCTCTGCCGTGCGATCCCCGCAGGGGGCGGTCACCGGGCTGGTGGCCATCAGCATGGACCTGACTGCCACGCGACGCGCCGAACAGGCCCTCCGCGAAAGCGAAGAACGCTATCGCGACATCTTCGAAAACGCCATCGAGATGATCGCCACGCTAAGTCCCCATGGCCGCTATCTTTATGTGAATCCCGCCTGGCAGGCACTCTTCGGCATCAACAGCGAGGGCTTTGAAGGACTGATGAGCTTCGAGTCCCCCTTTCCCCCGGAAGTGCAGGCCGAAGCCGCCGCGCTCTTCCGCCGCGCCCTGAACGGAGAGAAGGTCGAGCGCGAGCCGGTTAACCTGCGCACTACCGATGGCACCCGCGTCGAAGTCGAGGCTAGCCTCAGTTGCCGCCGCGATGAAGGCCGTCCGGTTTCCATCCGCTGCATTTTCCGTGATGTCACGCAGCGAAACCGCCGCGAGCGCCGCCTCGGAATGCAGCTCCAGGTCAGCCAGATCGTAGGCCAGTCGATCTCCCAGGAAGAAGCTCTGCCCAGCGTCCTCGCCGTCCTTTGCACCGAACTGGGGTACGACATCGCCAATCTCTGGATCGTCGATGAGATTCAGCAGCGCATCCGTTTCGAGAGCAGTTGGTCGGCCCCCGGCCGTTCCTACGGTGAGTTTCTCCGCGACTGTACCGCCCGCTCGTTTAGCCGCGGCCAGGGTTTGCCGGGCCTCGTTTGGACCCTCGGTACCCCGCGGTGGATCACCGAAGTACGAGACGATCCGAGCTTCCTGCGGGGACAGTCGGCACGCCACGACGGGCTTGTCTCGGGCTGGGCCGTGCCGGTGCGCGTTGGAAACAGGATCATCGCAGCCGTCGAGCTCTTCAGCCGCCATCGGCGTGAGGAAGACTCCGAAACCATGGCCACGGTGGAGACCGTCTGTGCTTCCATCGGACAGTTCATGGCTCGCTCCGCGCAGGAAAGCAGGGTCCGCGAGCTGAACCAGCAAAACGAGTTAATCCTGAGGTCCGTGGCCGATGGCATCTTCGGCGTAGACCCCGAGGGGAGGGTTGATTTCGTCAATCCCGCTGCTGCCGAGATGCTCGACGTGCCAGGCACCAGCCTCATCGGCCGTCCCGTTCACTCCATCATTCACGCTGGAGCATCGGGTGACATCTGCGACGATCAGTGTCGAGCGCGTCGCGCATTTCTGCAGCACGAAAGCACAAGCGGGCAGGAGGTCTTCTACCGCCAGGACGGAACTTCCTTCCCCGTCGAATTCTCCGTTAATCCGATGCTCGAGCACGGCATAATCCTCGGCAGTGTGCTCAGCTTCCGCGACATCGGCCAGCGTTACGCGCTCGATCGCATGAAGGACGAGTTCGTCTCAACAGTAAGCCACGAATTGCGCACCCCGCTCACCTCGATCCGAGGTGCACTGGGTCTGCTGTCATCCGGATTGCTCGGCCAAATGAGCGAGAAGGCGGCGAATCTGCTACGGATCGCCGTATCGAACTCCGATCGGCTGGTCCGGCTCATCAATGACATTCTGGATCTCGAGCGGATGGAGTCCGGCCGCGCTCCGCTAAACTTCCGGCCGTCGTTCCTGAATGAGCTCGCGCAGCAGGTAGTCGACGCCATGCAGCCCATGGCCGACGCTGCCAGCATCCGCCTGCTGCTCAAGACAGAGCAGACACCAATCGAGGTCGACCCGGACCGCCTGGTTCAGGTCGTCACCAATCTGCTGAGCAACGCCATCAAATTCTCGCAGCCGGACTCTAAGGTCACAGTCGAAGTAGGTCCGGTGGAAGGTGGCGCGGTGCTCAGTGTGCTCGACGAGGGCCGAGGCATTCCAACTGACAAGCTGGAAAGCATCTTCGATAGGTTCCAGCAGGTCGATGCTTCCGACTCGCGCCAGAAAGGGGGCACCGGCCTGGGCCTCGCCATCTGCCGTACCATCGTGCAACAGCACGGAGGACGCATCTGGGCGGAGCATAACCGCGACCGCGGCTCCATCTTCCGTCTTTTTCTGCCCGAGAGGACCCGCCTCGAGTCGCTGCCGGAAGGCAGCGGCTTCATCGCCGAGTCCATCCCGAAGGAAGACACCGTGCTCATCTGCGAGGGCGACCAGGCCGCGCGGGGCCAGATCGTCGATACCTTGCGGAAGCGCAACTATCGCATCCTCGAAGCGGAGAACCGCGAGCAGGCCATCCACCTTGCGCAACAGTTCTCCCTCGGCGCAATCCTGCTGGGAGTTTCACAACAGCGCCGCGAAGGATTGCAGACTTTGCGTGCCCTGCGTGAAGACCCGGCCATCGCACAGGTGCCCATCGTCGTGTTGAGCCTGCTCTCACCGGAAGAACGCAACGGAGATGCGCAGGCCGCTGACTCATGGCTTCAGACGCCCGTCGATGAAACGCAGCTCCTCGCTGAGCTGGCGCGCCTCGTAAAGGGCCAGCGCGAACATCCGACCGTGTTGCTCGTCGAGGATGACATGGATCTAGCGCGCGTGATCCTGACCACCTTCGAGCATGCCGGCATTGTCGTCCACCACGCCTCGCGGCTGCGCAACTCCATCGAGTTGTGCGAATCGGTTCGCCCCGACCTTATCATTCTCGACCTCGCTTTGCCGGATGGGCACGGCCTCGAGCTTATCGATTGGCTGCGTGCCCGAAAGGAACTCCGCCACATGCCGCTTGTTGTCTACTCGGCGCGGGAAATTTCAAACTCGGAACGCGGCCTGTTCCAACTCGGCCCCACCGAGTTTCTTACCAAAACAAAAGTGCAGCCGCAGGACGTAGAAGCTGTCGTATTCACCATGCTTCGCCGCTTTCGGTCAGCGGAAGCGCACCTTGCCTCCGATATTGCCTCCGGCTAAATACCCTTTGCTGACCTATTTCCCCAGCATATGATAGAGCGGATGAACTATAGTCCATTTATTTACCAGCGGGTGTATCTATAAATGAACTGCTGCATAAGTCGATTTCTGTGCGATTCTAAGTTGTACTATCAGTGAAGGACCCCATGCCCCGCCGCATCCTGATCATTGATGATGAAGACGACATCCGCCAGGTAGCTGCTATGAGCCTTGAAACCGTAGCCGGATGGAACGTACTGACTGCAAGCTCCGGCGCCCAGGGCATTCGCCGTGCGCAAGACGAACAGCCTGACGCCATTCTGCTCGACGTCATGATGCCCGGCATGGACGGTCCCAGCACATTTCTCGAACTGAGAAAAAGCCGCGATACGGCAAAAATTCCCGTCATTCTGCTAACTGCGAAGGTCCAGGGACCGGACCAGAAGCGATTCGCCAGCCTGGGAGTTTCCGGTGTTCTATTCAAACCATTCGATCCGATGACCCTCGCACAGCAGATGTCCGAGGCGCTTGGCTGGAAGATTGAAGGCTACAAGCCCTGAAATGAGCGAAGGCCAGCACATCACCGAACAACCCGATCTCGCGAGACAGTCCAACTCCGGAGCAGAGATCGACGACTTGCTCCAGGCGCTCTGGGTAAAGAACTTTCCCATCCTGGTTGAGCGCCTCAAAGCGATTCGCGTGGCGACAGACCAGCTCATCAGGGGCTATATCGATGAATCGGCCCGTCGGGACGGAGAGGCAGCCGCCCACAAACTCTCGGGCATCCTCGGCACATTCGGCCTTCCCCGGGGCAGCGTGCTTTCTTCAAAAATCGAAGCGCTCCTGGCCGGCGATGTTCTCGCCTGCGCGCAGCGCGCTGCAGAACTGACCTGCTGGTTTCAGGAGCTCGAAGCCGTCATCGCCTCGCATCGCTGAAGTTCCGCGCTTCAGAACATGTGGTGCTGGTCATCGGGAAACGCAATCGGCAGCGCCGTCTCCAGATTCTCATTTTCCTGACTCACCGACTCGGTTTGTTCTCTCACCTTCGCTACCGAGAGCCAGTTATCCTTGCGTGGCTGCTCGGCGATCCATGGCGGCAGCGGCATGCGAAGATAGTCGCTCAGCACGCGCGCGTGGCCCTCATAAAGCAGGCGCATCTTCTTCAGGCGCTCCATGGAATCGGCATCGCGGCAGACGCGGATTCCCGCCTGACAGAGATTCCCATAGAGTAAATCGAATTTTTCAAGCGGAAGGCGGTCCTGGCCGCCCGTAGTAGGCTGCAATGAGAATATCTGCGAGATATCCACGAGGGCATGACGCGCTATGGCAAACGTAAGCTGGGCCTGGCGCGCCGCATGATCCTGCACTCCCGCAATCAGCAGCGAGCACACATCCAGTACCGAAGTAAGCGCCGAAAGCCAACTCTGATTCGTATGTTGCGAACGAAAATAACACAGCAGCGGATAGGAGATATGGCTTTCCAGTAGCTCCGCCGACCATCGCTCCCACTCGACAAGCAGAATATTCAGCGCATCGCCGCCGCCTTTATAGGCGTGACGGCGCATGATCTCGGCCGCTGTGGGCGGCGACCCGGCCCGCGCATCCAGCAGCGAGATGCTGACCTCGCGACGGGAGAAGGCCTGGTAGAGCACCGGAAAGTAGCTGATCACCATTGCAAGAAACCCCAGCCCGATGCCCGATTCCAGTACGATGATCAGCCGCGCCCACGAGGAGTGGGGCGTCAGGTCGCCTATACCAAGCGTAAAAATCGTGGTGCCGCTGATGTAAAGATCGGAACGAAGATCGTTGCCCGAAAACATCGTGTCCGCAAGCGGCGCGCGCAGCGAGTGGAAGAGAAATCCGAATCCGGTCAGCAGCGCCGCTGCCCACACCACAATGAGCAGCAGAAGCGATAGCGGCCCATAAACACTCAGCGCCGTCTCGCGCTTGCGAGGATGCGAGATCATGCTCGCCAGCCGCGACCAGGGCCACCACGTGCCGATGTAGAAGAGCCGGGTGATTCGGAACCGCCCCGTAGCCCGCCGTGGAGAGATCACCGTCTGGAAGGCATCCAGCAGTGCTACAAGGATCAGCGCGACACCGGCGCAAAACCAGAAGATATGCACGAGCCGTCTCCCACGGCCAGCAGAACAGGAGTGGCGGCAACCCGTCAACCGTACCTTGCGTAATCTATGGTTATGAGTTCTCTCGCCCGCCAGCTCATTCAGCTCGGCGTCATTCTGATCGTCGCCGGAGGTGTGATCTTCCTGCTGGGCAGGCTTGGCATCTCTCTGGGTAGCATGCCCGGCGACCTTACCTGGCGTCGAAGGAACGTCACCGTCTCCTTTCCTCTCGGCACGTCGATCCTCGTCAGCCTCGTGTTGACCCTTCTCTTCTGGCTTTTCTCTCGCTTCCGGAGATAAAGCTGGATGTAAACTGAAAATTTGTGGACGCTGCAACCAACCAATCCTCGCAGCTCGGATTCAGCTTCGAAGCGGCAAAGCCTCAGCGCCGCATCTGGCGAGTTGGCGAACTCGCAGCCGAGCTGCGCGCTCAGGTGGAACGGGCCTTCTCCGATTTATGGGTTGAGGGTGAGATCTGCGATTTGCGTCCGGCCGCTTCGGGCCACGTCTACTTCACGCTGAAAGACGAATCCGCGCAGCTTTCCGTTGTGCTCTTCCGAAGTCAGGCGCGGCTGCTGCGCTTTAAACCGGAAGACGGGCTGCACGTGCTCCTCCGCGGAAGGCTCTCCATTTACGAACAGCGCGGCCAGGTGCAAATCGTCGCCGAGCACGTTGAGCCTGTGGGTGCGGGTTCGCTCCAGCTCGCCTTCGAGCAGGTAAAACGGCAGCTTCAGCGCGAGGGACTGTTCGACCGAGAGCGCAAGCGGTCCCTGCCCTCCTTTCCGCGCTGCGTAGGCATCGTAACTTCGCCATCCGGCGCGGTAATCCGCGACTTCATTCATATAGTGCACCGCCGGCATAATGCACTGCACGTGCTGCTTTATCCGGCGCTCGTGCAGGGCGAAGCTGCCGTTGCGGAAGTGGAGGCCGGTATTGCTTGGTTTAACCGCACCCGCGCAGTAGACGTGATCGTCCTCGCCCGCGGCGGTGGATCGCTCGAAGACCTCGCCCCGTTCAATAGCGAGTTCCTGGCTCGCGCCATCGCCCGCTCGGAGATACCCGTCGTCTCGGCCATCGGTCACGAAACCGATTTCACCATCGCGGATTTCGTCGCCGATCTGCGCGCTCCAACTCCCTCCGCAGCGGCAGAACTGATCACCGCCGCGCAGCACAAAGTCGAGGAGCGCCTTGAAGAGCTGACCCAACGCCTTGTCCGCGCCACGCGTTACGCGCTCATGCAGGCGCGCGAGCGCTTCTCCCGGCTTTCATCCGATGGCGCCTTCGCGCGTATGCGCGACAGCCTCAACCGGCGTCAGCAGCGGGTTGACGAGCTCGCCTTCCGCATGGAATCCGCATGGGGTCGGCAGTGTTCAGCCATGACCCAGCGTCTGCAGCAGCTCACAGTAGCCGTACTCCGCCACGATGTGGCCAACAGACTCGCCCTGACGCGCGAGCGCCTGGATAGCCTGACGACCCGGCTTGAACGTGCGCAGCGCGGCTATCTGGTACTCCTGCATTTCCGGCTTGAGGGCTGCGAGAAGCGCATAAACTCCCTTTCTCCGCTCGGCATTCTCAGCCGTGGCTACGCGCTCGTCTACGACGAATCGGGATTGCTGATCAAAGACGCCTCCGCCGTCCAGCCAAAACAAAAACTCCTCACTCGGGTTGCTAAAGGAAGCCTCGAAAGCATCGTGAGTGGGATCACTACGGACCAGAAACCACCTGGCACACTCTAAGAGAACATGCGAAAACTGTTCGGAACCGATGGAATCCGCGCCGTGGCAGGCGAGCCGCCGCTCGATCCAAAAACAATCTACGCCGTGGGGACCGCCCTCGCTCATCAGCTCAAGACCAATTCGCTCCAGCCTTCGATCATCCTGGGCACAGACACCCGCGAGTCAAGCGAGTGGATTGCCGCCGTCCTCACCGCGGGCCTCTCGGACGGCGGAGCCTCAGTCGAAAGCGCCGGCGTGATCACCACACCCGGCGTAGCATGGCTCGCGCGCAATCACAGGTTCTCCGCTGGCGTGGTCATCTCCGCCTCCCACAATCCCTGGCACGACAACGGAATCAAGGTGTTTGGCGGAGATGGCTACAAGCTGCCCGATGAAACCGAGCTCCGCATCGAAGACGAGATATTCCGTCAACTCGAGTCGATCGCCGCCCCCGACCCCGAAACGCTTGCTGCCCCCACCGAGAACCACTCCTTCCGCCAGGACTACGAGCGTTTTCTCGTCTCCGCTGTGCCCGGTTTATGCCTTGAGGGCAAAAAGGTCGTTGTGGATTGTGCGAACGGAGCCGCCTCTGCAATCGCCCCCGGCCTTTTCAAACAACTCTGCTGCTCTGCAAAGCTAACCCATGCCTCTCCCGACGGACGCAACATCAATGCCGATTGCGGAGCGCTGCATCCCGAAGTTGTCGGCGCGGAGACAAAAGCATCTGGTGCCGACATAGGGATCACCTTCGATGGCGACGCCGACCGCGCTCTCTTTGCCTGCCGCCACGGCAAAGTCGTCAATGGAGACGCAGTTCTTCTGCTTGCCGCCCGAGACATGAAGGCTCGCGGTCTGCTCAACGGCGGCACAGTTGTCGCAACCACGATGTCCAATATGGGACTTGAAGCAGCCCTTAGACGCGACCGGATTAAAATGCTCCGCGCGCCGGTAGGCGACAAATACGTCCTCGAAATGATGCAGGCTAATCACTCCTCTCTCGGCGGCGAGCAATCCGGACACATCCTCTTCCCTCACCTCGCGACCACCGGTGACGGACTGCTGACGGCACTCGTTGTCCTCGACATTGTTGAAAGGTCCGATAAACGGCTCGATGAGCTTGTCGCAGACCTTAAGGTCTTTCCGCAGACCATCGTGAACATCCGCGTCAAAGAGAAAAAGCCGCTTGACCAGATCGAGAGCGTCGCTGCCTGTATCCGCCAGGCCGAAGCATCCCTCAACGGCAACGGGCGCGTTGTCGTTCGCTATTCCGGCACGGAACCGCTCGCGCGGGTCATGATCGAAGCCGAGTCGGAAGACGTAATGCAGCGCCACGCCGATGCCATCGCAGGCGCCATCCGCGATTCACTGGGAGCCTGATTATAGGCAAGAACCATCTGCGCCGAAGGCGCGATCGCCTAGACGGCTATTCCGCCCAAGGTGTGATTGCCGGGACAATCAGTCCAGATCCCGCCAGTTCGGCCCCACACCGACATCGGCGATCAGCGGAACCTTCAGCTCGATGACGTGCTCCAGCTCGTGTTTCACAAGCTCACGGACTTCGTCCACTTCGCCCTCAGGCGCATCGAACAGCAGCTCATCATGCACCTGCAAAGTCATCCGTGATTTCAGGCTGCGTTCCGAGAGCTTCCGGTCGATGCGGATCATCGCCACTTTGATGATGTCGGCCGCCGTTCCCTGCAGCGGAGTGTTCACCGCCGTGCGCTCGGCGAAGCCGCGCAAATTCGCGTTCCGGCTCTGGATATCGGGTATCGGCCGCACTCGCCCGAACATGGTGCGCACCTTCTGTTCCCGTCGAGTCTCATCGAGCAGCCGATCGATAAACGCGCGCACCCCCTTGTAGCGCTCGAAATACGTCTCGATGTAAAGTCGCGCTTCGTGCTGATCGATGCCGAGCTGGGCAGCCAGCCCGAAAGGCGAAATACCGTACACGATTCCGAAGTTCACCGCCTTCGCTCTGTTGCGCGTCTCCTTGCTCATCTGGTCCGGCGGCACGCCAAATACTTCCGAGGCGGTCAGCGTGTGAATATCCTGACCGGTTCTGTATGCATGCGTCAGTAGCGGGTCTTCCGAGAAGTGCGCCATCAGCCGCAACTCGATTTGCGAGTAATCCGCCGACAGCAGCTTGCAGCCGGGCGCGGCAATGAAGGCCGCGCGAATCTCGCGGCCCAGCTCCGTCTTGATCGGAATGTTCTGCAGGTTCGGATTGTTCGACGACAGGCGCCCCGTCGCCGTGCCCACCTGGTTGAAGGTGGTGTGAACGCGGCCTTCGCGATCGGCGAGCAGAGGCAGTGAATCCACGTAATTCGACTTGAGTTTCGCCAGCTGGCGGTACTCCAGCACCATGCGCGGCACATCATTGTGCACAGCCAGTTCCTCAAGCACATCCTGCGCCGTTGAAACCACCTTGCCCTTGCCGTACTTGAGCGGCTTCGGCAGGCCCATCTTGTTGAACAGCACATCGCCAAGCTGCTTGGGAGACTGGATATTAAACCGATGCCCCGACCGCTCGTAAATCTCTTCCCCTACCCGGTCGATTTCTGCGCCCAGCTTTGCTGACATCCGGTTTAGCACAGTGGAATCAATACGCACACCGGCCTTTTCCATTCGAAACAGCACCGGCACAAGGGGCAGGTCAATCGTCTCGTACACCTCCCGCCCTCCGAGGGCCCCGGCATCATCCCGCAGCACCGGCGTCAGCACCTCGATGGCATACGCCGCCTCTGTCAGTTCGCGATCTCCCGTTTCCTTCAGCGGATGTTCACTGAACCGCGCCGCCACATCGCTCAGCCGGTGCGAAGCATGCGTGGGATTGATCAGGTAGGAATAGAGCATCAGATCGTCGCCGGCCCCGCGCAGGCTAACGCCATGACGCTCCAGCGCCCGCGTGGCCCCCTTCAGGTCGTGTACACGCTTCGGAATCGCTTCGTCCTCAAGCAAAGTCCGCACCGAATCGAGTGGGACGAAAAGCGCCTTGTCCGGGCCTGTAGCAACTGCGATCCGGCACTTCTCCGGCGTCTGCGGCGGGCATGCTTCCGATTCTGCCTTGTCCACAAGATCGAGCAGAGACATGGTCTTCAGCTCGGGCTTGACCTCCTCGATTGCCTCCGATTCCTGCTCGCTTACCTGTTCCGCCGTTTCCTCCAGCGTCGATGAATGTACGGCCAGCGAGAATCCGCCCACTCGCGCTGCGTTGAGGAACCCGGCAATTTCAGCTTCAGTCGGCTCCATCGAATACTCGACAGGACGCGACAGCTCCGGCGCAGCTAATTCCTTGAGCAGGGTAGTAAATTCCAGTTCTGAAAACAGCGAACGGCACGCGCTCACATCCGGTGCCTGCGTGCGCATTTCATCGAGATTCAGCTCAATCGGGACCGAGCAGTGAATCGTTACCAGTTCCTTGCTCAGCAGCACCGCATCGCGGTTGTTCTGCAGCGATTCGCGATAGGTCTTCCGCTTCACCTCCCCGGCGCGATCAAGAGCCGCCTCAACGCTTCCGAACTGCTGGATCAGCTCTACCGATCCCTTATCGCCGATGCCCGGCGCGCCAGGAATGTTATCAATCGAGTCGCCGCGGAGCGCCATGACGTCGATAACTCGTTCGGGCGGTACGCCCAGCGTCTCCTCTACCCTCGCCCGATCGAGAATGAGGTTGTCCTTGGTAGGGTTAAGCACTTTTACCTGCTCGGTGACCAGCTGCAGCATATCTTTGTCGCTTGAGACTATATAGACGGGATTCCCCGCCTTGGCCGCCTTATCAGCCAATGTCCCGATCACGTCATCGGCCTCGAATCCCTGTGCCTGCAATATGGGAATGCGAAAAGCATCGAGTGCCCGGCGGATATACGGAAGCTGCTGCGAGAGATCGGCAGGCATCTCTGTCCGGTTTGCCTTATAGCCGCCGTAGTCGACCTCATCAAACTGCTGTGTCTTGATATTGAATTTCCGTACAGTCGTCATCTCCCGCGCCTTCACATCGCGAAAGACCGGACCGCTGATATCGAAGACCGCAGCGAAGTATTCCGGCGCAAAATCCTTGCGCAGCTTGTTGATCATGTTCACGAATACGTAGGTTGCCGCCGTCGGCACACCGGTACGGGTGGACATGGGCCTCTGCCGCTGCATTGCGTGATAAGCGCGGAAGATGAAAGACATCGAATCGAGGAGAAAAACCGGGGGGTTCGTCACTTCTGACATCACGGTTTGAGTCTACTGCTTATGCCTGCCGGTACAATGCAACACACGGAGTTTCGTACATGATCGCCCGCACTCTGTTGATATTCCTGCTCGCATCGGTTCTCTCGGCCACTGCCCAGACCCCTCAACCCGCACCCGCCAAGCAGCCCCTCGCATCCATTCCCTACTCGCCCAGCCTCGACCTCACCAATCTGGACCGCACCGCCGATCCATGTGTCGACTTCTACCAGTACACCTGCGGCGGATGGATGAAGAACAATCCCATCCCCCCGGATCAGCCCGCCTGGAACGTCTACGCCAAACTGGCCGATGAAAACAGCCAGTTTCTCTGGGGCATTCTCCAAAAGGACGCAAAACTCAAAGACCGGACGCCCGTACAGCAGAAAATCGGTGACTACTTTGCCGCCTGCATGAACACGGACGCCATCAATGCGCGTGGCCTCGAGCCCCTCAAGCCGGAACTCGAGCGCATCAATGCGATCTCCAGCCGCGAGCAGGTCGCCGCGT
>JAFAMZ010000313.1 GCA_019232935.1 Silvibacterium sp.
GGTCAAATCATAAGACTTGCTTTGGGTATCGAAATAACCTTCACCAAATCTGATCTTGCGATTCGTGGCGAAGCGGATCGTGCGACCCCTTGGGGTGCGAATCAGGCGGACGTAAGCGAGATCTTGACCCAGCTCACCGGTGATCGAGACGCGGCCCACGACCGGCATCTTCCTCAGCGCATCGACCAGCCCCTCGTTCTGTCCCTTTTGGAATGCAGCGACAAGCACTCGCAAGTCTTCATCTGTGGAGAAACGATAGATAATCATTTTGACCCCGACGTTCTCGCCCAGCTGGGTACCGGTGCCCATCGCGGTGGCCTCAATCGTCGCTTGTTTCCTGTTCGACTGTGGAACAGCCGGGATAACTGCTGCCAGCAGCAGGGCAGCAAGAAGGAGGCTGCCATAGCTGAATTTGCGGCCTGTCGCGTTTGTTCCATTTCTATATGCCATCGTTTTGTCCTCTGAACCGGTTATGGAGCGGCCGCACGAGCGGGAGAGTTGCATGCCAACGCAAAAAATAACTTTCCGCGCCTTACTTTTGCGGAGGGCCAGCAGCGAGATCTGCCTTGATCGCGTGTACGGTCTTAGTGGTGCCCCTCTCTAATCCTTGACCGACCCCTTTCACTCCCTTCCCCACACCGTGCACAGTTTTCGTGACAAAGTTTCCGGTAGAAAGCGACGTCTTTTTGGCTGTCTTCGCAATTTCCTGCTCGGGCTCTTGGGCTACTTTCACTGATGCCCTATCTCGTGCTGCTTTGCCCGCGTCGGACGTACCATCCTGCGCATTTAACAGGGCGCTTGTTGCGAGAAGCACCGCAAACACAATCGAGAAGCGACGTTTCATATGATTGCTGTCCTTAAGCTCTTGCGATGAAAGTGGTCTCCACTTCTCTCCAGACAGCACGCGAGTAGCCAAAGCTAAACCATAAGGAAGCTCGCGGTATAAGTGGCTCCAGCGTCTTGCCTTCTCTCACAACCGTATTACAAGGCCATGCAGGCAATGCCAGCTTCAGTGAGAAGAGCCATAGCATCATGCCAGCCGGTTGGCTGTTCGTCCGCACCCCCTCGCCCATTCAGCACTGCGCGATGTAGTTCGGGAGCCCACCAAGACAAAGCAGCCAAAGTCTGAGCGGGCCGCAAATCGCACGCATGAAACGCAAAATGTCCCTGGGATTTATGGTGATCGCAGACCATATACATGATCCGCTCGGCGGCGCCGGCCCTGCTGGGTATTTCAATTCAATCGATCACCGAATCAAAGAACCGCCTCAGCAGCCGCCCCACCAGCTGCGGCTGCTCCCACGGCGCGAAATGTCCGGCATCTCGCAGCAGGTGATACTCGGCTCCGTAGCCCGCATTCCGGATCGACTCGGCGAGCAGCTTCATATCGGCCGGAGTCGAAGCCCCATCTTCTCCACTCGCGAGCACAAAACTGGGCACGTGGATGCCTCGCGCCGTCTCGACGGAATCGGGCCGCGCAGCCAGCCCCTGCTGCACCGCAATCACCGCTTCGGGTTTGACCGCGCGCATCATCTCGCGCACCTCACCGATTCTCTCCGGAGAACGCTGCCGGGCTGTCGGCCCAATCAGGCTCTCGATCATGGCATTGACAAATTCTCCCGTCCCGCGTTGGCGGATTCTGGCGATCCACTCCTCTCGTTTGGCGCGGTTTACTTCAGTGTCGGCCTGAGGACGCGAGCAGCAAAACGCCAGTGCCGAGACGCGCGCAGGGGCCTCGCGCCAGAGCTCATACAGGACGTAGCCGCCGATCGAGCAGCCTGCAAAAAGCGCCCGCTGTATTCCAAGCCCGTCGAGCAGTTTCACAATGTCGGCTCCAAGCTTCTGGATCGTGATGGGGCCATTCCCGGTTTCCGAATGCCCGTGACCACGCAGATCGGGCAGAATCACGCGATACTTTCCTGAAAGCGACTCAACCACCTTCAGCCAGAAGCGGTGATCGCATGGCGTTGGATGCAGCAGCACCACATCCGGCCCGCGGCCGGCAGTCGTATAGAAAAGCTGCGCGTCATCGGAGGTGTAATTCACCCGAACAGTGTATGCCACGTAAGAGAAGCATCTGCGTGATAGTCTTATGCCGCCGCTGAAGCCACGACCACACCGGCAGATTCCCACTCGGAAGCCGCTCCGATGAAACTTACGCTCGTTGTTCTCTTCGGAAGTCTCACTCTTGCTCCTGCCCTCGCCCAGCAGACTCCCGCCTATCCCTTTCGCGACCCGAACCTTCCGGAAGAGAAGCGCATCGATAACATCGTCTCGCTCATGACCATCGAAGAGAAGATCGACTGCCTCGGGGTGCCTACCGGCGTGCCCCGTCTGGGTATTCCCAGCTACGGCGGCTCGGAGGGAATCCATGGCGTAGTCCAGCGCGGAGGCGGCAGCCAGCACCGAACATCCATCACCACTACGCAGTTCCCGCAGCCTCCCGGCATGGGAGAAACATGGGACCCCGCGCTCGTCCGGCGCGCCGGTGCAGTCGAAGGCCGCGAGGCCCGCTTCATCACGCAGACAGCAAAGTACGACCGTCAGATTCTGATGCCCTGGGGCCCGCAGGCCGACCTCGCCCGCGATCCGCGCTGGGGTCGAAGCGAAGAGGTCTACGGCGAAGATCCCTTCTTCAACGGAACGATGGTGGTTTCCTTCATCAAGGGATTGCAGAACGGCCCGACCGACAACAGCACAAAATACTGGCAGGCCGCCGCGCTGCTCAAGCACTTCCTTGCCAACAGCAACGAGAATGGCCGCACCAGCTCAAATTCGCAGTTCGACCAGCGCCTCTTTTGGGAGTACTACTCCGTCCCGTTCCGCATGGGCTTTCTCGACGGCGGAGCCAAAGCCGTCATGGCCTCCTACAACGCCTGGAACGGTACTCCGATGGCTGTCAATCCCATCCTCAAAAGCATCGTCATCAAGGACTGGGGTGTTGACGTAATCTCGAGCGATGGCGGCGCCGTTACCGATCTCGTCACCCAATTCAAGCGCTTCCCGACGCAGAAGGACGCAGTCGTTGCATGCCTTCACTCCGGCATCAATCAGTTCCTGGACAAATACAAGGACGAAACAAAGGAGGCCGTAAAGGACGGTTCCGTCACTGAGGCTGAAATCGACGAACTCCTGCGTCCGAAATTTCGCGTGACCATCCGCCTCGGCCTGCTCGATCCGCCCGAAATAGTCCCATGGTCGAAGCTCAAAGACTCGCCTGAGCCATGGAACACCGAGGAAGACAAGGCCGTCTCGAAGCAGATGGCGCTCGAATCCGTCGTCTTGCTGAAAAATGCAAACGACTTCCTTCCGCTCCAGAAGAGCGCCGTGAAGTCCATTGCCGTCATCGGACCGCTCGCTGACTCCGTCCACTGGGATTGGTATGGCGGCCTTCCGCCCAACGCCGTAACACCATTGCAGGGAATCAAGGCTGAAACCGGATCCGGCATCGCGGTCAACTACGCTGCCGACAACACCAATGACGCAGCCGCCAACGCGGCGAAATCGTCCGACGTCGCCGTAGTCGTCGTTGGGAACGATCCGACGTGCGGCCCGGACATGGGCCACGCTTGGAACCAGGACGCATCCACCAAACCTTGCGCCGTTCCCAGCGACGGACGCGAAGGACGCGACCGCGAGAGCATCACGCTCGAACAGGAAGAGCTGATCAAACTGGTCTACGCAGCGAATCCCAGGACGGTCGTGGTCCTCATCTCCAGCTTTCCCTACGCAATTAACTGGACTCAGGGGAACGTCCCCGCAATTCTGCACATGACCCATGCCTCGCAGGACGAGGGCACAGCGCTCGCCGAGGTCCTTTTCGGCGAGTACAACCCCGGGGGCCATCTCGTGACCACCTGGCCGAAGTCGCTCGATCAGTTGCCGCCTATGATGGACTACGACATCCGCCACGGCCGCACCTACATGTACTTCAAAGGGGAGCCGCTCTATCCATTCGGATTTGGCCTGAGCTACACCACCTTCAAGTATTCGAATCTGAAGGCCGGCTCAGAGCTGGGCAAAAGTGGATCAGTAGATGTCAGTGTCGACGTAAAGAACACGGGCAAGCGAACCGGCGACGCAGTGGTTCAGCTTTATGTGACGCACTTGGGATCGAAGGTTGCGCGGCCAATCAAAGAGCTGAAGGGCTTCGATCGCGTCACCCTCCGGCCGGATGAAACAAAGACCGTGCAGATCACGCTGAGAGCTTCGGATCTCGCCTGGTGGAACGAAAAGACCGGCGCCTTCGAAGTCGAGTCGGAGCCGGTAAAAGTCATGGCCGGAGACTCCTCAGCTGATGCTCAGCTCGAAACGACTCTGCAGGTCAGGTAATTACGTGCGGGCCGCGGCTTCCATCTCGTCGATAATCGCCTGCGCCGCTGCGGCCGGATCGGGTGCTTTGGTAATCGGCCGGCCCACCACGAGATAATCCGCGCCGTCAGCCATGGCTGAAGCCGGTGTCGCTACACGCTTCTGGTCGCCTGCCTGCACGCCTGCCGGGCGGATTCCCGGAATTACCAGCGTGGAATCAGGGTAGGATGCGCGCAGTTCAGGGATTTCCTGCGACCCTGCCACGAACCCGCGTAAACCCGTCTCGTAAGCCAGGCCTGCAAGCCGGAGAACCTGTTCGCTCGGAGATCCGCTCACTCCTGTTGCATCCAGTTGCGCCTGGTCCATGCTGGTGAGAACCGTCACCGCCAGCAGCTTTGGAGCAGCCGGCATCGACTCGGCGGTTTCCTGCGCGGCGGCGAGCATCGCGTGCCCTCCGGCTGCGTGAACCGTTAGCATACCCGCCCCGCTCGCGGAAACGGAACGTATCGCACCGGAAACCGTATTCGGAATGTCATGAAGCTTAAGATCGAGGAAGACGGAGTGGCCGCGCTCCCGGATTCTTTCCACAATGCTATTGCCCTCGGCCAGGTAGAGTTCCAGCCCAACCTTGAACCATTGCACAAGGTTTTCCAGGCATTGAACGAGAACCATCGCCTGGTTCCCATTCGGGACGTCGAGAGCGACAATCAGCCGTTCGCGCGCGCCGAGGGCGGACGCACGGATATCCGCGACATCGAATCCGGGCAGGTTCACAGTCTTTTCTGCAAAATTCCTGTAACCAGATTACCGCAGGCTCGATCTACCTTACCAGAGAGGGTTGGAGCGGAAACACGACGGCGTTCTTCAGCGGAAATGTGATCAGCGCCAGCTCCGGATCGTCCTTGATCAGTTCGAGCTTTACGGATGCTGTTCCACCGCGATTCCCACCGAATCCCAAAAATCGGGCGGCGGCATAGGACAGATCGATCACCCGGCTGCGGATCATCGGGCCGCGGTCGTTTACACGAACAACGACCGTCTTACTGTTGGTCAGGTTCGTTACCCTCACCAGAGCCCCCATCGGTAGGCTGCGATGGGCGCAGGTGAGGCCATTCATATCGAAAGACTCGCCATTGGCAGTAGGCTGGCCTTGGAACATCCTGCCGTACCACGATGCCTTACCGATCTGATACCAGTGATGTTGGGGAGCAGGCTGGGACTGCGCCTCTGCGTTGCCCGCCTGGGAGCCTGAGAATCCCAGCACTGCTAGAACTGCGGTGCCTGCCATAACTGCGTAGCGTCGTGTGCGACTCAGAGTGTCGCCTGCGATAGGGTTCATAATCCTCCTGCAAAAATTGTATGGAGGTTCAAAAGCGTAAGTCAAACCAGCGACGAGCTTTACTTATACTATCTGGCTTGCTTTTTCGGCAACAAATATGTTACGCATTGCGCAGATTTTCGCTCGTTCACCCCGGGAAAACGAACCCATTGAGCCAGCCCTATCCGGAAATTTCGACACCAGACCGCCTTGCAGTTCTGACCATCGCCGGCTTCGATCCCTCGTCAGGAGCGGGAGTTACGGCCGATCTTAAGGTCTTTGCTGCCCATCGTTTCTACGGCGTAGCCGCCATCACGGCCCTTACCGTCCAGTCCACCCAGGGAGTCCAACGGCTGGAGCCGCTAAACCCTGCGATGCTGGCAGATACCCTCAACTGTCTGGCCGATGACATAAATATTACGGGCGTAAAAATCGGAATGCTGGCTGCCGCCGGCGCTGTTACGGCCGTTGCACACTTCCTCGCCGGTTCCGGCATCCCGCGCGAACGGACCGTTCTCGACCCGGTCATCCGGTCCAGTTCGGGCCGCGCGCTCCTCGATGCCGAAGGTCTGGGCCGGCTGCAGGGTGAGCTGCTGCCGCAGGTGGGCTGGCTTACCCCGAACCTTGACGAACTCGCCGAATTGGTGGCCCACCCGGTTTCCGGTCGCGACTCCATCCCCAAAGCGGCGCACGCGCTGTTATCCCGATACCCCGGCCTGAATGTGGTCGTAACCGGAGGCCATCTCGATGCTCCCGATGACTTCCTCCTCACCTCAAGCGGCGTTGAACACTGGTTCGCAGGCAGGAAGATCGAGACGGCGGCGACCCACGGGACCGGCTGCACCTTTTCCTCCGCTTTGCTATGCCAATTGGTTTCGGGATTGCCAGGGCCCGAAGCGGTCTCCGCCGCGAAGCGATACGTCCGCGCTGCGATCGAAAACGCCTATCCCATCGGCAAGGGCAAGGGCCCGCTGCATCACCTTTACAATCTGGAGAAGCCGTGACCCGCTACTCGGTTCCGGAGCCGAGTTCTGTCTCGCCCGTGTCTCTCCGGACTGGCTTTGGCCCGGTTCTCTGGGCCTTGAGCTCCTCATGCGTTACCAGGAAGCGCCGGATGTAGTGCATCGCTTCCGGACTGGCTGCCATCTCCCGCAAATGATATTTCCAGGCATTGGGCTTGAGGGTGCGCCGGGTGTACGCCTTGCGAGTAATGGTGACGCGCTGGCCCTTGGCATTCAATCGCGTGAAATGCTGGGTCGGAACCACAAACTGGATTTGCGTGCCCTGCTTCCAGAATGCCCGGGCAAATTCGTGCGAAAAAAGAAGCGCATAATACCGATGCCCGGACGCCAGCGCCTGCAGTGCCGGCTCGAGGCCGGGCCATTCGCTGTCGATCTTCGACCTGTACCACTTGCGCAGGTCAAAGCCGTTCGCGTGGCTCCGCATTACCAGCAGCCTGAGAATCTCTTTTTTGGTCATGCCCCGGAATTCCCACCGAGCGCTACGCCCGACGATAGCATTGAATGGTTACCGATTAAACTGCTCTTCCGGTTCAACCACTCTGCTATGAACGTTTCCGGCTGGAAGCCCGGATTGCGGAGTGAGCCAGGCGCAGGTGGAAGAATAGATTTCCCGAGACTCACCTACAGGCCGGCTCGTCTAACATCAATACGGAATGCGCGCTTCCAGACCACGCCGCCTTGGGCTAGCCATTGCATCGATCCTGGTCTCATTCGGCTTTCTGGGCGCATCCGGCGACTCCGCCGATGCCCAGACGATCGATACCGATCCGCTGAATCGCGATCCCCAGGTTGTCGAGGCCTTCCAGCGCTTTTACATCATGGACTATGACGGCGCGCTGGCGCGCTTTAAAAAGATCCAGGCGGCGCATCCTTCCGATCCCATCGCTACGGATTACATTCTCTACACCGCTCTGTTCAAGGAGCTCTTCCGTCTCGACCTGCTCGACACCACGTTCTACGCCAATGACGGCTTCCTCA
Organism: Silvibacterium sp.; assembly: GCA_019232935.1. Classification (GTDB taxonomy): domain Bacteria; phylum Acidobacteriota; class Terriglobia; order Terriglobales; family Acidobacteriaceae; genus Silvibacterium. The sequence goes on from JAFAMZ010000313.1 coordinate 7,630, forward strand.
GCGGCCATCACACAGTGGTTGAAGATCCTGCGGTTCGCGACCAGATCAAATCTCTTGCGGAGAAGGCCCTGGCACAATCCGACGAGCTGTTGAAGACCAATGCCAGCGACGTGAACGCCCTTTTTGCCCGCGGATGGGCGCGCTCACTCGATGCAACTTATGTAGCCATGGTCGAACGCACTTACGGTGCAGGCCTGAAGCTGGCCCTGGGCGCGCATAACGACCACCAGAAAGTGCTTGAGCTCGACCCCAATTACGTGG
>JAFAMZ010000319.1 GCA_019232935.1 Silvibacterium sp.
AGTGTGCGCCAGAATTTCTGACACCGGGGCAGCACACACCGGCCTCATGCCAGGCACGCCCGTTGTAGCGGGCGCCGGAGACCAGGGAGCCGGAGCCATCGGGATGGGCATCCTGGCGCCCGGATCGGTATCGGCCACAATTGGCACATCGGGCGTCGTCTTCGCCGCCACTGCCATGCCCACCCGCGATCCACTGGGGCGGCTGCACACCTTCTGCCACGCCGTTCCGGGGCGATGGCATGTAATGGGCGTCACGCAGGCAGCAGGGCTCTCGCTGCGCTGGCTTCGTGACACAGTGTCGCCGGGCGACGACTACACTACGCTCACCGCCTGGGCGGCGCAGGTTCACGCTGGGAGCGATGGATTGCTGTGGACGCCCTACCTGCTGGGTGAGCGCACTCCGCATCTGGACTCAACTGCACGGGCCGCCTTCGTCGGACTCACGGCCGCACACACGCGCGCGCACCTCGTCCGCGCAGTACTTGAAGGCGTTGCTTATTCCCTCAAGGATACTTTCACCCTCTTCGACGAGTTGCGCATTCCGGTCAAACGCGTCCGCCTCGGGGGAGGCGGAGCGCGCGGCCTGCTGTGGCGGGAGATCCAGGCAGCGGTTTACGGCTACACGGCCGATGTGCTGGTGGCCGAAGAAGGCGGCGCTTTCGGGGCGGCGCTACTGGCCGGCGTGGGAGCCGGTATCTGGCCGGACCTCGAAGCCGCATGCGCAGAGGCAATCGAAATCGCGCAGCAGATCGAACCTGACCCTAAGCTCGCAGAGCGGTATTCTAGGGGGTACGAGGCTTATCGCAAGATTTATCCCGCACTGAAGGGGATTGTGGGATAGATTCGACGCGGGAGGCGGCAAATGCTTCTCGAAATCGGCAAGGCGCTCTCATTCTTCATGAGCATTCTTTCTCTCTGTGCCTTGCTGGAGAGTGCCTTCATGATGCCCGGTGCTCGCTGGGACGAGCGGCTAGTCGCTTCCCTTCTCCGCATTGCATTAGCCGCCTGCGTATGCTTCGCCAGCGGACTGCTCTTTCGGTCGGGGGAGCCTGAGCCAGCTTCTGTCACGAGTACATTGCCGGTCAGGCTCTTCTTTTGGGCTCTTACAGGGATGTCCCTGCTCTTTCTTCTCTCCTGGTACCTCGAAGAGTATTACGTTCCGCTGATCTGGAGAAATCAGCCTCACTAACTGCCTTGCGAATTAAAGCGCTGTTTACCTCCGCATAGGTGCCACAACTTTTGACGGCGCGTCGATCGCGAACGTCACGCCGTAGCGCTACTCAGACGGCAAGCATGGATCTCCTTCCCTTAGAACATTCGTCCTGGGCTTCTTGGCGCTTAAGCAATCCCAACCTGATGTATCCCGCACTGCAACAATTTGCGCTTCGCCCCCTTGTCTAATATTGCTTCGGAGTCAACTTCGTGCCTATTGCCAGGTGTCAATATTTGGCGCATTCGCCAAATCCTGATCGTCATTGACATCCAGCGTCGCTGATCTCTCACCCCATATCCTTTTCCGATCCAATCGCTTAGTCCAGAACTTTGGTCTGGCCACCCGTGTGCATTTACATGTGCAGAAAGAAGGTTCCATGGCGAAAGGCTGCAAAACCCGCGAGCAGCTGAGCAGCTTGAACCGGAGTCACTCCCCCGCCGGTTTGATTTGCCGGGCAATTCCCTGGATGGTGCTGCTTCTGGCCGTTCAGTGCCTTGCTGCCGCACCGGCTGCCGACGACAAGGCAAAGACAGGCAGGCTCACAGGAACGGTTTCCACTCAGGATGGTTCTGCCGCACTGATCTATGTGGCAGGCGCAAAGGTGCAAGCGAACGGCCCAGTCACACTGGAGACGGAGGCCGACAGTTCAGGACGATTCTCCTTCGGAGAGGTCCCGGCAGGCACATATGCACTCACTGCCAGCGCGCCAGGACTCGAGGACCAGCAGGCGGTCACAGTGGAGTCCGCCCAGACTGCGGAGGTTGTGTTCCAACTCAGGCCGGCAGTCGTCACAACGTCAGTGAACGTGACGGCTTCTGCGGATTCAGCGTCTGAATCCGTGGCTCCGACGCAAACCATTAGTGACAAGACGCTGCGTGACGCTCCGAACATGAACGAGCGGATGGAGACGCTGCTTCCACTGGTTCCAGGTGTGGTACGCGGCCCCGATGGGCGAATCAACATGAAGGGCGCGCGTAACACTCAGAGCGGTGCGCTTGTGAACAGCGCGAACGTCACCGATCCGGTCACCGGCGGCCCCGCGATGAACCTGCCGATCGATGTAGTCGAGTCGGTGCAGGTGGTCTCTAATCCCTACGACCCGCAGTACGGAAGGTTCACCGGGGCTGTATCGAGCGTGGAGACGAAGACCGGGAGCTATGAGAAGTACCACTACTCGATCCAGAACATACTGCCGCGGTGGAGAGACCGGGATGGCAGCATCGTCGGCATAGGCGCCGCCACACCGCGCATGACTCTCTCCGGACCGCTCATCAAGGACAGGCTGTCGTTTATCCAGTCGCTTGAGTACCGCTTCGTGCGTACCCCGGTGAACAGTCTGCCTCCGATGGAACGGGATACCACACTGGAGAGCGTCGATACCTACACGCAGGGGGACCTGAAGATAAATCCCAAACAAACCGCGACGATGTCGCTCGCGGTCTATCCCCAGAAGCTGAAGTACATGGGATTGAATACCTTCACGCCACAGCCGGCGACGGCCAATTTCCACCAGCGCGGATATGAGATTTACGGCCAGCACCGCCTCGCAATGGGCACAGAGAGCGCGCTTATCTCGCAGCTAAGCTACAAGACTTACGACGCAGATATTACTGCTCAGAGTGACGACCCGTATCAGATGTTGGTCGACACAACGGAAGGCGGATACTTCAACCGGCAGAAACGCAACACGTGGCGGTTGGAGGGCCAGGAGAACTATCAGTTTGCCCCGCGCCAGTTTCTGGGCACCCACCAGCTCAAAGCAGGCTTGAATCTCGATCATTCTTCATACGATGGGCAGCAGGCACTGCTCCCTGTCGAGTTGATCGGCGCTTCGGGCTCGCCCGTTGAGAGGATTACCTTCACCTCCCCCACCTCCTACGACATCACTCAGAGCCAGACAGCCTTCTTTGCAGGCGACCAGTGGTCTCCAGCCGCTCGCCTCACTCTGGATCTCGGGCTGCGCTTCGATAACGACACCATCACCGGAGCAACACATGCCGCGCCCCGCGCAGGATTCATTTATCTGCTGACCAGTGACGGCAAGACCGTGGTCAAGGGCGGTGTCGGTATGTTCTACGACCGCGTCCCCCTGATGCTTCCAGCCTTCGAGCATGTTCCCGAGCGCACAGTATGGAGGTTCGATCCGGCAGGGCTACCAGGCTCGACCTTCTACCAGAACCGCATCGTCGGCGGGCTGCACAATCCGGAGAGCATTGCCTGGAACGGCGCCATCGAGCGACAGGTACTGGAGCGGCTGGCCGTCCGCTTCCAGTATGAGCAGCGCAACACTACCAAGGATTTCACGACTTCCCCCACAGCAAGCGGGAGCACGGGCATTGTGGCACTGTCGAATGCAGGGCGGAATTTCTACCGTGAGTATCAGATTGCGGGGCGCTACACGTCGGAGCGCTATACGCTGAACGGCTCCTACACGCGCTCACGGGCATACGGCAACCTCAACGATCCGGCATTGTTCTTCGGAAATTATCCGCAGGCAGTGATTCAGCCGGACGCGCGCGCGCGCCAACCCTTTGATGCGCCGAACCGGTGGCTTATCTGGGGAGATATTGCGGGGCCGAAGAAGTTCACGCTGGTCCCTGTCTTGGATGTACACACCGGATTCCCCTACTCTCCCTGGAACGAATACCACGAGTATGTCGGCCCTCGAAACGTCCGGCGTTACCCGAGGTTCGAGTCGATGGATCTGCAGGTAACGCGGCCCTTTGCCCTGCACATAGGCGAGAGCCGGCGCATTCACGTGCGGGCCGGCTTTGGCGTCTTCAACGTCTTCAATCATTTCAATCCCCGGGATGTGCAAAATAACGTCGCCAGCAACGAGTTTGGCGAATTCTTCAACGACGCATGGCGTGAATACCGCGGCAAGTTTGTATTCCAGTTCTGATTATGAAAACTCATCTGATGTTCGGTGCTTTACTGCTCGCGCTTGCGGCGAATACGGCGGGAGCTGCAGAAAACGAAACCCTTCCTGACGGCAATGCGGTAGCCGCGAAGCTCACGGTGCAGGATGCACAGCGACAGCACCTGGCCGCCGGATATCACGGAATGCGCCGCTATGTGCTCGACAATGAGCACATGGGAAAACATGCGGAGATCGTCGTGCGCGTGGATTGCGGCGCCGATGGCGCAAAGCATTTTGAGCTTGTGTCTCAGGAGGGCTGGAAGGGCGCATGGAAGCATGTCGTAAGCAAGATGGTCGCGTCCGAAGCCGAGGCGTCGCAGTCTGAGGTCAAGCTGCGGACCCGGCTGACTCTGGATAACTATGACTTCCATATGGTCAGGACCGCCCTGCTCGGCGATCGCATGGCATATGTGGTCGACATCGTTCCGAAGCGCGATGAGGAGCGATTGATTATCGGCCAGGCCTGGATCGATGCGCAGGACTACGCGATTGCCCGGATCGAAGGCGCTCCCGCGAAAAATCCATCGTTCTGGGTACGGAGCGTCCACTTTGTGCACACCTACCACAAGAGCGGGCAGCTCTGGTTTCCGGAGACTACGCTCAGCACCACCGGAGTCCGCATCTTCGGTGACACGACTCTGAACATTCACTACTTCGATTACGCGCCGAACCAATCCCCCGCAGCGCAGACGGCGAGCGCGGCACGCCCAGGAGGCGTTAATCCATGAGATACACCGGAAGTTTTGTCCGCCAGCGAAAATTCCACCGGCCGCAAGTGAATCAGTGCCTGATACTCGCCGCCGGGAATGGCAGCCGCCTCAGGCCGCTGTCGCAGGGTATGCCCAAGCCGCTGATGCAAGTGCATGGACGGCCGCTGGTAGACCATGTGATTCGCGATGCCCACCAGGCCGGCATCGACCGGTTCGTCATCGTGCTCGGCTACGGCGCTGAGGCAATGCGGGACTGGTTTGCGCACTACACGCTGGAGGGCATCTCCGTCACCCTGGTGGAGAACACCGAATATTACAAAAACAACGGCGTTTCGGTGCTGAAGGCCAAAGACTGCTTCGACAGCCCTTTCCTGCTGCTGATGTCGGATCATATTTTTGAAGCATCGACAGCCGAAGCACTCCTGCATGAGCCGCTGTCAAAGGGTGAAGTGATCCTCGCGGTCGATTCCAAACTCGATACCATCTTCGACCTGGATGACGTCACCAAGGTCAGGCGCGTGGCCGACCACATCGTGGCGATCGGTAAAGACCTCACCGACTACGACGCCTACGATACCGGCATGTTTCTTTGCAGTCCGGAGCTCTTCGACGCGCTCGAATCGTCAAAGAAGGACGGCAACTGCTCGCTCTCCGACGGCGTGAGAGCCCTCGGCCGCAAGGGCAGGCTGCGCGCCTTCGACATCGGGGACGCCTCCTGGCAGGACGTCGATACGCCCGAGGCCCTGGCGTACACTGAGAGCATCTTCGACCATCAGTTTTGCCGCCAGTCAGTCCAGGAGGTTTTTTACCATGCCTAGGCGGCAAATCATTCGAGCCGCCGGAGCGGTTCTCGGCATCGCGCTCATGGGCTACCTCATACGCCGCGCCGGGCTGGCAACGCTGTTGGAAAGCATGCACCGCCTGGGATGGGGACTCGCCCTGATCGTCGCTGTCGGCGGGCTGTCTCACCTGGTAAAGAGCTGCGCCTGGCGATTGACTCTGGCCGGATGCGGCAGCAAGGTCTCACTCGGGCGTCTCCTTCAACTCCGTTTGGTCTCCGAAGCAGCCGGGCAGGTCGGAGCGCTTGGACAGCTGTTCGGAGAGGGTGTGCGGGTTTCCGCGTTGAGCTCGGAAATACCGATCGAAAAGCGAGTGTCGTCTGTGGCTCTGGATCGTGCGCTCCTCATTATTACCGGGGCGGCGGTCAGTATTGCAGGCATCGTGGTGGCATTGCTGGTTGCGCCGCTGAGCGCTGCACTGCGGATGTACGCTGTCCTGTTTGCAATGACCATGGCCGGACTTCTCTGTGCGGGCGTTGTCGCAGCGGCGCGGCGGCTGCCGTTCCTTTCAGCCAGCGCCCGGGCCTTGAGCCAGATCGGTTTCTTCCGCTCTCGCCTGGGAAGCAGGCTTCCGATCATTCGCTCAGTCGAGGACAGCCTCTTCGATTTCCGCCGCAACGCGCCACTCGCCTTCTGGGGCAGCGTCGTGCTGAATTTTCTATTCCATGCACTGGCCATACTGGAGGTCTACCTCATCCTCATATTGCTGGGGACCGGGACCGGACTTCTGGGAGCGGTGGTATTCGAAGGCATAACCAAACTGGTGAACGCCGTCGGCCTGTTCAACCCGGGCAACCTGGGAACCTACGAGGGCGGCAACGTGCTTATCGCCCGGATGTTCGCTCTTCCGGCCTTCACCGGTCTTACAGTTGCCGTTGCCAGGCGCGCCCGGGCGATCTTCTGGACCGCCGCCGGCATCATTTGCCTCGCCTTCATTTCCCGTAAAGTGCGCACTCATTCAGAAAAGACCGTGGAAAAATCTGAGCGCGAAACGGCCAGGACGACTGCGATGATCGTTCTTGGTGGAGCAGCCTTGCCGATGGCCCGGGTCGGGACACTTCCCATCCTGCTGCGAACAATTCTGGGCCTGAAGAAAGCGGGTGCGGCGAGAGTTGTTGTATGCGCAGACTGCGATGCCAGGCGCAGGGTAGAACGCGAACTGCTGGAAATGGGCCGCCTGCCTCACTTTGTAGAGTGGATCGAACCCGGAGCCGCATTCTCGCTCGCCCGATCATTACGGCAGACCTTATATGATTCAAGAGGCCATCGCCTGATGGTGGTGGATGGAACGAAGGTTTATCATCCCGCTCTGTTTCGCAGCGCATGTGAGTGGGACCAGGATGAGGGTGGACTTCTGCTGACCACGGCCGGCGAGCCCATCGGCGTCGACGTACTCTCCGCCACTTTCGTGCGCGAAGTGGCCGAATTCTGCCCCCCGGTTATCCGCACATTGAACGATTTGCGGGCGTGGTTGAGATCCTCCGATGCCATTGAATGCGAAGAAGTAGGACCGGAAATGTGGCAGGCGGTCGATAACGAGCCAGGCCGCATCGCCGCCGAAAGCAAGCTGAATCGATGGCTGGTGAAGCCGACTGACGGAAATTTTGCACGCTTCAATCGCAGGATCTCCGTGCCGATCAGCCGCCAGCTAATTAAGCTTTCCATCACCCCGAATATGGTCAGTATCTTCACCCTCGGAGTCGGACTCGCCGCCGGAATCATGTTCGCTCGTGGCGGCTACTGGAACATGCTGGCCGGCGCGGTTCTGTCGGTCTTCGCGAGCATCCTCGACGGCTGCGATGGCGAAGTGGCGCGGCTGAAGCTGATGGAGTCCGACTTTGGCTGCTGGCTCGAGACCGTCTGCGATTGGCTGTATTACGTCTTTGTTTTTGCCGGAATGACGATCGGGCTTGCCAGGACCCTGGGAGCGCGCGCTGCGATCGTCTGGGGAGGCCTGCTTCTGTTCGGAGCGGTCATGAGCTTTCTGGTTACCGGCCTTGGCAGGCGGAAGTATGCCAGCCGCCGTCCCGAGCAGTATCTGGCAATCTGGCATGCAAATGCGGAAAAGCGCCGCTCTAACCCAATCCTTTACATGGGACGAAATATGGAGTTCATGGTTAGGCGCTGCTTCATGCCCTATGCCTTGCTGGGATTTGCGGTGCTCAACCTGCTGAACGTGGTTTTTTTTCTTGCGGCCATCGGGGCCAACATCGCCTGGCTGGTGTCGCTTTATTCCTATGGCGCTTTTGCGCTGGGGTCGAGGTCCGAGGGCCCCAGCCTGGCTCCGCAATCGGTCGCTGTTACGCCGGCTGAATAAGCTAACCGCTAGAATCGCTGCATGAATACAAGCTCCGGCGCGGAGATCGAGACAGGTAGTTTTGCTCCCATGCTCTCGGTTTTATGGCCGCCCGGTTCGATTCGCATCGTCGACTGGAACATCAATCGGGGCCTGAAGCTAAGCGGAATACTCGATTATCTGAGAGGCGCCGAGGCCGACATAATCCTGCTGCAGGAATGCGATCTCAATGCGCGCCGGACCCATCGGCTGAACATCACTCAGGAAATAGCGCGCAGGCTGCAGGTGAATTATGTCTTTGGGCGCGAATTTCAGGAGCTGACGCAGGGCTCAGGTGATTCTCCCGCATATCACGGCCAGGCGACGCTCTCCCGATGGCCGCTGTCGAAGGCCCGCATCATCCGATTCAGAAAGCAGTCCGGCTTCTGGCGTCCGCGTTGGTATTTGCCTGATATTGAGCCCCTCCAAGAGAGGCTGGGTGGACGAATGGCACTCGTGACCGAAGCGAATATCGGCGGCAGAACGGTAGTTGCTTACAACTTTCATCTTGAGAGCCGTGGGGACGACCGCCTGCGCTGTTCGCAGCTTGAGGAATGTCTCGACGACGCCCGCCATTACAGTGCCGGCGTGCCGCTGGTCATGGCGGGCGATTACAACATGGACGTCACCCGCAGTGCCGCGAACACCGCGCTCACAGGCGCTCGTTTCCGCAGCGTCTTTTCAAAGCCGCCGGACCGCACCACGCCGGGGTCCCTTCTGGAGCGCGGACGTCCGATTGACTGGATCTTCACGCGCGGACCGGTTCGCAGCGACTCGGCCTCCGTCCACACCACCGTAACCGCCTCGGATCACTTTCCGCTCTCGGCAAAAGTGGCATTCAGTAGCTGAGCGTCGGTCAAGTGACACCGCGTTGACAGTCATTTCTCGCGCCGTCCGCCCAGTCTCTGCGGGTTTGAATGATCGGAGAATCCGCACTTCATTGATAATCCCGCCCTTGGCGCGTCCACATCGATTGGCGAGCGAATTGCTCTAACAAGAAGGCAAGCGGACGGCAGAAATAGCTCGCAGGCCCGACAGGCCGCCGCGGGAGGATCCAATGAATTTGCAGAATAACCTACGAACACAACAGGTCTGCCTCTCCGACGAGAACACGCTCTGTGAGCGCTGTGGCGGGAAGGTAGCCTGCGAGCCGTGGTGTGAAACCATTAACGACAGCGTGCGGTACGCGCATGCCGTAGTCCTGGATGCGAACAACCTGACTCCGGGCGACGAAATCATTCTGCACGCGCTCGGCGTTCGATGGACGGGCCGGCGAAATAGCACCCGGCGTCACGCCGGCTGAAAGTTGCCGCTCTCCGGCTTCTGAATCTCGCCGGGGCGGCCCGGACGGGAACGTGATTATGCCTGCGCCAGCGGTTGGGGGGGCCAAACCAGAATGGGGGAGCGGACCATGAGAGAGCAGGCCTTTCCGGATGAGCTCGATTATGCTGCTGGTTTCGCCGGCGCTGAACTTGGACCTCCCTGCTCAGTCGCGCATCGATTCAACGAGGCTCCGCGGATTTTCACTTGTTGCGAGTTCCGCCGGAGGCGATTCCGCCCGGACCGTACGGTGTCGCCAGAGTGTGAGCAGCGAAGCTGTTATAGGTACAGATAGGAAAATCCCTACAATTCCACCCACCTCGGCTCCGGCGAGCACCGCGAATATCACGGTCAGAGGATGAATTTCCAGCCGGTGTCCCAGTGCGCGCGGCAGGTTGAAATAATCCTGAGCGACTCGCCACAACAGAACCAATGCAATCATCCACACCCAATGCAAATCGTTCGCAATGCCGATTCCGGTAATCACTGTTGCTGTAATCATCCAGCCGATCACTGGAATAAATTCGAGTGTCCCTCCAAGGAAAGCCACCGCGACCGCATGGGGAAACCTGAACAGCAACAGCAGGGCCAGATAAAACATCAGCGAGAAAAGGCAAAGACGGACCTGTGCCTGGATGTAATTGGCCAGCATGAGGTGGAGATCACCGGCTAGCACCCGGGCCGATTGACGGTGTTTCTGCGGCAGGAACATCTCTATTACCGTTTGCACAATGCCTTGCCCGTCGCGCAAAAGGAAAATCGCCAATATCGGGATTAACGCCATCCAACCGATGATTTGCGCAGCCTGGGATATAGAGCTGTCGATCCAGTTCTGAAGTCCCTGGAAATTGTCCTTATGACGCAGCAGTACCGTCTTCACCCGATTTTTCTGCTGATCGTCCCAGCCATACTTATCTCCAATCTCGGTCGCTATCTCACCCGTCGAAAGGCCGTCCAGGATAACCGGAACCGCATCCACGGCCTGCATCGTTTTCCTCATCACCGCAGGCGCGAAGCTGTAGGCGCCAAGGGCAATCAGTATCAGTATCGCAATGTACACCTCGGTAACAGCGACGCCTCTGAGATTTCTGAAGATCAGCGAGTGGCGCTCCAGAAACCTAACGGCTGGATTGATGAGGTAAGCGAAAAATACTGACAGGACAAACAGAAGGATCACATGCCTGGCGTAAAAAGCGATCGCGCATACCGCCGCAAACAGCAGAATCGTCAAGAGAATGCTGACAGTGCGGCGCTCGGGGAACTCCGTTCTCACATCATTACCCTGCAACGAAGATGGGAATTGGCGCGCCGTCGCTCATCGGCTAGCGCATTACGTTCAGTTAAATGCATTTACGTCCCATTGACGAGTTCAACGGCATCGATTTTCTTAAAGCCCACGGTTTCATTTTGTCGTTGCTACATTTTCAATCAGTTCCAGCAGCCCTCCCGAAATCGTTCTTTTATTATCAATGGCGCGGGGCGGCAAGTCTCTTTTAAGGATGAAATTCAACTGAATCAGGTGCGAATCCTGCTCCTGGGCTCCCTTGCATGAAATCTCATCAAGAGAATTGGTTCTTGCATCGGAATTGCTGCAAAATCGTACGCACGAACACCACCACGGTAACCGCGAACCGAGTTTCGCAATCACACGACGAATCGCACCGGCTACACGGAGAGGAGAGCAATGAGCACGGCACTTCCGATGCTTTATCTGGCGCGGCACGGAGACACCGCGTGGACTGTATCTGGACAACACACCGGCCGAACTGATCTGCCGCTACTGCCGCAGGGAGAGGAAAATGCGCGCCGCCTTGGCGAGCGCCTGAAGGGATTGAGTTTTGCAAAGATCTACACCAGTCCGCTCCAGCGCGCTACACGAACCTGTGAACTCGCCGGGTTCGGCGCCATCGCGGAAACCGATCCCGATCTGATGGAGTGGGACTACGGGCAATACGAGGGCCTGAAGCGTGCCGAGATACTGAAGCAACATCCCGACTGGCAGCTGTTCCGGGACGGCTGCCCGGGTGGCGAATCTGCTGTACAGGTGGGCGAGCGCGCCGACCGCGTCATCGCTCGCGTGCGAGCTGCACAGGGAAACGTGCTTTTGTTCTCGAGCGGACATCTTCTCCGTACCCTCTGCGCGCGATGGCTTGGACTCGATCCTGCCGGGGGGCGCTTTTTTATTTTGAGCACCGCCAGCCTCAGCTTGCTGGGTTACGAGCACGATCTCTCCGAGCCTGTCGTGCGGCTCTGGAACGACAATCGCCACGTCGTGGGTGCGTAACATTTCACAACGACGACAAGGCTGCAGCAGAGCATCTTGGCATCGGTTGCTTCCTCCACACCTATTCCGGTGATGGCAGCGATGCCGGCTGATCCAGCCGGAACTCGACGAGCGATTCGCTGGGGATAGAGATCTGCTCGCCTTTCTTGCTCCCGGCGAGTGCCGTACCGCCCGCAGTCCCGGCCAGGGCTCCGATGCCGGCGCCTTTGCCTCCGCCTGCCAAACCGCCGATCAGCGCGCCTAGCCCGGCCCCTCCGATGACGTCCCTCGCCGTGTTCTTACCTTCGCCGCTGCCCTTGACCTCGTAGGTGCTGGTCAAAAGCGGATAAGCGTTGCCACCGATCACGATATCTGTGAGCTCGATCGTGAGTTGGGAACTGCCTGCAAACCTTCCCGCAGAAGAGGCGGAAACGAGCCTGCCGTACACCGTCGTGCCTCTCGGTGCCACGGTCATCTTGCCGACGCGAAGGTTTGTTTCCAGGGTTGCAGTGAACCGCGTACCCGATTTCTCGCTGCTGGAGTCGATCGAATCCACCATGCGCACCAGGATTCGCGTTCCGGCCGGCACCGTAAGCATGTTTTCTTTTTGCTGTTCCGGTGCCGCGGCCATGGGTATTCCGAAAACGTGGCCGGTGCTTGGCCCACCAGTGACTGCGCACCATCCATGCGATCCACTCCCCAGCGCGGCCGCCAGCACTGTCATCGTCATGGCATTTCTCATTGCGCCACACCCTGGGCGTGCGCCACTTTCATATCCGCCTGACCCACAATCGGCAGCGAAGAATCGATCTGCAAGTCGATGATCAGCAAAAGCTGATCCTCCACCTGAATGAAGCGCGCCGCAGTGATCGCTCCCAGTTTGCCTTTGAACTTTTCGTAATATGCCGCAATCAGTTCGGCGCGCTGCCGCTGATAGACGATCATATTGTGCACCAGCTCATCCGCCTTATCGTTGGTCATCTGGTTGTACGTGCGCGCGTACTCCTGGATGTTCGCCACCTTGGAATCGCTCAGCCTGTCCAGCGCCGTGTCATACTCGTTGTAGATCGGCCAGAACTTTGCCGCATCGGCAGCGCTCAACTGCATTACCTCTGCCATGATCTGGGCCTTGCGCTGACGAATGTTCGTACGCATCAGCTCTGCATATTCCTGCATGTTCTTGTCCGTGGCCTCAGAGGCCGGCGCGGTTTGATCTTCGGCCTGCGCCGGTCTCGCGTTCTCCTGGGCTCCGGCTGCGATTACCAGGGCTGGCAACGCGAGAACCACCATCAGAATTGCTCCACTTACTTTCATTTCTGTTCCTCAACTCCTATCTGGGAAGGGCTACTGTTTAAAAGTGCTTCAAATGCGTTCGCATCAAGCTGCTCAAGGGACTGCACGACAATATCCGCCGGAAGTAAATTCCCCTTGCGGCTTACTCCGATGCTGCGCATTCCGGCATTGCGCGCTGCTTCCACTCCGGCAACGGCATCCTCTACGACAATCGAACTCTCCGGCGAAGCTCCAAGGCGCGAAGCAGCCACCAGATACACCTCTGGATCGGGCTTGCCATGGTGCACGTCTTCGGCCGAGACAATTGCCTGAAAGTACTCGGTGGCAGATAACGCTTCGAGCACCACCTCGATGTTTTCGCGCGGCGCAGCCGAACCGATCGCCTGAAACCAACCCGTCTCGTGCAGCCGCCGCAACCAGGA
>JAFAMZ010000323.1 GCA_019232935.1 Silvibacterium sp.
TGACACGGAAGCGGATTTCGGGATTGCGAGCGATGGTTCCGGTGCCGGTGCAGGGGACATCGCAGAGGATGAGGTCGTATTTCGGTTGGAGTTGGGCGGTTGCCGCGTCGCGCACATCGCATGTGATGCGCTCGGCTGCAGGCAAGAATTCATGCTGCATTGCGTCGAGGCGGCGCTTGCTGATGTCCCAGGCGGTGATGGAGGATTCGGGATTTCGCTCGGCGAGGATTGCGGTTTTGCCGCCGGGCGCGGCGCAGGTATCGAGGATAAGCGTACCTAATCCGGCGAGTTCGGCGACCAGTTGTGAGCCTTCGTCCTGAACGCGAATGCGGCGGTCGCGGAAGGGCTTGCTGCGGACGACGTCTCCTGAGAGCACGCGGCGTGCGGCGGTGAGGAATTCTCCGGGCGCGAGCTGGATGCCTTCCTGGGCGAGGTCGCGTTCCGCGTTCGGATCGAGCAGGCGGATCGAGATCGAGGCGGGCTGCTGATCGAAGCGGCAGATGGCTGCGGCGGTTGAGCTGCTGTAGAGGCGGGCCCATCGTTCGACAAGCCAGAGCGGGTGAGCGAAAGCTTCGGCGATTTCTGCTGCGCTTTTCAGTTGGGGATATTCAGAGGGCCGTGAGAGTTTGGAGACTTTGCGCAGAACGGCATTGACCATGCCCGAGGCAGGCGCTTCCCCGGCCTGCTTGGCAAGCTCCACGCTGTCGTTGATTGCGGCATAGGCTGGAATGCGATCCAGATAGAGAAGTTGATAGGCGCCGAGGCGAAGCGCTGTTTCGACCGCCGGCGAGAGTTTAGCGTCCGGACGGGAGAGCAGGGGCCGAATGCGCGCGTCGAGAGCGCTCTGCCAGCGCAGAGTGCCGAGCACGAGGGTAGTGAGGAGGGCGCGGTCCTGAGGGGCGAGCGCATCGACGCGGCGGGTGCGGAGCAGTTCATCGCTGTGAGCGTCGGTCGTGGCGACCTTCAGCAGGATCTGAAATGCCAGGTCGCGGGCCGGGGCGATTTTCATCAGACGCCGAGTTTGTCGCCGGTTTTGAGGGGATGCCCTCGCAGGAAGTCGGCGGCGGACATGCGCTTCTTCCCTTCCATCTGAACTTCGACCAGTTCGAGCCAGGTTTTATCGCCGCAGCGGACGAAGAGGCGGTCGTGTTCGATGCGAACCCCGGCGGGGTCGGCGGGGCCGCCGGAAAAGGCGCTCGGCTCGAGCGGCATGAGGCGATGGACGCTGAGTTTTTTCCCGGCGAGCAGAGTCCATGCGCCGGGCCAGGGCTGGAATCCACGCCAGTGGTTGTAGATGCTCATCGCGGGCCGGGTGAAATCCATGCGGCCGTCGTCGCGGGTGAGCAGGGGTGCGAGAGTCGCCTGGGAGTCATCTTGTTTGATGGGCTGCAGGGTGCCTGCCGCGAGGCCGTCGAGGGTTTCGACCATGAGGGCCGCGCCCATTTCGGCAAGAAGCGGAAATAAATCGGTCGCCGTCTGATCGGGGGCGATGGGCATTTCCCGCTGCATGAGGATGTCGCCGGTGTCGAGGCCCTCGTCGAGGCGCATGGTAGTGACGCCGGTGACGGGTTCACCGTTGGCGACGGCCCACTGGATCGGGGCGGCTCCGCGGTATTTGGGCAGTAGCGAGCCGTGCAGGTTGAGGTTGCCGAGGCGCGGCAGGTCGAGCATCCACTTGGGGATGATGCGTCCGTAGGCGACGACAATGATGGCGTCGGGGCGGATCTGCTCCAGGCGGGCGCGGAGTTCGGCGTTATTCCTGATCTTTTCCGGCTGCGCGACGGGGATCCCGGCGATGTTTGCGGTTTCCTTCACGGGCGAGACCACAAGCTGCATGCCGCGTCCGGCAGGGCGGTCGGGCTGGCAGACGACGAGTTCGACGCTGTGGCCGGCGCGCAGCACGGCCTTCAGTGTGGGCACGGCGAATGAGGGCGTGCCGCAGAAGACGAGTCTCATTCCGACTCTACCACTCGCCGGCCTTCTGCATCTTGCGGATCCTGCGAATAATGAGGTCGCGCTTAAGGGCGCTGAGGCGGCGGATGAAGAGAATGCCGTCGAGGTGGTCGATTTCGTGCTGAAAGGCGCGGGCCAGCAGTTCGGTCCCCTCCATTTCGAACCACTTGCCGTCGAGGTCCTGGGCGCGGACTTTGACCTTCGCGGCGCGGGAGACCTTTTCGCGGATTTCCGGCAGGCTCAGGCAGCCTTCTTCTTCGTACTGCTTGCCTTCCTTCAGGATGACCTCGGGATTGATGAGGATGATGCGGTCTTCGGGGCGTTCCTTGAAGCTGAGGTCGATGACGGTGAGGCGCTTCGAAACGCCCACCTGCGGCGCGGCGAGACCGATGCCCTTGGCAGCGTACATGGACTCGAACATGTCGTCGACAAGCTTGCGGAGGTCGTCGTCGAACTCGGTGACGGGCTCGGTCTGGCGCTCAAGGACGGGGTCGGGATATTTGACGATTTCTCGAATCATTGAATCTCAGTAGGCGCGAATCTGCTCCAGGTAACCGTCATAGTTACGTTTCAGCTCGCGAAGGGAATCTCCGCCGAATTTTTCGAGCAGTAGGCGGGCGAAGGCCAGCGCGACCATCGCTTCGGCGGCAACACCGGCAGCAGGGACAACACAGACATCGCTGCGCTCGTAAGCTGCTTTGGTGACCTCGCGGGTGTCGAAGCGGACGGATTGCAGCGGTCGCCGGAGCGTGGAAATGGGCTTGAGGTATCCGCGCACGACGATGTCTTCGCCATTTGAGATACCACCCTCGATGCCTCCGGCGTTGTTGTGCTCGCGGGTGAAGCGGGTGTGAGCGCCGTTTTCGCGGGTTTCAGCGTAGCCGATGGCGTCGTGTACCTCGGAGCCGAGGGATTCGGCGGCGGTAACGCCGCGACCGATCTCGACGGCTTTAACGGCCTGCAGCGACATGACGGCCTGGGCGAGGATGCCGTCGAGGCGCTCGTCCCAGTTCGCGTAGGTGCCGATGCCGGCGGGCGCGCCGTGAATGACCACTTCGAAGACGCCGCCGATCGAGTCGCCGGTGCGGAGAGCAAGGTCCACCTCGGCCTTCATGAGCGCTTCAGATTCGTCGTCGACGCAGTTCAGCAGGACCTCATCTTTGTCGCGCAGGGCGCTGATCTCAGACCATGAGGTGTCGCGCAAAAGTTCGGCGCGGCCGACGCGGATGACGTGGCTGGCGATGTCGATCCCAAGCTGGGACAGTAAGGATTTGGCGACTGCTCCAGCGGCGACCCGGGCGGTTGACTCGCGGGCGGAGGCCCGTTCAAGCACATAGCGGGCGTCGGGGAAGTCATATTTGAGAGCGCCGGCGAGATCGGCGTGTCCGGGGCGAGGAGATGCAACTGTCTTGTGCTTTGCGGGGTCGCCAGCCTCAACGGGAAGGGCCTCCGTCCAGTTCTTCCAGTCGCGGTTTTCGATCTCGATGGCAATGGGCGAGCCGATGGTTTTGCCGTGACGCACGCCGGAGAGGAAATGAGCTGTGTCCTGCTCGATGCGCATGCGGCCGCCGCGCCCGTATCCCTGCTGACGACGCCAGAGCTCATGGTTGACGGAGGCGTTGTCGATGGGGACTCCGGCGGGGAGTCCGGAAACCAGGGCGATCAGGCTCTCGCCGTGTGATTCTCCGGCGGTAGAAAAACGTAGCATGCGTGCTTGCGGTGCCTCAGTGGGGCGCTAAGTTCAATCCCTCATTTTAGATCAATTGCCGGAATCAATCTCCGATGAGCCACTTGTGCTGAGCCTCGGTGAGGGGGACAACGGAGAGGCGTCCCTGCCGGACGAGGGGCGAGTCGGCAAAGAGCTTGTTCGCCTTGATTTCAGCCAGCGTATGCGTATGTTTCACGGGCTTTCCCGCCTTGATGCGGACAACCGGCACGGTAGGATTGGCGTCGTCAACGCTAAGTACTTTGGCGGTGCCGACGGCGGTCTTCTCGTCACCGGTGTGGTAGATGACCAGTTCATCGCCGGGTTTCATGCCGCGGAGAAATTTGACTGCGACGGGATTGGTAACGCCGTCCCAGACGGTTTCGCCTTCGCGCTCGAGATCGGCAAAGGAATAAACGCCCGGTTCAGTCTTCAGCAGGTATGACGCCATTGGCTGCTTCCTCCTTCGGTTCTTCTTTCTGGTCCTGATCTGTATTTGTCTGGCCATTCAGCGCAAGAAACGGGGCAGTATTGAGCAAGGGGCGCTCGAGGGATCGCACCCAGTCGGTCAGCTCGGCCGGGGCGCGGCCTGCGGTTGTGTGACGGGCAAATTCGCTGCGAACGGTCTGCATCTTCGCATCGATGTCATCGAGGTAGTGCAGCAGAACGGCCTCGGGGATCATGGGCAGCTTCGGCGAGCCGAATTCGTATTTGCCATGATGGCTGAGCACCAGATGCTCGACGAGCATACGCAGTTCCGGCGGGAAGCCGGGAATGGCGGCAATCTTGCGCTCGATGAGGCCGATCCCGATAACGATATGGCCGAGCAGCTGGCCCTGGACGGTGTATTCGAAGCTGGTGCCCCAGCGGAGTTCCTGGAGCTTACCAATGTCGTGCAGAACGACTCCGGTGAGAAGGAGATCGCGATGAACGCCGTAGTGCTTTGCAGCGAGATCGGCGAGTCCGAGCAGCGAGACGATGTGTTCGAGCAGGCCGCCGATCCAGGCGTGATGCATGCTTTTGGCTGCAGGCGCTTCCCTGAGACCGGCGGCGGTTTCGGGATCGTCGAGGAAGGACCGCAGCAGAGCCTTCAGATAGGGATCGGTGAAGCTCTCGACGTAGCCGTTGAGATCCGACCATAGCTCGTCGACGTCTCGCTCCGTGCGCGGGACATAGTCGCCGAGGTCGAACTCGCCGGGATTGGCGCGGCGGATTTTCTCGACGTTGAGCTGGAGGAACTCCTTATACCGGCAGACCTGGCCGCGCACTTTGACGACGTCGCCGGAGGTGAAGTCGCCGGCGTCTGCGGTCTCCCACATGCGGGCTTCCATCTGTCCGGTGCGGTCTGTGAGGATAAGGGCGAAATAGCGCGCGCCATCGCGCTTGCTGCGGTCGTAACGCGACGAGACGGCGAAGAAGCCGGTGATGACCTGGTTTTCGAAGTTTGCCAGGTCTGCAATAAAGAGTTCTTTCATCTCTGAAGCGAGCGCCTTGCGGCTACTGGTTAGGTGCAGGCGAAGTTGCAGAGGGCCCCGGTGCGGATGGCGGCGCTGCGGAACCAGTCTGCCCTGACGGCGCGGGCTGCTGCGACGCGGGCGCAGGGGCCGGAGTCGCTGCCGGTTGCTCGCCGTTCTTCTTTTCGTCGGTCTTCGGCTCGTCGCTGAGGCGGCGCTTGGGGCCTTCCTTGGCCGGATTGGGCTTCTTGACTTTCGAAGTATCACCGTTGAGGCCCAGCGCCTGGCTCTGCTGCTTCCGGTCGGCCGTCTCGTCCTGAGTGACTGGCGGAGGCGCAAAGGGATCCACCTTGGGCCCCTTGGTCTTCTTTTCCTTGGGAAGTTTGGCACGATCCTGGTAGCGGGTCTTCTGTTTCGGAGCTTCCTCTTCGGGATTCGGGACGCTGCCATCGGGGCTCAGCGTGTGAACGGTGGACGGGCCAGCGTTGGCGGCCACCTGGGTACCTTCCGCAACTCCCGCATCCTCGGTCTTTGTTTCAGCGCTGGGAAGTGTCTCGCGCGGGGCCTGACCGTAGCGAATTTTTTCCTTCTTTCCAGGCTTCTGGGTAGTGGCCTTGTTACCTGCGACCTGAGTATTGGCGGCGGGCGCGGTGGCGGGCGCGGGTCCGGTTGTTGCGGAGGCAGCAGTCACGGTTTTAGAGGCGGGAGCGGCCGGCAGGTCTGCATTTGTGGCTGTGGCGCTACCCTGGGGCACATCGGCCAAAGTGGGAACACCCGGCGGAGGCGCCGGGGCGGCGGGCGCGGTCTCGGTGGCGGTCTGCACGGGAGCGACTTTGCCGGCATTGCGTCCGCGCTCTCTGAACCGGGCGCGCTGGGTGTGCTTCTTCTTGGGGGCCGGCGGCGTGTAGGCGCTATAGACCGGCTTCATTTCGTTGGGGCTTGCAGCGGAATCCTCGTACCCTTTTTCAATATCGATGTAGGCGTCTTCGCGCAATTTGGTGAGGTAATCGCGCAACGCCGGGTTCATCTTGGCCATGCCTACGGCGTCTTCGACCTGGGGCTGGATGTCCTTCAAAGGCGGAACGCCGCCCGGGTTGTGCTCGGTGACCTTAAGGATGACATAACCCTGCTTGGTGCGGATGGGCTCGCTGTACTGCCCGGGTTTGAGGTTGAAGGTTGCGTCTTCCAGCACCTTCGCCAATTGGCCGCGTTTGAAGTCGCCGAGGTCACCGCCGTCAGCCGCTGTTGGACCGCCGGAATTGCTTCTTGCCAGGGCGGCGAAATCAGCGCCAGCCTTGAGTTTCGCGGCGAGGTCGTCGGCTTTCTTTTTGGCGTCGGCGACCTGCGTGGCGTCGTCCGGGTTGGCGGTCGGAATCAGGATTTCGCTCAACCTGACCTGTTCGGGCTGCTCGAATTCCTGCTTGTGCTGGTTGTAGTAGTTCTGGACCTCTGTCGGAGAGATGTTTACGCGGCGGCCCACCTGTTCGCGGATGACTTCCTGAGTGACGATGCGGTTGCGGATGCTGGCCTTGAAGTCTTCCCAGGAGACGCCCTGCGCCTCGGCGGCCTTCTGCAGATCCTCCATGGAATCGAGGTGGTTCTGCTTGCGCATTTCATCGAGGCGCTTGACCAGTTCGGTTTCGCCGGTGATGTCCAGCTCCTTGGCCTTCGAAAGCAGCAATTGCTGGTCGATAAGGTCGCGGAGCAGGTCGCGCTTGGCCTCATAGAGCTGCTGCTGGGTCCATTGCTGCTGCTTTGCCTGGGCATCGAGGTCCTGTTCGGAGCGCTCGTAATCGGACCGGCTGATCACCTGATCGTTTACACGGGCGACGATGTCTTCGACGACTTCTCCCTGGTAGGCGGATTGCTGGTCAGCAGTTGCCGGCTTGCCGGACTGGCCGTAGGAGGTGGGCGCAAATGCAATCGCCAGGCTGGCTGCGAGAGCGGCACGATTCAGCAGAAATCGTAGAGTCATCTGGTCAACTTCTCAAGGAGCGGGGCCGGAACCTGTGCTGGCGCTGTCAAACAGGAGCGGGCATCGCTTGCCGCCATTTTACGGCATTTTTGAAATCGACGTGCCCGCGTTGAAACGGCCGTGATCACAATGTATGTACCCACACCGGTGATATACTCGTCTAACTAATAAGCTCCCGGAAAGTCCTGTCCCGGCAAGCGGGAGCCGAAGGATTTCCCGCAATGTCTTCTCGCGTCCGCCGCACCCTCTTCTCCCTTGTCGTCTTCTTTTCCGCCTGTGGACTGGCGGGCATGTTCATCAGCCAGAAGGTCGGGGCACAGTCTTCGTCCGATGAGTCGAACCTGCGGGAGAGCCTGAAGTCGTTTGCGAACGTTTACCAGATTATTGCGGAGAACTACGCGGAGCCCCTGAGCGGCGACAAGCCGGACCAGGTGATCTATGACGGCGCCATTCCCGGGATGCTGCGGGTGCTCGATCCGCATTCCAACTTCTACGATCCCAAGGCCTACGCCAAGATGCGGGAGGACCAGCACGGCAAGTACTACGGCGTGGGCATGGTCATTCAGCCGCAGAATAACAAGATTGTCGTGGTGTTTCCCTATGAGGGCACACCGTCTTTCAAGGCCGGCCTCAGACCCGGAGACGTGATCGTCTCCGTAGACGGCAAGTCCACCGACAACATGACTTCAGAGGACGTGGCCAACATGCTGAAGGGCCCCAAGGGCACGCATGTTCACCTGACCGTAGCGCGCGAAGGCGCAGCAGCGCCACTGACATTCGACCTGGTGCGCGACGAAATTCCGCACCCGTCGATCGACCTCAAGTATGAGATTCGTCCGGGAATCGCCTACATTCACATCACGCAGTTCCAGGAGACGACGGGCCGCGAGTTTGCCGACGCCCTCGATCAGTTCCCCGACCTGAAGGGTTTGGTTCTGGATCTGCGCGGCAACCCCGGCGGTCTCCTGACCGAAGCGGTTGCCGTTTGCGACAAGCTGCTGGGTCGCGGACAAGTCATTGTTTCTCAGCGCGGACGCGCATATCCGGAGCAGATTTATCGCGCTACGCACGGTAACGGTGGACGCGATTTCCCCATCGTCGTGCTGGTCAATCACGGGACGGCTTCGGCGGCCGAGATTGTTTCCGGTGCGCTGCAAGACCACGACCGCGCGCTGGTGGTGGGCGAGATCACTTTCGGCAAGGGCCTGGTGCAGACGGTATATCAACTGGGGGACAACACCGGACTGGCGCTTACGACTTATCACTACTACACCCCCAGCGGACGGCTGATTCAGCGCAACTATAGCGGCGTCTCGCTGTACGACTACTACTACAACCACGATCAGCCGCAGGACACAAAAGATCGCGAGGTCAAGCTGACCGACTCGGGACGGACTGTGTACGGGGGCGGCGGGATTACTCCGGATTACAAGATCGATACGCCGAAGTCGAACCACTTCCAGGACGTGCTGGCGGCACACAACGTCTTTTTCAACTTCACCAAGCATTACCTGGCGAACCGCTCGGTGACTAAAGATTTCCAAGTGGACGACGCGGTGCTGAACGACTTCAAGCAGTTCCTGACGGCCCAGAACATTTCCTACAGCGATGCGGATTTCAACGGGCCCGGCGTGATGGATTGGCTCAAAACCAACATCAAGTCGGATATCATGACCAGCCAGTTCGGCCAGCTCCAGGGACTTCGAATTCGCGCCGATTGGGACCCGATGATCGCGCAGGCCCTGACTTATATGCCGCAGGCCGCGGCACTTGAGCAAAATGCGGAGAAGGCCGCCGCCGACAAGCAAACGGCAAAGAACGGAACTCCTCCCGCTCGGTGAGGAAATCTCAGCAAAACGAAGGCCCGGCTTGAATGGCCGGGCCTTTTCTTTTGTGACGACTGCCTGAAAATAGCTCAAAAAAACAGATAAATGACGCGTTTGTAATTTACGTAGAATTGATCTTTCTGCAACTCACTTCCTCAGTGCCTCCTGATAGAGAAATCTGCCTAGGAGGTAATGATGATAACGACAGCAAAAAGCACGGTAGTACTACTCGCTTGTCTGGCCACCGCCGGGGCGGCCAGTGCCCAGAGTCAGAACGGAGATTGGAATGGTCAGTCCGGCATCCGTCATGTGTTGCTCATCAGCATCGATGGCATGCATGCCGTCGATTTCCTGAACTGTTCGCAGGGGATCGCCAAGGTAAACAACGGCGCGCCTTATTGCCCAAACCTTGCTGCCCTCGCGCAGAACGGGGTCAACTACGTCGCGGCCAGCACCTCGAAGCCCTCGGATTCCTTTCCCGGGCTGATGAATATCGTGAGCGGTGCAACTCCGCGGCTGCTGGGCGTCTACTACGACGTGGCGTATGACCGCTCTCTAGCTCCTCCGGATAAGACGACCGGCAATGGCGTCGCCGGAGGTAACTGCACGCCCGGGAAATACCCCGGAACCACTACGGAGTATGAAGAAGGAATCGACATCGACCAGACGAAGCTGAACGGCGGAGCACCAGGCGCGGGTAAGACCGATGGCGGCATAGCGTCTATCGACTCCAAGAGGCTGCCGCGGGACCCTGCGAGGGGCTGCGCACCTGTCTGGCCGTGGGAATTTGTGCGCACGAACACTGTGTTCGGGGTGATTCACGATGCGGGTGGCTACACAGCCTGGTCGGACAAGCACCCGGCATATTCCTCGGTTGCCGGCCGTGGCGGATATCTCAACGACTACTATTCGCCGGAGATCAACTCCAATGTTATTTCGCTGCCGGGCGTGAAGCTGCCTTCGCAGTATGACTGCGGCGTCATCCCGGATCCCAGCGCGGACCTGACAGCCTGGACCAACAGCTTCGAGAACATTCAGTGCTATGACACGCTGAAGGTGAATGCGATCCTGAACGAAATCCAGGGCAAAACGCACGACGGCAAATCTGCCAAGGTGCCAACAATCTTCGGAATGAATTTTCAGGCGGTCAGCGTCGGCCAGAAATTGATTGAAGGCTCTACGAAGGGTGGATACAAGGACGCCGCGGGCACCCCGACTGACAGTCTGTACAAGGAAATTGTCTTCGTTGACGAGTCGATCGGCGAATGGGTGAACGCGCTGCAGAATGCAGGTATTTACGATTCCACGCTGGTGATCATTACGGCCAAGCACGGGCAGTCGCCTATCGATCCTAACTTGTACTCGGCTCATCCTGGGAAGAACAACAACGGAACCACCCCGGCGACGGTTCTTCAGAACCTGCTGCCTGACTCTGAATCACCGGCAAACCCGAACGGCATCGGTCCGACAGAGGATGACGTTTCGCTGCTCTGGCTGAAACCGAACACCAGCGTCGTAGGCGCAGTCAAGCTGCTCGAAAAGAACGCAACCGCCATCGGACTGGGTCAGATTTTCTATGGGCCGACGGTGGCGCTCAATTATAACTGGCCGGGTTTCGGGCCGGGTCTCGATCCGCGAACGCCGGATATCATCGTAACTCCGAACATCGGCGTAACTTACACGGGAAGCAACAAGAAGCTGATGGAGCACGGAGGCTTCTCACACGACGACACGAACGTTGTGCTGCTGGTTTCGAACCCAGCCTTCGGAGCCCGCACGGTGTACACCTCGGTCGGAACCAACCAGGTGGCGCCGACGATCCTGAAGGCCCTCGGTCTGGATCCGAATTATCTGGATGGAGTGCGTAACGAAGGTACATCTGCTCTCCCCGATCTGGACCTCCAGCAGTTTTTCTGGTAACGAACCAATAAAGACGCGGGCACTCGCACGAGGCCCGCGTCTTCTTTCTTTCGGCTCGATTACTTCTGAGGCGTGAACAGCGCGAGCCGGACCTTCCATGTGACAGACTGACCGGGCTTCAGCGTCACCATGCCTGTGTCCATGCCATGCCATTCTTTTCCGAAGGGATCGCCAAAGTTGAACTGCTCTTCAATGGCGGCGAACTGCTTGGTTGGAGGAGCGTAGACCTGGACGGTTTTGATCTCCGGCGAGAGGCCTTCCACGCGAATGCCGTAGCGTGACGCAGGGTCGGTGAGATTTACGTCGACGGCGCCGTTGGTGCGCTGAAGCTTCGACCAGTTGTCGTCAAGGAAGATGTCCTCGAGGGCCTTCCCGTCAGGTGCAGTGAAGTCGTATTTTGTATCTTTCACGGGCACAAGTTTGCCGGTGGGAAAGACGTCGTCGTAGTTGTTTACCTCGGCAACCTGCTCTCCCGGAACTTGCAGCCGCGCCTGCTTTCGGTCGCCGCTCGGGATATTGAAGTAAGGGTGCCAGCCGACGGCGATGGGCTCGGGCTCATTGCCGATGTTCTTCGCCGTGATGGTCGCGTCGACGGCATCGCCGGTGAGAGCAATGGTGAAGTGCAGGTCGGTTTTCGAGAGCCAGTGGCCTCCAAAGTCGCCGGCATGGATGGTGCCGGTAACGGTCTGGCCGTCGGAGGTGGTCTCGGTCTTCACGTCATCGGTCTTCGTGGCGAGAATCAGGCCGTGCATGGCGTGTGGCTCGGCTCCGGGATTTTTGCCTTTCCAGTTGGCCGGTAGAGTGAGGGTCTTTCCGTGCCAATCGGTAGCGATGGTCTTGCCGTCAGCGGAAAGCTTGCCGCGAATGCGGTTTGGGTAGGGCACGAGAAAGGCTCCGCCAAAGGCAAAGCTGGCGTTGCCGTTCAGGTCGCCGAGGCCGCCGTTGAGCTTAGCGGCAGCGTCGGCCAGCGATGGCGATGCGAAGACCTCCACCTCGCCCTTTCCCGGAACGTTGGCGGTGATCTGGAAAACGTTCATGCCGCGCCCAGGGAGGACAGTAGCCGTAAGAAACTCGGGCTTCTGCCCGTTGCTGGTGGGCTTGCGTTCGAGCTTGACGATGTCCTGCCCGCCGATCTGTGAGGGAGCTGCGGGGGCGGCAGGCTGTGACTGCGCCGGCTGCTCGGATGGGGGCGGAGACTGTTTGCATCCGGCGAAGACGAGGAAAGGCGCTACGGCAAATGCGAGTACATGCTTGGAGCGAATCGGCATCAAAGGCGACCTCGGTGTTGGCAGTTGTAGGAAACGTTTTCAGCAGGGCTTACAGCCGCTCCACTGAAAACAAAAGCGAGCCCATTCTACGCCGAACCAGAGTACGGCTGTACGTAACGATCTGTTTAGAATTAAAGGATGTCCCCTGCCATTCTGGGCGCTGAGAGCGCTCTTGCGGAGCTGAATGCGCGCATTATCGCGTGCGAGCGCTGTTCCAGATTGCGCGAGTATTGCTTGGAAATCGCCGCGACAAAACGCCGCGCCTATGCCGGTCAGGATTACTGGGGGCGTCCGGTGCCGTCGTTCGGCGATCCTGAAGCGCGGGTGCTGATCGTGGGTCTCGCGCCGGGGGCGCATGGGTCGAACCGGACAGGCAGGCCGTTCACCGGAGACGGATCGGGAAACTTTCTGTATCCGGTGCTGCACAGGACCGGCTTCGCTTCGCAGCCGAACGCAAGAGGCAGAAATGACGGGCTCCGCCTCATAGACATGCACATCACTGCGGTGGTGCGCTGCGCGCCGCCTGGAAACAAGCCTCTGCCGAGCGAATTGGCGAACTGCGCGCCTTATCTCGATGAGGAGATTGCCGCCCTCGAAAACCTGCGGGTGATTGTGTGCCTGGGAAAGATTGCGTTCGACGGGGTTCTGCAGCACCTGGTACGTACCGGGCGGCTGGCGCGCCGCAGCGAGATGATTTTCGGACATGGGGCCGAATATGCGCTGCCGCATAGCGTAACGCTGCTCGCGAGCTACCATCCGTCGCTGCAGAATACGAATACGGGAAAGCTGACGGAAGAGATGTTCGTGAAAATCTTCGAGCGAGCGAAAGAGATCGCCAAACTGAAGTAATTGGACTTGCTTTTGGAGCGGGAGACGGGGATCGAACCCGCAACCAACGGCTTGGGAAGCCGCTACTCTACCATTGAGCTACTCCCGCCCGAGGAGGCGTGTAAAGCCAGAGTAAACGTGAGGGCGGTTGAGGATCAAGGGCGGCGGGAGAAAGCCGGTCAGGAGTGGGCAGCGCTCCTGTCGGCGCAGTTCAGTGGGCGAGAAGCTGTGAGATGCGGGCGCGATAGCTGCGGCTCATGGGGACCTTCTGGCCATCCTGCATGAGCACGTATGACTCGCCTTCCTGAGAGTCGGTGCGAATCTCCTTCACGTGCTGAAGATTCACGATGGCGGAGCGGTGGACGCGGATAAAGCAATTGGGGTCGAGCCGGGTCTCGAAGTGAGCCATGGTTTCGCGAAGCAGGTGGTTTTCGCGGTCGGCACAGATGCGAACATAATTCTCTTCGGCGCCTACCCAGCGAATGTCGGTGATGGGGAGAAACAGGATGCGACCCTTGGACTTGAAAACCAGCCGGGTGGCGTAGCCGTCTCCATCGTGCTTTTTTGTTCCGCCGTTTTCGCCTGAGGCGGCAATCTGCTGCTCGGCACGGTCGAAAGCCTGCCTGAGCCGTTCGCGCGTAAAGGGCTTGAGAAGATAATCGACAGCATTTATTTCGAAAGCGCGAATGGCGTACTTGTCGTAGGCGGTGGTGAAGATGATTTTCGGCAAACGGATCTGGCGGTTGGCCGTGAGCGCCGTTACGATGTCGAACCCATCCATATCCGGCATATGGACATCGAGCAGGAGGAGATCGGGATTTGTGAATTGAACCAGGTCGATGGTTTCGAGAGCGTTGGCTCCTTCGCCGACAATCTCGACGTTAGCCTCATCCTGAAGCAGCTGCCGAAGCTTCTGCCTC
>JAFAMZ010000367.1 GCA_019232935.1 Silvibacterium sp.
TGCAGTACCAGATCAAGACGCATGGACCGTGGCTGGGCTTCAACTGGCGCTATGACAGCGGCCTAGTTGCCGGGAATGCGCCGTGCTATGGCGTCAACGACCCCAACTCGCCCTGTGGAGCCACTTCGACGACGCTCAACGGGCAACCGGCAATCAAAATGGTGAATGCGTTCGGTATACCTCTGACCGCCGACCAGGAGTTTCAGGCCGGCTTTGAATGCAACGGGGTCAGAGCAACGCCGGCCAATGCATTGCCAGACGTTTGTCTGGCCTCCCAGTTCAACTCGCGCCTGATCAACATTCCCGGGCCAAATACGGGCGATAACGACAAGAACCCTCAGCGTATCGCTCCACGGAGCTTGTTCGATGCTGTAGTCGGCATGGACAACATCTTCCATGGCGACCGCTACCGTTGGAGCGCGCAAGTGACGGCCATCAACCTGACCAACAAATATGCACTGTATAACTTCCTGTCTACGTTCAGCGGAACCCACTACGTGACTCCGCGAGCGGTGACAGGACAGATCGGATTCCACTTCTAACTGATTAGGCTTGGGACGCGCCGGAGTTTGCGGGTGAACTCCGGCGCTTGTTTCGAAGCGGGACAAATCACCAAAAAAGTAAACATCCGTAACGGAATTTCAACAATTTAGTTCCGGGGACGGGGTGAAAGTAATGGTATGGGGGCAAGATGAATGACTCACCGCGCATACCTTATGTCCTGTGGCCGCTGGCCATCGTGTATGGGTTTGCTGTCGCCTATACGGTCAACGTGGTGGAGAGGAGGTGGCGCGCACCGAAGCAGAGGCGAGCTGCAGACTGGCGGGCACACATCGGCTGAGAGACCGCGCCAGGCAGGAGCGAATCGGTCCCGGGCCGGCTTGCGGGGCGGGGTACGGGTTGTTCACAGCCATCCTGTTTGCGGGAGGGCCATCTCTGTGTTAAATCCTGAGTTATGCGCGAATGGATGCGCGAAAGAATGAAACGACGCCCCAAGCGTGGCTCCAACGATTCGGAGTCCACAGGAAAGATTGGCCAGGAAATACCCGCGAACCAGCCGGCGCCTCTGCGGCCATCGTATGAGCCCTCAGCCGGACACCCTCAGGCGGCAACCCTGGAGCCCGATGCAGCCGAAGCGGCGTCAGCCGCAGACAACGAGCCTGACAACGACGCCGGCGCGGAGCTGCCTCCGGATGTTGCCGAAGCGGTCGGGGTTCCGGAAGAGCCAGGCAAGCTCGAAGTGGAGACCCAGCCTGAGTCGCAGTCGACTCCGCCGCCGGAGCCCGAGGCAGCGCAACCGCATGGCCCCAAAGGCTATGTGGTGCTGGCGATCGGACTGCCCGGATCGGGCAAGACGACGTGGTTCAAGCGCCGCGGTGTGACTCCGCTCTCGTCCGACATGCTGCGCAGCATACTGTTCGACGACATCACCGAGCAGCGATACCAGGGTCTGGTCTTTTCGACCCTGCGGTCCCTGCTGCGCGCCAGGCTGATCGCAAAGATGCCGTGGAATTACGTGGATGCGACGAATCTTTCGCCGCATGAGCGCCGGCAGTGGATCAAGATGGCGCGAAGCTTCGGCTACGAAGTGCATGCAGTATTTTTTGACGTGCCGCTGGAGGTTTGTCTCGAGCGCAACCGCCGCCGCGAGCGTACCGTGAACGACGAGGTGATGCACAAGTTAGCCGAGCGTCTGCGGCCGCCGAACTTCAAAGAAGGCTTCTCGAAGATCACGGTCGTGCGGGTAAAGAGCACGGGCGCTGCGGACGCGGCTGCAGACAACGCGTGAGATTCAGGCTGCCTTTTTCTGGATGCCGAGCGCCGTGGGGTTCTCCTCGAAGGAGATAACTCTGGACATACGTGTGGCGAGCATTTGTTCGGAGATGAGCGCCGAAGCGCAAACCAGAAACGGAATCAGCTCTCCGAATACCCGCGTCTCGATGAGAATGCCGTAGACGAACATGAAGAGGCACCAGATGGGCACGATCAAAAACCAGGCTCGCAGCTGCGGATCGCTGATCCGTTTTCGATAAGCCACTACAAAGATGAGCAGGTAGCCTGAGGCGCTGAGCAACTGCGGCCATGCATAAGGCGCGAGCAGCGACTTAATGTTCCAGTTGAGGCGCGGATAGAACTCCGACGGATTGTGGGCGAAGAGATGATGGACGAACATTTGCCATGTGATCCAGAAGGCGGCGAGGGGGAGCACACGCCCCAGAGTTGCCGGAGCAATGGCGCGCGGCCAGTCAATCTGGCCATCGTCTACGGCCTGATCGATGAGATAGAGCGGCAGCAGCAGAAGGGTGGTCTCGCGGTTGATGGTGGCCACCAGAAAAACCATCGCAAACCACGCAAAAGGCTTGCGGAAATAGATGAGATACATGGCCGCGGAGAAGAAGGCGAGGCTGGGCAGGTCGTAAATGAAGCGGAAATTCTGGACGGTATGGAGGACGTAGGTCCCGGCGCAGGCGACCAGCAGCAACGGGTAAACAAACGGCTCAAGCAGGCGCCGGGGAGAGCTGGCACGGTAAATCTTCATCGTGAACCAGCCTGCCGCCATCAGGCTGACTACGTTAATAGCAGCCTGCATCAGCACCTCCGGCTGCACCAGCCGTGGAAACCAGAACCGCGACAGGGCAAAGGGCCGGGCCAGAAGATGCAGCATGAAGCTGGCATGTGCGAGACGCATGGGGAGCATCATCAGCATGCGTCCCTGAAAGGGCATGCGCTCGCGGCCCAGTTCGTAGAGGCACGTGCTTACATAGGGCCGCGTGAGCCAGAAGTAACACCATGCAAACTGCACGGTGGCGAGAAAGTAGACGCAGCGCAATAACAACTTTTGCCGTGAAGCCATGAGAGAGGTTTGCGGTAGTTCTTCCACTGCTGGGATCACGTACTTGCTCCGGCTTCCACGCGGGTTAGCTCACGGATAAGATGGCTCATGGATTTGCGCAGGTTGCAGCCGAGGCGCATCCGATGTGAAGGTTCGTGCGCCTTTTAATGACAGATGCCCGCAGCCATTGAATTCCGCAATGTGTCGGTGAGGACGCCGCAAGGACGAGTGCTGCTCGAGGGCATCTCGTTCTCGGTTGGTCAGGGAACCACCACGGCCCTGCTCGGTCGAAGCGGATCGGGGAAGACGACGCTTCTGCGCACCGTAAACCGTATGGTCGAGCCCACGAGCGGCGAGGTGGTGGTAAACGGAAAAGACGTGCGCGACTACGATCTGATCGAACTGCGGCGCGGCATCGGTTATGTGATCCAGGAAACCGGGCTGTTTCCGCACATCACAGTCGAACGCAATGTAACGGTCGTGCCGGAGATCTCGGGTGCGAAGCGGTCGCACTCGCGCAAGCGCTCTCATGAGCTGCTGTCGAATGTGGGACTCGAGCCGTCGAATTTTGCGCATCGCTACCCGCATCAGCTTTCGGGAGGGCAGCGGCAGCGCGTGGGGCTGGCAAGGGCGCTCGCCGCAGAGCCGCCGATTCTGCTGATGGACGAGGCATTCGGCGCGCTCGATCCGCTGACCCGCGCCGAGATGCAGGACATGTTGCGCGACCTGCTGGCGCGCTTCCGTAAGACTGTGCTGCTGATTACGCACAACCTGGACGAGGCGCTGTACCTGGCGTCGCAGATCGTACTGCTGGACCACGGCAGGCTGGTTGCCTGCGTGGATGCAGCGGATTTTCTTACCTCGGGAAATCCTGAGGTGGAGGAGTACGTGCGCGCGTTCCGGCGCGGTGAGCGCGAAGCCGAAGAGGCGGAATCGTGAAGGGCTTTCTCGCGCAGTACGGCGGCCAGATTGCCGAGCTTACGGTCGAGCACCTGTGGCTGACCGGGGCGGCGATGCTGTTTGCGACGGCAATCAGCGTCCCGGTGGGAATCTGGCTGACACGCAGGCAGCGGTTCGCGAATCCGGTGATCGCGGTAGCGAATATTCTGCA
>JAFAMZ010000096.1 GCA_019232935.1 Silvibacterium sp.
AAGCGGAAGCCGGACTACGCTAAGTACATCGAGAGCAGCGTTATGAACTCAAACAAGGTGTTTGCGACCTTCCGCGAAGCATAGCGGGTACAGGCACTATGGGAGGGGCCGCCGAGTGCTGTCTTGGGTCCGAGGCCACGATAGCGCCTGAGATCGCTGTTGAAGGCGCGAAGGTTGCTTGCGTCGACATGGTTCGGCTTGCGCGCCGGTTGCGGTGTTCTGGCGCGTTGTTCGAACTGAAATGCCGGCGTGGATGAGTTGAACTAAGGAAAGAAGAAAGATGAAGCGGGAGAATCTGAAACTCGTTGCGCTGGGCGGGCCGAACACGTTCGGAGGCGACGCCGCGAGAAGTCTCCGCGAGCTGTATCCGGAGTTTACCAGCACCATCTACTTTCCGACGGAAAAAGAAGCGGCCAATTTCGCGAAGAATGGGGCCGATGCTTTCTGTGCTCCGCAGCAAATGGCTAGAACCGGCTTCCATCCGGGAATTCAGTCGTATGTGGCCCGTCCTGATTCGCACCTCTATATCGTCGCTGAAGTCAGCCATGCCTATCATTGTGCATTGCTGGTGAAGCCAGGTAGCAAGCTGGCCCAAGTCAAGCGAGTGCTCGGTCATACCGGGTCGATCACCCAGAGCCGGCCGTGGCTCGTCGCGAACCTCCCGCAAGCCGAGATCGAGATCGTGGATACGAGCTCGCAAGGCGCCGCACAGGAAGTCGCCGCGAGCGATGGCTCGGTCGCCTCAGTCGGTACGCCGGGAATGGCGCGTGAGTACGGGCTTGAACAGGCAGGGAGCGATATTGACGGTGGCAGCATCGGCTCGTATTGGGCAATTTCTCCGCACCGATTGTTCAGTGATAGGCCACAGCGCTTGGTTGTCACCGGCCGCTTCAATGAGGAGAGCAATCTTTCGGGGCTGATTGCTGCGCTCGCCGTGAGAGGATTTCTCCTTTTGACCGTCTATCAAGTGTCGAGCAGAGAACGCTTGTTCGAATACGACTACGTCATGCGGTTTGGCGGCGAAGCTAGCCTTGCCGATGTTGAGGCGGTCCTTTCAGCCCATCCGCTGGCGCGGCTCGCAGGCGCTTTCGAAGTTTCGGGCGAAAAGACGTGAGGGAGTGAGCCGGAAACAGAATATCCGGAAGTCATGATCAATTAAGGGGAGGGGATGGGGCATGTTGCCCGTGAACAAAAACCGCAAGCCCTGCGCGCGGCCGGTGCTCAGGCTGCGGATGAGTCCAGATGGTGCCGACGCCATTTCGTGAACATGTCGATATTGCGCGCGGCGCTCTCGGGGGCAGTAACAGTCGTCTCCATCCGCGCCGGGGCAGACAGGTACCCATCTTGATCGTGGTGAAGATGCGATGCGGAGCGCGCTATCGCATATCGCCTGATGATATCGAAAGTAGGCGGCACATGCAGTGCGATCTCGTGTGCCGATCCTCATTTTAAAAGAGTCAGAGGAATTTCATGGATACGGACGTTCTTATTGTCGGAGCAGGTCCTGTAGGCTTGACGCTCGCTTTCGACCTCGGCCGCCGCGGCGTCCGTTGTACGTTGGTCGAGAAGAAAAGCAGTCCACACATGTGGCCCAAGATGGAGCGGTGCAACCCGCGTTCCATGGAGATCTTCAGGCGGCTAGGTCTTTCCGATAGGATCCGCGCCGCTGGAATGCCGGCCTGGATGCCGCTCGATGTCTTCATCGTCCTTTCGCTGGTCGAGCCGCCACTTGTGCATCTGCCTTATCCGTCGGTACAGGAAGCCAAGGAGCGGATTCGAGCATGCCATGACGGCACCATGCCGCTGGAGCCGAACCAGCTGATTTCGCAATACACGCTTGAGCCGCTATTGAAGGCCGCAGTCGAGGCGCAGCCACTTGTCACCGTGCGCTACGGTTGCGAATTCCTGTCTCTTGCCCAGGACGGCCGGTCGGTTACTGCAGAAGTACTGGAAGACGGGCACAGGTCGAAGATTACCGCGCAGTATTTGGTAGGCTGTGACGGCGGGACCAGCAGTGTACGCAAGCAGCTCGGCATCAAGCTCGCCGGCGAAGGAAACATCCTTCAACTCCGCCAGGCACTGTTTCACTGCGAGGAATTATTCGAGCGCATCCCGATCGGGAAAGGCCGTCACTACCACGTCGCAGACACTAACGCGACGCAACTCGTCATGCAGGATTCCACTCGGCATTTCACGCTGCATTCTGTGGCTGAGAAGGACGAGGACATGGCAGCGATCTTCGAACGAACAATCGCAATGCCTATCAAGTATGAGATGCTCTATGTCGGCGAATGGCGACAGAACCTCCTGCTGGCCGAAAAATATCGCGAGGGAAGAGTATTGCTCGCTGGAGATGCCGTGCATCTCGTCATTCCCACTGGCGGGCTCGGTATGAACACCGGTGTGGGTGACGCTTTTGACCTCGGATGGAAGCTCGCCGGGACGATCCAGGGATGGGGCGGCCAGGGGCTGCTGGATTCCTACGAGATCGAGCGCCGGCCCGTCGCCGCCAACAATATAGCAGCCGTCCGTCATGCGTCGGCGGGAAGGCGGCAGTGGCGGTCGCTTTGCACACCTGAAATCCGCGATGAAACGCCCGCTGGTGCGGCGCTGCGGCAACGCGTTGCGACGATCGCCTCCTCTGAGCAGCGCAAGACGCACGAAATGAAGGGCGCTGAGATCGGCTATCACTATTCGGGCTCGCCTCTGGTTGCTTCGGAGCAAGGCGACGAGCCCTTCTATGACTTCATTGAATACAAGCCGAGCACATCGCCGGGCGCAAGGCTTCCGCACATCTGGCTGCCGGACGGCCGTGCAGTGCACGACTGCATCGGCGACGGGTACACCCTGCTGCTTCTCGGCAACTCAACCGCCGACGGCGAGCCGCTAGCCGATGCGTTCAACAGCATCGGTGCGCCGTTTTCGACGATAGATCTGGCAGGCGACGAGGCTCGCAGCATTTATGGCTACGATCTAATTCTCGTCCGGCCGGACTTGCATGTTGTCTGGCGGGCCAATGAGCTGCCGTCAAATCCGAAAGATCTCGCCGCGATTGCAACGGGGCACAAACTGCATAGTTAAATTGGCAGTAAGCGGCACCAGAGATTTGCGTGAGGAAAAATTGTGGCGCCAATATCGCCCCCTCGCGCCATGCTGAGTTCGCTGGAAACGAATAGTCGCCGACAAGGCCGTACGCATCCGGTGAAGGCACCCAGCTCAGTTGGCTGCCTTCACCGGATGCGTACCTTGCTGCTGGAATCCGAGATCAATCTCGTGATGGCGAAAATGATTGCGAGCGGGTTGGAAACTACGGCGGTACACAGCCATCTGCTGCGCGCGAGCCCCGAAGCCTTCCGAAATGCACGTGGCCGACCATAGTACCCCGTCAAGCTGGCGTCCGCCATCCGCGATGCGCTGGATGAGAGCAAGACGCCGCTGACTGCCGCCGGCACCGCGCTGCTTTCTGCAAATCTTGCGGTTGGAGCCTGACGGCCGGTCGCTAGGCTCTCCCTGCTTCAGGCTCCAACGGTGACGCTGTGATATGGCGCCGCTGCCGGAATACTAAGCGTCGCGTGAAATAAATGCGATCAAGGTCGCAGAATCGATATACTCACGCAGCGCTACGATTTTATCGCCCTCGACAAAGATAAGGAAATGGACGCGATTTTCATAAGGTGGGCCGCTCTTCGTATTTGCTTGCACTCTCGCTTCGACAGCCACGCGATCAGCCTCGGCGGTGACGGTCTCAACCGCCAGCACGAGTGGGCCGCTCAGCTTGGATCCGAAATGCTCTGCGAAGAATTTAGCAGCGCCAGCGCGGTTCATTGTCCCACCGTAGGGCGCAGGAGCAATCATTTCCCACGCGACATCCGGAATGACGCGATTGAAGGCATCGTCGAGACGACCCGCAGACACGTCGGCGAGGAAGGCAAGCGCAACTGCCTTAGGGGAAGGTCTTTCTGGCATGCCAACTCTCCTTTTGGTTACATGCAAAAGTTATGTATGATCTCCAGTTCGATGGACCGCGGCGGAGCACAGAAAGCGATCGGGGCCATTCTTTGCCAAATTTGCCGCTTCGTTTCCCGTCGGAAAGTGGATGCTGCTGGCAAATTCCGGATACGGCTCGCGGAGACTTCGCGCGGCGTCGCCTCCGAAAGTGTTTGGTCCGCCGGGCGCAACGAGCTTCAGATCTCCGGCTCGATTGTCCTTCGTTCAGTTCAACTCATTCACACCGGGATTCCAGCGCCAATAACGCGCTAGGACGCCTCCATCGACGCGCAAGTCGATCCCGGTAATCATCTCGGATTCGTCAGATGCGAGAAAAACAGCGCTGCGGCCGTAGTCGCTTGGCCGAGGCCGTCGACCAAGGGGGACGCCCTTGTCGCCCTCAGTGTAACCTCGCCGCTGTCCCGCCTTCGGATTTTCCCAGGCTAGGCCCCACTCCTTGGTGCGCCTTTCGCCTTCGGTCGGATCGGTCGCCGTCGGCGTGAGGCTGTTCACGCGAATTCGTTCGGGGGCCAGTTCCATGGCTGCAATACGGGTAAATTGGAGCAGCCCGCCCTTGGCCGTGCCGTAGCCGGCGTTACCGCGATTGCCCTGATGTCCTTCCGTCGACACGATATTGATTATTGATCCGCCACGGCCCTGGCGAATCATCACATTCGCGACGTGCTTGGTAAAAAGGAAAGTCCCAACGAGAATTACATCCATCTGCTTACGAAATTGCTCGGCCGAAATATCGAGCAGGCCGCGGCGAATCTGGATAACCGCGCCGTTCACGAGCACATCGATACCGCCAAACGTCTCGCAGGCCTGTTGCACGGCAAGTTGGATCTGCGCCTCGTTGGTGACATCCGCAACGACCCCGATTGCCTGGCCCCCGCGCTTGTTGACAGCGTCGGCACAGGCTTTTGCGAATGTCGGATCGATGTCGACGCAAACCATCTTCGCGCCTTCAGCGGCGAGCTCCAGCGCTATTCCAGCATTGATGCTGGGAGAGCAACCGACGACCAGGGCGACCTTTTCTTTCAGTTTCATCTATAACGCCTGCTCTTGCTGTGCTTCGCGAATGTCTCAAATATCTTGTTTGAGTCGTTCCCCTCACGCCCGTTGCCGGAAATGAATAACCGTCCCATTCGGCTTCAAACGAAGTTGTTGCGCTTGACCCTTTACCTTCAGGAGATAGCGAACCGAATTCTGTGCATGCTCTCGCATGATTGCCTCTGCGCGGGCGCTCTGGCGCTGTTCGATGGCCTCGAGCACGGCCCGATGCTGCTCTTGCGCAACGATAAGTATTGTCCGCAAGATTGGCCGTGAATCGTCGGCCTCAATGAACGCGCTGGGTGAGGCAAAAGGCAGAGACATCAACTGGTCGATCTGGCGACGTAAAATCGCGCTGTCGCTCGCAGCATGTATTGTGTCGTGAAAAATACGATTGAAGGCTATGTAAGATTTGACATCGAAATGAGGGTCTTCTGACGCAAACAGGCCGTCGATACCTTGCACCGCATCGCGCAGTCTGTTCAACGTGTCGGACGATACGCCACGTTCTGCAGCCAAGCGCGCCGCCAATCCCTCCAGGCTTCCCCGTACTTCACCGGCATCGATGACGTCGCGCTCGGTGAATGCCCTCACCGTAAAGCCGCCCGACGGTATCGGATCGAGAAGCCCCTCGGAGGCCAGCCGCATCAGCGCAGCCCGAACGGGCGTCCGCGACGCATTTAGCCGTTGAGCTACGAGGTTTTCGGATATTCGCTCGCCCGGCAGAAGTTCGCCGGAAAGGATCAAGTCCCGCAATCCGACCATCGCCGATAAAGTCTGCGACATTCGATCATTCCGCCGCAAGCGGGACGCGACCAGGACCCTGCTCTTTGGCCAGCATTTCGTCGACCAAGCGTCGCGCCCACATTGCGCCAGCATCGATGTTGAGGTTGTAGAAAACCTTGTCCGGGTTGTCGCGCATCATCTGCTGCTGAGCTTCTATCACGCGTCTGTCTTCAGCCAGGATTTTGGGAACTCCTTGCCGCGTCATTGTCGTAATCCGTTGCTCCGAAGTTCTGAAATTGCGCAGGAAATTCCAGAAATAGTAACTGCTTGTCTCGGTTGACGGCGTCAGGATGTGCAGGAGTGTACCGGTTACGCCTTGGCTACGGTCTCCTTGCGGCGCACCCGTGCCCGCAATCGCGACGCCCACGTCCATTGTGATCACAGATGGGGCCTCGAATCGAATGATCTGCCAGCGGTCCACGTTGCCTGGCCGGCTCAACAGCGCGCGCCAGAATGGAGGCGCGTCATTATCAAGCATCCACCGTATCACGGTCACCGTTCTCTCGCCGTGAACGACCTCGAATGGCGCTTCCGCAACTGCTTCATTTCCAATCGAGCTTTCGTGCACAAAGGTTTCGTGCGTCAGGTCCATCAAGTTGTCGACCAAGAGCTGAAAATTGCTCTCGATGGAAACCATGCCTCCCTCACCCGCCCATGCCGGGTCGTCATTCCAGTGAACGTCGGGAACCAGGTCGGGATTGGCGAGCGCGGGATCTCCCGGCCAAATCCAAACAAATCGATATTTCTCCACGATCGGAAAAGCGTGCACCCTCGCTGACGGGTTGATGGTCTCCTGCGAAGGCATGAACGTACAACGGCCCTTCGAATTGAAGCGCAAGCCGTGATAGCCACATCCGACGTCGTTCCCGACCAATTTGCCGAGCGACAAGGGCGCGAGGCGGTGCCAACAGGCGTCCTCCAGGGCCACCGCACGTCCATCGGTCGTCCGATAGAGCAGGACCTTCTTGTCGCAAATCGTGCGGGTTAAGAAATTGCGACCGACCTCGGTGTCCCATGCGGCCACATACCACGCATTAAGCGGATAGCTTCGACTGCCGGTCATCGATTTCCTCCTGAAAACTATTGCACAGTCTGTATACAGGAGTGGAAATTCGACATCAAGTAACGTCGGCCATAGGGAAAATTGCTAACACGGAACGCAGTTAAAGGTAATGTGGAGGGATATTTTGCGTAGGGGCCGAGCTGCAGGAGTTGGTTCGTATACAACTCGTTCAAAATCGAGCGTTCGCTCGCCCCAGAAAGCTGTTGACCGCTGTGCAAGCGTCAGATATCAGGAATTCAATTCTGGCCAACAGAAATCGGTTAAAGGGTTCGAGCGGCCTTGGCCGTCGGAGAAGACCGTGCCGAACAAGCGCCGATGATCCACCTCACCAAGTCCAATTCGCCCGAGGCTCGGAGCGTTCATGGCTGCGACCGAATTCTCGTTCGGCCGGACTTGCATGGGGTCTGGCGGGGCAATGCGCCGCCGCCAGATCCGAGAGATCTCGCAGCGATCGCGACGGGGCACGAGCCGCATAGCTAGCGTTGCCAGGACGCGATGCGCGCCCCCGCTCCGAACAAAGCAAGAAAGGAAAATATCGATGAGCGGACGTCTTCTCGTCACCGGCGCTGCCGGACATCTCGGCCGCCGCGTGATCGAACACCTGATCGAGCGCAAAGCTGGCCCCATCATAGCTACGACGCGGGATACGTCCAAAATTGCCGACTTGGCTACGCGCGGTGTCGAGGTGCGGATGGCCGATTTCGACAAGCCGGAAACGCTGGTCACGGCCTTCGCCGGCGCCGATCGCATGCTGATGATCAGCACCGATGCAATTTCCGCCCCGGGACGCCGACTAGCTCAACATAAGACCGCCGTCGCCGCCGCCGAAAGAGCGGGTGTAAAGCATATCGTCTACACGTCGTTTCCGGCGCCGAGGCCGAACAGCGATAGCGTGATCGAGGATGATCACTTCTGGACCGAGCAGGCGATCGCCGCGAGTTCGTTGAGTTGGACCTTCATGCGCCATGGTCTCTACACGGATGGCCTTGCGCGGTTCTTGCAACGGGCTTTGCAGACGGGGACATGGGCGACCGCCACCCAGAATAGGCCGCGCCATTACGTCACGCGAGACGATTGCGCCCGTGCAGATGCTGCGGCCTTGGCTTCCGGCGATACGTCGAAGCGGATCTATGAGATCACCGGACCGGCAGCCCCAACGCCCGCCGAAGTCGCAGCCATCGTCTCGGACGTCATCGGCAGGCAAGTGGCTCATGTCAACGTTCCAGCCGATGTGCTGCGCAGCGGAATGGAAGGCGCCGGCCTTCCGCCGACTGTCGTGGGCGCGATGATCGGGTTCGATATAGCGACTGCGCTTGGCTTCCATGCCATCGTCACCCCGGCAGTGGAGGAATTGACAGGTCGCGCACCTGCCTCGGTGCGTGATTTCGTTACCGCAAACAAGGCCGCGTTTGGCGCTGCTTGAGGGATGTATCGAGCCGGCCGCCCGACGATGCGGCCGCCGGTTGGCGAGCTCGCCCAAGGACGCTGCGCAGCTCGAGATCAGGCGGCCGCAGGAAAGGCTCAGTGGCAGGTCGAATGTTCGAAAAAACAGTGCCACAAGTTCATGTGGCATACCGGGGTTTCGGACGCGTGTTGGGTATGCCAACCCGTACACGTCAACCATCTGGAATAGCCCCCAACAGATCGTGATCGGAGCGACGGCGTCAAACAATCTGCCGCAGAGCAGAAGAGATCCGCGATAAGGAGAGGAAGCGCATGAGTGTCTTGCCGTGTCTCCCCGGGGGCGGCGCAAATCAAAATCCTTCGAATTTCGCCACCACTCTATGGCGCGATCTGCTCAATTTTTTGATCGCGGTGGCCAAGTTCTTTGACGGCTGTGAGGTCCTGGTTCACGTCGCCCCATTTCCTCCTGAACGAACCAGTGACGGAGGCGAGCAATGCGACGGAGAGCGAATGCCTGCCAATGTCCTGCCGTTCAAACCGCGCGCGCGACAAGGCGCATGCACGGGCGGCTGCGTACTGAACGCTTCGCGCGATCGTGGTATGAAAACTTAAGGGTCTACTCTTCGGCAAGCG
Organism: Silvibacterium sp.; assembly: GCA_019232935.1. GTDB lineage: Bacteria > Acidobacteriota > Terriglobia > Terriglobales > Acidobacteriaceae > Silvibacterium. The sequence continues at coordinate 8,927 of JAFAMZ010000096.1, forward strand.
GCAGTCTTGCCGGGTCGGGCTCTATCCGGTGCTCGGGACGGTAGTCACTCGCCATTCTCGCCGGAGTTCACGCTTGTTTGCCATGGCCTGCCATCCACAACATCAACCCACTTAGATTTTGAGCCAAGGGCCGGGCGATGCCCGTTTCGACGTCGCTGCGTCGGCTGATCCGTCCGGCAAGACGAGGGCCCCGCTCCAGGCGTCGGGCTCGCGCACAGTCAGCGCTCCTTCGGGGTGGGGACGATACGTGCGATTGATGTCTGAGAGCACGCCCCGCTTCCGCGACAGAATGAACTGTCGGCGATAGCCAAAGCGGCGCCGCTGCGCACCTCGCTGCACCTCTTCCGTTACAGCGTCCTCCTCCCTTGGTCGGCCAGCTCCAATCGTGCGTCGACGAAAGGCCCCTTTCAGACGAACTTGCCACAAGCTCATGTGGCATACCCCTGTCTCGGAGGCGTGTAACCCAACCAGCAGACGTGAACGCTAAAATCGAACAAGCGCAGGCGGTCGCCGCAAGCGAAGTCGATAACGAGACGAAGGGGTGGAAACGTGCTTGATAAAGTAACTCGACAGGAGGGTCTCCGAGAGCTGCCTGAGCTTACGCTCGAGTCTGACTCGCGTGATTATCTCGCTCGCGCGGCTCGGCAAGCGCAGGCCTACGACAAGTATGAGTTGATCGTTGATATCGACGGGCACCTCCACGAAGGCCGTTTCTGGGGCGAGTTGCTGGATTATTGCGAGAACGAAGTCCTGAGACGCGATGGCAAATGGCTGTTGAAGGACGGTCAGAACCTGCCATTGGTCAACGTGGCCATGGGCATGATTTTCCAGGCGATGCAGGGTCGCGTTTCCCATCAAACCGGCCCGCGCGAAGGGGTCGAGGACCCGGCCAAGCACGGACATCCATTCGTTCAGATTGTGCGGCGCTCAATTGACTCGATGGGAATCGACTACCAGATCGTCTTTCCGACCGCGATGCTTTTGCTCGGCCTCAATCCGATGCCGGACATCGAGATCGAGCTGTCCTATGCGTATTGTCGCTGGCTGACAGAGCGCATTTTGCCTGATGACAAGCGCATTCTCGCTCTGGGCTACCTGCCATTCCACTCGCCGGAGGACTGCGAGAAGATCGTTCGCAAGTATGCGGACAATCCCCAGATAACTGGATTTACGATATGCGCTGCCCGGCACGCGCCGGTGCATGACAACATGTATATGCGGTTGTATCGGCTCCTTGAGGAGATTGGAAAGCCGCTCGCATTCCATGCAGGTCCGAATTGGGATGATCCGTCTTTCAAGACGCTGAACCGCTTTGTTTCGATGCACGCGTTGACGTTCCCGCACTACAATATGATCCACCTTACGAACTGGGTCATCAACGCGCTGCCGGAACGGTTTCCCAAGTTGAAGGTCATCTGGGTCGAAAGCGGGCTTGCCTGGGTTCCTTACCTGATGCAGCGGCTGGATCACGAGGTGCTGCTCCGGCAGAATGAGGCGCCGGGTCTGAAGCGGCGGCCGAGCGAGTATATGCGTGAGATGTACTATACAAGTCAGCCGCTCGAGCGGTTCGATCTGGATCTGCTCAAATCGACGATGACTGCCATCAATGCGGAAACCCAACTTCTGTACGCTTCGGATTGGCCGCATTGGGACTTCGATACCCCGGGTTCAATCACCACGCTGCCGTTCCTGTCGGACCAAGCCAAGCGAAACATCCTTGGCCTCAATGCCGCGCGCTTGTTCAATCTGCCGGTAAAACGGGTGCGCCCACGGACCGAAGATGTCATAGCCAAGCGTCTCCAGGAGCTGGGCGGTTGATCGCGATCGAGGACTGTGTCGCCGCACTGGTTGCGGCCTCCGAGCAGGAGGCCGCGGGCGACGCCGGCAACACGATCAGCGAGGCTGATCTGGTTGCAATTCTAACTGCGGCCGTACGGATGTATGGCCGCCGCGCCGAGCGCGTGGGCCAACCGGGACCCCCGGTGGACGTCCAAAAAGTCAACACGACGGACGTGTTGACGACCGTCTGCGAAATGATCCGCGCGATCAATGTAAATCTATTCGACGTGTCAATGTGGCTTTCGCGGAACGACCGTTGAATGCCGATCGATGAAGCGTAGGGAGGACACAGCAAAATGACAGACGTGGTTGTCGGCAAAGTATCGGAGTTTGGGGATCCGGGCCGAAAGGTCGTGGACGTGCGCGGCAAGGAGATCGGGATATTTCAGCTCGACAAAACGTTCTACGCCTACCACAACTCCTGTCCTCACATGGACGGACCGGTTTGCCAGGGAATCGTGTTGCCGTTGACGACGGAAGACGTCGACCCAGAGACCTGTAAAGGTTTGGGCCGCGGCTTTTCGAAGAAGCACACGAACATCGTTTGTCCGTGGCATGGTATGGAGTTCGACATTCGTACGGGAGAGCATCCCACGGATGCGCAATTCCGGCTTCGGAAAATCCCGGTGCGTGTCGAGAAGGACCTGGTGTACGTCACCGTGTGATTGCGCCTGTGGCGTGACGATCCAGGTTCGTGCTGTCTTGGCGCGACACTGGGCGACATAATTGCTTGAAGCGAAATCAAAGAGGGGCCGGACTCATGTGAGTGTCGGCCTCTCAATATGGAGGCCAGGGATCGAACCGCTGAGCGAGGTGAGAACCGTCGCCCGCTTTCGCGCACGAGATGGGGACGGACATGGGCGAGGCCTTGTTTGCGGGTCTGAAGGTGATTGACTGTGCGAGCTTCATTGCAGCGCCGCTCGCAGCGACCGTTCTGT
>JAFAMZ010000183.1 GCA_019232935.1 Silvibacterium sp.
GGCCGTCGTTGATGCGCGGCTCACCCGTGAGATGGAGTATCTGAGTCGAGGCATGGTAATCGCTGTGGTTCGCCCAGGCGGTGAAAGTAGCTGGATTGGCCGTTGCCCCGGGTTTGTTAGCCGGCGTTTGCGTCAGGATGACATTGCCGTGCTGAATGGCGGTTTCGACTGCCATGTTCTCTGATTGCGGCTGCTCTTTCTGTTTCGCAGCGGCTGTCTGGGAAGGTTGCGGAGTAAAGGTGATCAGCAGGCGGTCCCCTTTGCTGGTGTTGAGCGAGCCATCCCTCCCAATGTCCACAATCTTCGTGTTGCCCGACCCGTCGAGCTGTTTCAACTTCTTTCCGTCGATGAATGTGGCCAGCAACTGATCGCCACTGATCGTAGTCTGTTGCTGAGGTTCCTTGGAAGGTACGGTATGCAGGTTGATCCTGGCTGCCCCTGCCGCAAGGGCCTTCTCGGCTACACTCTGCTTCGGATCGGTACCGGGTGCGAAATCGATATCCAGCTTTGAGGCCTGCATTTCGCGCGAGGCAGTCCCCTTAGGATCGTTCTTCAGCTTCAGCAATTGATCCACAAAACTAACTGCATCGCGGAACTGGACGTGCTTGAGAGCAGACAAGGGACCGAAGGTGGCTGTCCCTTCGATCGCGCTTCCGTGCAAGCTGTGCGTTTCTTCATTTAAGACGAAGTTAAGCCCCCCGCCCATGTTCGCCTGCACGGGCTGGCTTTTGGCGTCGAGGAGCACCTCGGAGGTTTCCCCGGTCAGTATCGCGCCATTCGGAGAGATGACGCGGATGTTGCCCCGCGCGTTGACCCGCTCCGCAGAGCCATCCTTTCGGAAGTAAATGATCGCCTGATTCGCGGAGCTCTTTTCGGTCTGATAATCGAAGGTCGGATGCAGCAGCGTGGCCTGTCTGACGTCGCGCAGGAGTTCGGCGTGCGCAGCCCCTACCTGAACCTGATTGCCATTGCTGTTGGCGGTAATGTGGACCTGGCTATTCAGGATCAGCAATCCGGTCTTTGAGTTGTAGCTCGCGCCCGTCGAACCTCCGGAAGCTTGTGGCGTCTTGAATTCCATGAGCTCCGTCGTAACCGCATCGCCGGATTTCGAGTTGAAGGTTAGTCCGCTGGTTTTTACGTGCACGGCGTTTGGCTCAGACTCTCCAGTCGCGGTCGGCGATGCACCTGGCCCTTGGTCAGAGGGCAGGCCGGAAAGGTCAATCTGGACCTCACCCCTGGCTGTCGCGATTCCAGTTTGCTGGTCGTAGTCGAAATCCGCCCCATAAATCGTATCGGCGCGATTGGAGCCCTCCGGTCCATAGAGCGTGATATGCACGTCATGCAATGTGGCGTGACCACCGCTCTTGTACTGAATCAGCTTCGACGCGTGAATCGTGAAATAGGTGTGGCCCCTGCTGGATTGCGAGTAGGTGAATCCGTTGGCGGTCTGCTGAATGTCCATGCCCAGCTTTGCCGGGAGATCCCTGGCAAGACGGTGTACTCGGTAGCGCGCATACACGATGAAGGCAGCCAACAGAATAAGCAGCAGGCAGGCCAGTACGACGATGCTCCGGCGGAGCCGGGCAATGGTCACACGCATAGAACTAGCTTCTCATTCGGCGCACGCAATTTCAGTTGACACTCTGCAACCGGGAGATCAGCTTCTGTGCCAGGCTGTCGCCGGATTCAGACCAAAGCAGCCGGCTTGAGATGCCTCCGTGTTGCTGGATGGCGTTCGTGAAATCCACCAGCAGCTGGACATTCTGTTTTACGTAATCAGCGGCTTCTTCATCAAGGCTGACCTCTTCCTGCAGGAACGGTGTGTCCGGTCCGAAGTCCACCCGGATATGGCCGTTTTGTTCCCAGGTTGCTTCATCGAACTCGGGTCCGAAGCCGATGATCCGCACAATCCGCGGTTCCTTACGCCAGATAGGGTCCAGGCTGCCACCGGTTTCCGGAACCCACAGCTCCCAGACGAGCTCGAATTCATACGCAAAATCGTCATGAAGCATCTCCATAGCGGACGGAATCGCCAGCCGTGGCTCGGAGTCCAGCTCATCCGGCTCGTGTTCCTTGTCGTAGACGCGCTGGTAGGCGGGCGCTTCGTTCCAGGAGAGAGGATATGCAGCCGCAGCTTTGACGCGTGATGATCCGCCCACACTTCCAAATTGCTCCATGACTTTTTCGAGAGCGGCGGGCAACGAAGCCAGGCGGAAATTGGGGTACCAGAGGCTGAGGTAAAGTTGATCTGCCATACTTTTTGTTCTTTGCTAACTTAGACGCGTGGCACCGCGCCTCCGTCGCAGCACCTGCAGCCTACCACTTGAGCATCACAAGACACACACCCTGACGGGGCAACACGAAGTCCAGCTTGACGGCGTGATCAACAACCTTCCGGGTGGACACCGGATCGTGCTGAAGGGCACTGCTCTCTTCCAGCTGTGTTTGCTGAGTACTTGTGAGTTGCTGAGGGCTTCCAACTTTCCTCCAGACAGCAAAGGAATTGCTGTGATCGGCATCCATTCTGAGGAACTCGAGACGCACACTTTTGGAGGGCACATTGAAAGCTTCGAGGTGAATGGGCGTCGGCGCCACGGGGATGTCGTCATCGTGATAGTTCCACAGGAGGACAGCCAGCTCACGATCTTTCCTGGTGGCAACGGCACCGATGTCAGGTGGTCCTGTGACGCTTTTGGCAACAACTTGATCGAGGGGCAGCGCACCGCTGTTGGCGACTTCGATCCGGTCACCGCGAAGCATCCCGAGCATGCGGAAAACGTTGAGCACCGGCAAATCGATCCCGTTCGTGGCGAGTTGGCGGAAACCGGCAAAATATGGCTGATCCTCAAATTCGAATGCCCACGTGACAACTCCCTGAATCTGCATGCCATTCTTGCGGGCGAGTTCATAGGTGCGCGCGAGCGCCTCTGCCACACTGACTCCATAAAGAGGCCCGTTCCGATACCCGTTCTGTTCACCCTTGCAGGCGGCGCAACCCTCGGGATCGCTCTCACCGAGGATAATCGGCGTATTCCGCCATTCAGGATAAGAGGAGACGATCTCCAGACCGCGCTGAACGGACCGTAACTGCGCCCCGATATTCATTCGGACGTGTCCGTCGACGAACTTCGGGCTGCCTTTGGGATGGAAGCTGATGAAGTCGAGTGGCGCTCCGGTCTTTCCTGTGGCGCCGTTCGTACCGTGCGCGCAGTGCTCCAGAAACTGGCGCAGGAACCCGGCTGCATGATCGTTGGCAGGGCCGGTCGATTCAGGACCACCGATTTTCGCGTTCGGCAGTTCACTGCGGATCGCGGCCGCAGTCACGTCGTAGAGCTTGTCGTATTCTTCAGGGGTGCCGTGCCAGTACGGAATGTCAGGCTCGTTCCAGACTTCCCAGAGCCAGCCACCGGTGTCATAGCGCTGGCCTAAATGATGAACCCAGGCGGTAACCAGCGCACTCCACTTCGCATAGTCCTTAGGCGGATAGGACCAGCCGGTAAAGACATCTCCCTGCGGAAAGCTATGACGGTACGGCTCGGGGTGGGTCGAAAGAGCTTCCGGCATGAAACCGACTTCTACAAGCGGGCGGACGTGGGCGGCCTGGAGCGCGTCGAAGATGCGGTCGGTAATGGTCCAGTCGTAGACGGGTGAGCCGTCAGGACCCTCGCGATAGGCATTGGTTGAGCCCCACTTGAGCGAGGAGGAGCCGTCGCCGGTGGTGAGGAGATTGTGAGTGCGGAAAAATACGGGGACCGGGCTGAGGGCGCTGAGCTCGTGAAGAAGCTTCTGGCCATTCGGCGCGTAGGTGTAGTTTGGCTCGTCGGCTCCGAAATAGTTCCAGATGGGCGTGTATGGGCCCTGGGATTTGGCGACATCGACGTGGATGGTGACGGGCTGAGCGGGCAGCTGAGCCCACACGTGGCCAGCAACGAGGAGCGCCCAAAAGACACCCTGCCAGGAGTGGGCGTGCTCGGCGTGTTCTTCCGGAAGAGCAGATTTCATTTCGCTGGCGCGAGGATGTCATCGAGGCGGTCCGGCGTTGAATCAACCCTCTCCAGATGCGGATAGCGCATTCCACCGTGATAATCCAGGCTCACGGTAATGAACTCGTTGTCGCGTTTCAGCAGAAGCTTGACCGGTGCATTGCTCTTCTCGGCTGCGAGAATCCCTTCGCGAAGCGTGTCCATACTGAAAGCCTTGTCGTTCACTGCTTCGAGCTGCATGTCCGGGGTGATACCGGCCTTGAATGCCGGACTGTCCCAGTACACTTCTGAAATGTTGTCGTTTCCGCCCTCGCTTCTCACTGTGAATCCAAGAGGAGTACCGAAGTACGTGGGATGAGAGCGGTCGATATGCTTTATCCACTCGGATTGGGTGTCGTTGTAGACCAACCGATAGCCGCCCTGAGTAAAACCATTTTCAGGAACCTGCGGCTCGACTTCATACACCCGCGCGCGGAAGAATCCGGCCCAATCGTAGGGCTGAACTGCGTTCAGCGCCTTGACGACATCGTCGAGGGTATATGTAACGGTGATGTAGCTGCCGTTATCGATTCCGAAAAAAAGTCTGGCGAAATCATCCAGAGACTTCTGTCCATTGCTGAGTTCGCGAATCTTCGTGTCGGCATCCAGCCAGATGAGGTCCGATTCCGGATAGTAGTCGAAGGAGCGCTGCCAGGTCGCCCAGTTTAGCGGCGTCGCGCCGTGCGACGTGATGATCGGCCCGTTCGTTGTGTCGACCAGTGAGCGCCAGGTGCGGCCCGGACTGAGCTCGAATTGAGCTGCAATCTCCGCCCAGGCATCGCGTGCCTGATCCGGCGTGCGCATCCCCGAACGCGCGGTGAGCACGTCGCCGTAGTAGTCTGTCAGACCTTCGTAGACCCAGAGCAAGTCGTTCTGCATGGGGACATTGAAGTTCGGCGTCCAGAGATCAGCGGGGCGGCGGAATTTTCCGTTCCAGGAGTGCGTGTATTCGTGCGGCAGCAGAGCGCGCCTATCGACGCCAGCGGCCCAATCGGTGAAGTAGTTCGCGACAGTTCCGTCTTCACTGGACCGGTGGTGCTCGAGTCCCTTGCCGCCAACGCTGTCGCTGAGTGAAAACAGGAAATCGTAATGATCGTAGTGGCGTGAATCGAACAGCTTCTGCGCCTGGACTACGAGGTTTTTGTGATACTGCAGTTCGTCCGGAGTCATCTCCAGCTGTTCAGGCTTGTCTGCGAAGAGGTCAAGGTAAACGAGGTTATCGGGGCCCGAGGAAATGTCGACACGCTTGTAGTTAATGCCCGCGTAGAGCGGCGAATCGATCAGCGTGTCCAGGGTCGTATCCCTGAACTGAACAACGCTTCCGCTTTGTGATTTCACATCCAACGCAGAGGCGAACTTCCAACTGTCGGGAAGGCGCAGCTCCGGAGCGAATCGGATCTGTCTCGAGAAATATCCTGCGGGGTAAAGAAGCACACTGTTCCATGTAAGGTCGGCGAATTTGTTGGAAATGCGCCCTTGTCGCGGGCTGATAGGCGCGAGGTACTGGAAATTCAAATCTATAGAAGAGGCGCCTTGCGGTACATCTACATGGATGGCCCACATGTCGACGCGATCGCGTGTCCATGGCAGCTGTTTGCCGTCTGCGGTGATGATCAGACCCGCGAGATCTGCGACGGGGTTCGAGGGCGAATGCGTGCCGGGCAGCCACTGCGGATAAAGCAAAATAAGCGCGCCCGGCTTCACGGGAATGCTTTCATGCACATTGAGAATGCGGGCACTGACGTTGGTGAGATCGACGCTCAGAGAAATCGTGCCTGCATAGGATGTATCTACCGGGGCGGGAATGGGAGGCGGCAGTGGCGCGGGTTGTGGCCCCGGCGACTTCTGTGCGAAGGCGGAGCTTCCCATCGAGGAGCAGAAAACCGCAAGAGGCACCGCGAACAAGCAGATTAAGAAACAACGACGTGCCATGTAGAGATTCCTCCCGGAGGCGAATCAGGTCCAAGATTAGCACCAGGATCGCCGCTCTATACTGGTGGCAAATTTCAGAATGAGCGCACAAAGAAAATAGGGCTTGACCCTCCCCTTACTGGAGACCCTAGAACTTAACCATGTTGAAGATCGGTGACTTCTCGGCGCTTTCCCAGATCTCGGTCAAGACCTTACGGTATTACGACGAAACTGGGCTTTTGCGGTCGGCACATATCGATCCAGAGAATGGTTATCGGTATTATCTTGCCGGCCAGCTTTCAGACCTGCATCGCATTCTTGCTCTTAAGGATTTCGGCTTTTCGCTGGAGCAGATTGCCCAGGCGATGCAGGCCGGCATAACTGCGGAGCAGATGCGGGGGATGCTGCTGCTGCGCCAGGCGGAACAGCGAAAGCGTCTCGAGGATGAAACCGATCGGCTCAACAGACTCAACAGCCGGATCCGGCTGATCGAACAGGAGGGTCGTATGGCCTACGATGTGGTTCTGAAGTCTGTGCCGAAGCAGTGGATTGCCTCGGTGCGCGAAACAATCCCTGCCTATAACACGGTGGGAAACCTTTACGGCAAGGTATCAGCGGCTCTGGGACCGTCCATGTCGGCGTGCCAGTTCGGGGTGGCGCTCTGGCACGATCCCGAGTTCAAGGAGAACGATGTGGATGCCGAAGCGGGCTTCTATCTGAAGCAGAAGGTGCCTGCGGGGAACGGCGTCAGCGTGCACGAGCTTCCTGAAGCAACGATGGCCACGACCATCCACAACGGCTCATACCAGCGGCTTCCCGAGGCTTACGATTCACTGCTGCGTTGGGTAGCGGAGAACGGCTATCAGGTGGCCGGGCCGATTCGAGAGCTTTACCTGAAAATCTCGATGCCGGTACGCCAGGACGACGAATCTTACGTGACCGAAATCCAGGTTCCCGTATCCAAGCCGGCGTAGAGATCCCTCTGAGCTGCACCGGGTAGGGTTGGGGATCTGGAATGTGCTGAGCATCAGGTCCGGGAGTCCTTTCGTTGACGAAGCTGCATCTTCGCGAGCATGCCCGTCCAGGTTCTCGCGTCTTCGGACGAGAGCTGCATCCTGCGAAGTAGTTTGCGGACGCGTTCCTCCGTCGCTGCTTCCGCTCCGGGCTTGGTATAACCGCTGAGGAGCAGGCATTTCAGCAATTCCTGCTCCATCCGCGCGAGTTCCTCGCCTGTGGCGTGCGGTGCTGTGTCCTCTATGGCGGCCGGAGCGTCACCTCGGATCAGTTCATAGAGGCACACCGCAACGGCCTGGCCGAGGTTCATGGAACTGTGCTCTTCCCGCGTGGGAATGCGCATCAGGCAGTGGCAGAAGCTGATGTCGCTATTCGAGAGCCCTCGCTTTTCCGAGCCGAAGAGCAGCGCGCAGTGGCTGCCCGACGCGGTGCAGGTGCGAATCATTTCTGCTCCCGCCTCGAGGCGATGCAGAGGATGCTCGATCCGCCGCGCCTCCGCAGCCGTCGTCCCAACTACAAACGAGCAGTCTGTTATTGCCTCCGGAACATCCCTGCACTCCTCAGCCTCCCGCAAAAGCTCAGGCGCGCCGACGGCCGAGCGCGCCTCTCGAAAGGCGAGCCGGTAATGATTGACAACACGGAGTCGCCGAAAACCGAAGTTGCTCATGGCCCGCGCCGCGGCTCCGATATTAAGCGGATTGCGGGCGTCCACAAGCACTACAACGATGCGCTCGAGCTGGTCAGGTAAAAGCAAAACTTTGATGCTGTACTACGCCGCAACAGGAGTGACTGGCTGCCCGCAGCGCGCACAGCGATGAGCGGCCGCAGGTATGTCACTCAGGCATTCCGGACAGGGATGCATGGCGGGGGGGGCCGGAGGCACTGGCTTGAATTTCGCCAGGATCTTGCCGATGGGAAGGACCACAAGGAAGTAAATAGCCGCGGCAACCAGCAGGAACTGAATCAAAGCATTCAGAAAGTTGCCGTACTTTATCTTGCCGCCATGAACGTTGAGCACGAGATAGGAGAAATCGGGCTTCTCTACGATCGCGGCGATCAGTGGATTGATGATATCGGACACCAGTGAGTTAATGATTGCGCTGAAGGCCGCGCCGATCACGACGGCGACGGCCAGATCCACAACGTTGCCCCGGAGAATAAAGTCACGAAATCCTTTCAGCATCGGTTAGCTCCTTTTGAGTCGATCGGCTTGTCCAGACGCAGCCATGCTATCGCATTCGCCTTAAGTCAGGCCGGTTTTCGGCCGCGTCAGTTTCCCGAAGGCATCCCGCTGGCCTCGGTGCCACCCATACAGTATTCTGCTCAGTGCTTCTGGAGGACCGGATTGAACAAAGTAGTTGAGAGCGCCGACGCAGCCGTAGCCGATATTCCCGATGGCGCCAGCATTATGCTCGGCGGTTTCGGTCTCTGCGGAATCCCCGAGAATCTGATTGCTGCTCTGGTCCGCCGTGGCGTAAAGGGCCTGCGCACCATCAGCAACAACATGGGGATCGACCAGTTCGGGATGGGACGGATGTTAGAGACCGGCATGATCGTCTCTCACATAGGAAGCTACGTGGGTGAGAACCGGCTGCTTGAAGAGAAGGTACTCAAAGGCGAAATCAATCTCACGCTCGTCCCGCAGGGCACCATGTCGGAGCGTATCCGCGCTGGCGGGGCCGGTATACCCGCCTTTTACACTCCGGCGGGCGTTGGCACGCTCGTCGCTGAAGGTAAGGAGACCAGGGAATTCGACGGCAAACTCTATCTGTTGGAACACTGGCTGCGCGCCGACTTCGCCTTCATTAAGGCGTGGAAAGGCGACACGGCAGGAAATCTCGTCTACAGAAAGACGGCGCGAAATTTCAATCCCATGATGGCCACTGCTGCGCGCATCACAATCGCCGAGGTCGAGGAACTTGTCCAGCCCGGGGAGATCGATCCGGACCACATCGTCACGCCGGGCATCTACGTCAAGCGAATCGTCAAAGGCGAACATTATGAGCGGCGGATCGAAAAACGCACAGTGCGCACCGCCTGAGGATCCGCTTTTTTTTGTTTGACGAATCAAACCATCTCCTTCATGCTCTCGCTTATGTTGGACTCGAGAGTCAGACGGCTCCTCGATGCGTATCCCGCGATCTATCTCGCGTGCCACCGCCAGCATATGCGTGGCGATGACAAAGGGAACGCGCTGACGGAGAATCAGTCCAGCGTTCTGGATCATCTCGACGAGAAGCGCCCGACTACACTTTCGAAGTTGGCGGAACACCTGGGTGTAAGCCGTTCCACCATGAGCATTACCGTTGCAAGGCTGGTTCGCGGCGGTTACATCCGGCGCAGCCGCTCGCGTGAGGACACGCGCTGCGTTGCCCTTACTTTGACGGCTGCAGGTGCAACCGTCAAGCGCGAGAACTCTGTGCTTCATCCGGACCTCGTTCGCGCGATGTTTCGCACAATGAGCCGTGAAGAGTTGGAAGCCGCACTGAATGGTATCGAATGCATGGCCAAACATGCTGCGATGCTGCTGCGGCGGCGGAAACGAGAAAAAGACCGATGAAGATTTTGCTTGCTGTTGCTGGAGCAGTTGCACTGCTGATCGTTGTGGTCGTATTCATTGGCGCCATGCTCCCGAAGAGTCACACCGTCTCGCGTATGGCCCTTTATAAGGCAACGCCACAACAGCTCTTCGCTCTGATTACGGGGCCTCAGAACTGGCGGCCTGACCTCAGGAGCAGCGAGGAATTCACTGACGGAGGCCGATCGTTCATCCGCGAGACAAACCGGCACAGCGAAACCATAACCTACGAACTGCTTCATCAGAACGAGCCGCGCTCGCTCGAGCGCAGGATCGCCACGGAGAACCTTCCCTATTCCGGATCGTGGTTATTTTCGATCGAGCCCTCGGGTTCCGGCACTGTGGTTCGCATCACCGAGCGGGGCGAGGTCTCCAATCCGGTCTTCCGTTTCGTTTCCCGTTTTATTCTTGGGCAGACCCGCTCGCTCGACGACTATCTCGTCGGGCTGGGCAAAGCGGCGGGGCAAGAGATAAAGCCGCGCAGCGCCTGAGTAGACTACGAGCTTCCCGATAGCATCTTGACGAGCCTGTTGTAGAAATCCAGCCCGCGGTCGAACGATTCTACCGGGAGCCGCTCGTCCTGCCCGTGAGCGCGAACGTCATTGGTTTCGATCGCAATGCCGGAGACTCCGTAGCTCGGCATGCCGGCAGCGTTGGTGTAGATGCTGTCCGAGGCTCCCGTCGACATGGTGGGAATCACAGGAGTCCCGGGCCACATGGCTGCGGTTAGTTTCTCGATCGCGGTCATAAGTTCGGAGTTTACCGGCGGAGGCGGGAGCTGCTTGCGGTCCGGCGCTTTGTCGAAGACTTCGCCGGCGTCGCTTACGTACCGCACAGTAACTTTGGGGTCGTCAAATATCCGGATCAGAAGCTGGCGTATCTCTTCGAGAGAATGACCCGGCAGTATCCTGCAGTTGACATTTGCCTGAGCCAGTTGCGGCAACGCATTGTTAGCGTGGCCCGCCTGCAAGCGAGTTGCCACGCATGTTGTGTGCATCATCGAATTCCACTCGGGATTTTGCGAAAGCCTCTCGATGGCAGCCGGATCGGGGGTGGGCTGCGTAATGGCTTTCAGGTCGGCAGCTTTCTGTCCGCTCTCAAGTGTGCTGAGGCGTTCGAAGTAAGCGCTCGTGACGGAATTCAGCTCGAAGGGAAACTGATAGTGCTGCAGGCGAACCAGTGCTCCGGTGAGGTGATAAATCGCATTGTCTGGCACAGGCAGGGAGCTATGACCGCCTGGATTCGTTACCGTAAGCTGATAATCTCCGTAGAGCTTCTCGGTCGCATCGACGTCCATCGAAACGCCCTTCCCGTGATCGAGGTCCACACCGCCGCCATCAGGATTGAGCACATATTCGGCGTCGATGAGGTCGCGGTGATTTTTTACCAGCCAATCGACACCGTTCGATTTGCCGCCTTCCTCATCCGCGGTAAAGGCGGCGATGAGATCGCGATCAGGCTTGTAGCCTTCCTGCTTAAGACGGATGAAAGTGGCGGCGATGACCGCGTCGTTGTCCTTCATGTCCTGCGTGCCCCGGCCGTAGTAGTAGCCGTCCTTCTCGACAAACTTGAACGGGTCGGTGGTCCAGTCCGAGCGGTTGGCTTCAACCACGTCGAGATGGCAGATGAAGAGAATGGGCTTGTTTTTTCCGGTCCCGCGATAACGCACGACCAGATTCTGCTTGCGATCGTTCGGACCGCCAAGATACATGTCATTCGGCGAGAAGCCGGCATCGAGAAGCCTCTGCTGAAGGGCCTTTGAAGCAGCCGACACGCTTCCAACAGAATCCGTTGTGTTGATCTCGATCAGCTGCTGGAAGATATCGCGTGCGAGCTTGCGAGTCTTATCGTCCACCTGAGCATAGGTCGTCGACGGGCTGATGAAGGACGCGCAAAAAAGCGCGCAGGCAAACAGGCTGCTGCGAAAGGCAAATCTCGGCATGGGGCATTGACCTTCTGACTGGCGGGATTCGTAGTAACCACGGTATCAGAAGCGCGCCGCTTCCTTGCCGGGAATTTCGGCAGGTATAGTGATGAGGTCCTCTATGAAATCTATCTGCACGGAACTCTTTCTTTTCGCTTTAACCTGCATTGTCGCAACTGCTCAAAGCAAGCCCCCGATCTCCCTCGATGAGTTCATGAACGCGTCGGAGATCGCCGAGGCCGGCATCGCGCCCGACGGTTCGGCCGCAGTCGTAGCCGTTTCCGCACCGGATTGGCAGCAGAACCGGTTCAACACCAATCTCTGGCTTTGGAAAAAGGCGGACAACACGCTCATTCCGCTCACACACTCGGGCCATGACTCCTCACCGGAGTTCTCGCCTGACGGCCGCTACATCGCGTTCCTCTCCGACCGTCCGGTAGCGGCCGGCGAAGAGAGCAGGAGCGACGACAAAGACGATAAAGACGAGACCAATCGCGTCTGGCTTATTTCGTTGAGCGGTGGCGAAGCATTTCCGCTCTATCGCGAGAAGCTGGAGGCCCATGCGCTCGCCTGGTCGGCCAACAGCACGAGCATCTATTTCTCCGTCACACAGCCGCTCTCAAAACAGCAGGAAGAGGCGCGTAAGGCCGAGTGGAAAGATGTGATCCGCTGGCGCGAGCAGGAACGCGGCGACATCCTTGTCGAAATCCCGTTAACCGCGGCAGTTGCTGCCGGCAATGCTGCTCCGGGCCCCCACCAGGAAGAGAAGAGCACTGAGGACAAACCGCCGCTCCCGCCCGAGGCGAAGGTGCTGACGCACAGCGGGTTCGAGATAGCCGAGATTGTGCCGTCACCGAAAGACCAGGAGATCGCTTTTGAGACCGGTCCCATTTCGCACCGGCTTGAGAATCCCGCCGATTCGGAGATCTATCTCGTGTCTTCTCGCGGCGGAGAAGCGAGGCAGATCACTCACAACCAGGGACTGGAAACTCACCTGACATGGAGTCCTGACGGCCGGGAAATTTATTTCTCCATCGGCCCTGGGGCCGGATCTATCGAGGGACCATATCGCGATGTGCAGGGGCGGCTCTATGCGATCGCTCCACCCTCGGGAGCCGTTACGCGGCTAGGTTCGGAATTTGAGGGATCCTGGCAGGACTTCAGTGTGACATCCGACAACAAGCTTCTTGCCTGCGGAATGCTCGGAACCGAAACGCATCTTTACCGTGTGGATAAAACAAAATACGAGGCGATCGGCAACGACCCGGGGACCTACGGGCGAGTCCATGCCGCTCGAGAGGGCTACGCGCTGATCTTCACGCACTCAACAATTAACAGTCCGGCTCAGG
This sequence comes from Silvibacterium sp., assembly GCA_019232935.1. Taxonomy (GTDB): domain Bacteria; phylum Acidobacteriota; class Terriglobia; order Terriglobales; family Acidobacteriaceae; genus Silvibacterium. The sequence continues at coordinate 12,799 of JAFAMZ010000183.1, forward strand.
TTTATTTCGGCGATATGCCTGCCGAAATCTCGGCGGCAAAGCCGATCACGGCGTACAACTCCGTATTTGGCGAGCGCGCCCAGGTGGAGTGGGAGCCTTACCGCTGGAAATCCAGCGACGGAACACCGGTTGAAGGCGTGCTCATCTACCCGCCTGGGAAAAAAGGCACGAAGGGCCTTCGGACGCTGGTATTGATTCACGGCGGCCCCGAGGACGCCGACGGCAATCGTTTCGGTGCGGACTGGTATGACTGGGCGACGCTTGCCGCTGCCAAAGGTTGGCTGGTGTTCCGTCCGAACTATCGCGGGTCCACAGGCTACGGTGACGAGTTCATGCTGAAGATCGTGCCGCACATCGTCTCTGCTCCCGGGCATGACATCCTTAGCGGCGTCGACGCTCTGGTTAGAGACAGCATTGCCGATCCGGACCGTCTGGCTATCGGCGGATATAGCTACGGCGGATACATGACGAATTGGCTTATCACTCAGACGACGCGCTTTAAGGCCGCAGTCACTGGGGCAGGCGCTGTCGAGCACGCCGCCAACTGGGGCAACGATGACCTTACCTGGGACGATGCCTGGTATCTCTCCGGAACGCCCTGGGAAAAGCCGGAGATCTATCAGAGTGAGGCGGCGCTCTTCCAGATCAATAAAATCGCCACGCCTGCGCATATCGTGGGTGGGAATGCCGATAATCGGGTGAGTTATCTCGAGCAAGTTTTGCTGGAACGAGCGCTCGAAAAGCTAAATGTGCCTCATGCGCTTCTGGTCTTTCCGGGTGAAAACCATCCATTGGACAAGAATCCGTGGCACGGATACATCAAAGTCCGCGAAGAGCTGAAGTGGATCGACAAGTACGTTCCGCAATGAGGCCCTATCTGGTCACTGCGATTTGAATTGCTGGAACTGCTGCTGAAGCGATCTACAGATAACGCGGTATCGCCGGACGTAGCGGAAGTCTGCGAAAAGCGTAGCCGCAGCCACAAAGAGCCATACGGTCAGAAACCAGCGGTGCGCGCGTTCGGGATAGCGCGCCATGTGGCGAAAGACAATCGCAATCAGGAAGGCAGCCAGCGTAGCCAGAATCGCCAGGGGCGGCATGCGGTTGCAGTCAATGGCTGGTCCCGGCCGCATGTACCACCATGACGCTCCCGCTGCAACCAAAGTGAGCACCGCGACGGCCACGAGCCGGAATGGGAAGCGAGGGCGAGAGAGAGAGCCTGGCATCAAGCGATTCGAATCCCTGCTCTTCAATAGACCATCGGCCTCAGGTCAGGGCTCACGATCAGCGTCGGCTCCGTCGCGCGCTGCACATCTGCAGGCGAGAGTCCCGGAGCGATCTCCTCGAGCACGAGGCCGGCCTGTGTGACCTTGATCCAGGCCATCTCCGTTGCGATGGTATCGACGACTTTGAGGCCGGTGATCGGCAAAGTACAGTGCCTGAGAATCTTCGGCCGCCCGTCCTTCGTTGTGTGCTCCATGGCGACGATCACCCTGCGCGCGCTGGCCACCAGGTCCATCGCACCGCCCATGCCTTTGAGCATCTTTCCCGGGATCATCCAGTTGGCAAGGTTTCCTTCTTCATCGACCTCCATCGCGCCAAGGACGCTCAGGTCGATGTGCCCGCCGCGGATCATCGCGAAGGAATCGGCGCTCGAAAAATAAGAGGTGCCCGGCAGCTCTGATACCGTTTCCTTCCCTGCATTGATCAGGTCGGGATCCTCTGTGCCGGCGACAGGAAATGGCCCAACACCAAGCATGCCGTTTTCCGACTGCAGCACCACCTCGACACCGGGCGGGACATAGTTCGCTACCAGTGTCGGCATCCCAATCCCGAGGTTCACATAAAAGCCGTCGCTCAGCTCCCGGGCCACCCGTCTCACTATGCGCTCACGCTTTTCGAGTTCGGCCGATTTCACCGGAGTTGCAGTTGTTTTCGGCGGGTGAGCGCCGGGCTGCACTGGCTGAGCATGATTCTGTAAAGTAGATTTCATAGACGACCTAAAATGTTAGCAGTTCCCTCAATGCCCTATGCGGTATTCAATCTTCGGGCACGCTCTCTGGTTCGCGGAACCGTCCTGGTATTGGCAAGTCTCCTCGCCGCTTTTCTCCTTTCGGGATTCCCACGTGTGCATCCGGCATGGACCGTAGGCTTCCCGGCCTTCGCCGCTCTGTGGGGCACCTACGAGACCATCCGCTGCCTGCGTCTCAAATGGAGCTTTTACCACGGTGGCGTGCTGCTGCTGCTCTACATGGACATCATGGCCCTGGCCATGATTTTTTTCCTGCTGCTCTATCCCTACGCGGGATGGCTGCAGTAGGTATGGAGCCTCATTGGAGCGTGGTTCCGATTCTCACCAGATCAGGGGGCCCTATTTGAAAGCCGCAGCCGGTTCCAGATTCCGCAATGATTCCGAGTAGGGGGCCCGCAGGACCCCTTTCTCCGTGATGATGGCAGACACGTAGCGCGCCGGAGTTACATCGAAAGCAGGGTTCTCCACGCCCACGCCGCTCGGTGTGAGCTGTTTTCCGGCGTGGTGCGTCACCTCGATCGCCGGCCGCTCCTCGATGGGAATGTCCTCTCCCGTCGCTGTTTCCATGTCAATTGTTGACCAGGGCGCAGCAACAAAGAACGGAATCCCATGTTCTCGCGCCAGGATGGCAACACCGTAAGTGCCAATCTTGTTTGCCACGTCTCCATTGGCGGCAATTCGGTCAGCTCCGACGACTACAGCTTTGATCTTGCCTCTTCGCATCAGGCTGGCGGCCATGTTGTCGCAGATGACTGTCGTCGGGATGCCGTCGTGCATTAGCTCCCACGCGGTAAGGCGCGCGCCCTGCAAAAATGGGCGGGTTTCGTCAGCATAGACCTGAATTTTGTGGCCCCGCTCCACAGCACCGCGGATGACGCCCAGAGCGGTGCCATAGCCACAGGTGGCCAGGGCGCCGGCGTTGCAATGCGTCAGGACGCCTCCCTCACCCGGGAGCAGTGGCGCACCATGAGCCCCCAAGGCACGACAGGTCGCTATGTCTTCTTCATGCATCTGAAGGGCTTCGCGAATCAGTGACGACCGAATGCCTTCCAGGGTCATTCCCGGCTGGGCCGCCAATTCTGCAAAACGCGTGCTCATGCGCTCGATGGCCCAGAAGAGATTGACTGCAGTCGGCCGGGTTGCGGCCAGCACGCTGCATATGTGCTCGAACTCGGGCTTTAGAGCGGCGAGATCCGAGGCGCTGCTTTGCTTCACGCCCAGGGCCACCCCCATCGCAGCGGAGACTCCGATAGCTGGAGCTCCCCGTACGATCATCCCCTTGATGGCATTTGCCACCTGTTGGTAACTGTCGGCCAGCAAATAGGTCTCTTCAAGCGGGAGTCGCGTCTGATCGAGAAGACGCACCCCATTTTCGGTCCATTCAATTGAAGGAATCATTCTGGTTATTAGTTTAAATCGCACACAGAAAAGATGAATAAGTCTGTTGGCCCGATTGCAATTGCGTCTTTCGGAGAGCCGGCTTACATCCAACGGCGGTCATTTGTGAATCCTTGTTTACAAAATCTCCTTCGGTAACCAAATTTATCTTGGAAATTGTGACTAACGGGTGATATGTCTAGTTACAAATCGTTACCTTTCCCAGTGCGGGAATGCTGTTTTGGTTCGAAATCCGGTTTTTGAAGGAAAACTATTTCAGAGTTGCAAATAGAGACCATCCGCCAAGGGGGCTGTCTCTGGCGCCGATATCTCTGACTAGGGGAACGGATGAGTAGATGAGTAAGGGAAAGAAAACCTGCCCCAACTGCGCTGAAATTGAACTGACGCGGGTTGCCCGTCACGGCTTCCTTCAGGAGCGCGTCTATCCGAGATTCGGCATGTTTCCATGGGAGTGCGCGCAATGCCGCCAGATATTTCTTCTGAAGAGCCGGGGCTATAGTTACCGAAAAGCGGGACCTCGCACCGGGCCGGAAAAATAGCTGGTTCCCTTCATACCTCCATAGAGTAAAATAGGCGCCCCAAGGCGGCTCCGCTTTGATTTTGCTTTGGGCAGTAACCCCGAATCAGGACCGGTCCACCACGCGCAAACCTACCCCTCCTGACTGCGGTGGCCCATGCCGCGACACCCAGCCGGACAGCAGTAAGTCGGCGTCGAAGTCGCCTGCGAACCTCAGCGGTTGGTCGCCACGGTGCCTTTAAACTTAGGCTACAATTCCGCTAATCGTGAAGGACCCCAGGAACAAGAGAGCCACGTGGAATTGGCTGTTGATCGCACCTGCCCTCGCGCTCGCGTTTCCGGCCCTGTACGCGAAGTCCACACCTGAGCTTTTCGGCTTTCCTTTCTTTTACTGGTACCAGATGATCTGGATACTGCTTAGTGCAGTGATTACCGCCATTGTTTACTTCGCTACTGAAGGCAAATAGTTGCCGGATGTGCGTTGACACAACTATTGAATCGATTTAATTAGTAGAGCACACCTCCGGGCTGGATTCTTCCCCGGCGCGCATGGCTCACTTCGTTCCAATGAGGCTGAGGAAGGATGGCTGGCTCAAAATCCAAATCATCGCGCGTGACTTTGATCGACGTTGCTCGCAAAAGCGGCTTCTCGCCCTCGACCGTTTCGATTGTGCTCAGTGAGGCTCCTCTCTCACGCTATGTTGCGGCAAAGACAAAGGAGCGCATCAGAAAGGCAGCACAATCGCTTGGCTACCGACCGGACGTATTCGCGCGGTCATTGCGCAGTCGCCGCAGCCACACCATTGGCGTCCTGGTCTTCGACATCTCGGATCCATTCTGCGTTTTGATTCTCAGAGGTATCGAGAAGACCCTGCAATCGACCTCCTATCTACCCATCCTTATGGATGCTCAGCACGACCGCGAGCAGTTTGAACGATATTTTGATCTGCTCATGGAGCGCCGCGTCGAAGGCTTGATCGTTGTCGCGAATTGGCTTTTCGATGAAGGCGGCCTCCTCGAGAGATTGAAAGACAGGCACATGCCTACGATGGTTGTTGGCCGGGATGTCTCGGAAAAGAATATCGGCTCGGTGATCGTTGACAACGAAACCGGGGGTTACATCGCCGTGAAGCATCTCTACGAGCTGGGCCACCGACGGATCGCAGTCATTCGTGGGCCTGGGGCCTTGAGCGACAGCAACCGTAGATGGAATGGAATTCACCGGTTCGCCGGCGAACATTCTTTACAACTCGATGAAAAGCTGGTGCGTCAATTGCCGGGTGCCATCGATCCGATCTCCGGCTTTGAAGGAGGCGTGCAAATCACAGAGGACCTGCTTCGATCGCGCCAGAAATTTACAGCCCTCGTAGCGTTCGATGACCTTACGGCGCTCGGCGCGATCAGGGCCCTTTCCGGGGCGGGCCGGAGCGCCCCGCGGGATTGCTCCATCATCGGGTTCGACGACGTTCCTCTCGCGGCGTTAAGTACCCCCGGACTCACCACGATTCGTCAACCGATGGAAGACATGGGGAGTGCCGCCACAAGCCGGCTCCTCAATGCTCTAGGCAATTCGAGAGTAACAGCGGAAGTTTCAACGAATCTTGAGCTCCTGCGGCCTGCGCTCGTCCTGCGCGATTCGACCTCCCGGCTGGCGTAGAGATTATCGAGCTTGACAAACCTGTTCAGTGCCATGTATTTCCAAGGTTTCAAACGATTCAATATCTCTGATTCAATATCTCTTTGGACGCCCGATGACTGCTGAATACGCCGTAAGCCCGACAAGCGTGACGCTCAAGCGCAGCCTCGGCTACCGGGACCGGGCCTTTACAGCATCATTCCCATTCAGCCCGCCGCTCTCATGCCCAGCTTCGGCGTAATCTACAACAAGGCGCACGGGCATGGAGTGACTGCCATACTCTGCGCGATGGTGGCGATGCTGTTCACATCCCTAAGTTACCGATGCAAGGCCCGAACCAACCTACATGGGGGCTCCGCCTTCTTGTATGTGAGCCGCGAACTTCATACCGGCCTCGGACACCTGACCCGCCCTCATTGCCGGAACCGGGTGGGCTTTGGCTGGAACAGCGTCCTGGGCTTTTTTCAGGCGTAAAGCGAGGGTACAGCCGTGAGCCGGTTTGATGTGACTCTGGTCGGCGAAGCCAATCTGGACCTGCTGCTTTACGGCTTACCCTCTGATCTGCCCACAGACCGCGAACTGGTAGCAGATGATATGGCACTCACGCTTGGCGGATCACCGGCCATCACGGCACACAATCTGGCGGCCCTCGGCTGCCGGACTGGCTTCATTACTACGGTGTCAGACGACATGTTTGGAGCCGTGTGCATTCGCGACCTCACCGCTGCGGGAGTCGACCTGACCAGCGCCGTGCGCAAATCGAACACCGGGACCGGTGTGAGTGTGCTGATGCAGCACCACGATTCTCGCCGGACGCTCACGTATCCGGGGAATACTGTCGATCTGCGATGGGCAGACCTTGATTTGGACTATCTGGCAAGCGCGCGGCACTTCCACCTTTCGTCATATTTTTTGCAAACGGGTCTGCGCGAAGATGTGCCGAGGCTGTTCGCGTATCTGAAGCAGGCGGGCTTGACGATTTCACTGGACCCGAACGACGATCCGCTGGGTCACTGGGATAATTCTTTCTTCCTGGTTCTGAAATACATTGATTTACTGATGCCGAACCAGCGCGAAGTCTGCCAGATGATGCGTGACTCGAATGCAGAACGCGCCATCGCGAGACTCTCGCAACTTGTTCCTCTGCTGGTGGTCAAGCGCGGAGCGCGCGGATCAGCCGCAGTCAAAGCTGGGCGAAAGTATGAGGCGGAGGCCGTTACAGTGAAATCCGTGGACGCTGTCGGAGCAGGGGATAGCTTTAACGCCGGTTTTCTTCATGAATGGCTGAAAGGATCGCCGCTCGATTATTGCTTACAGTCTGGGAATCTGGCTGGCGCATTTTCCACTACAGCTCCTGGCGGGGTTGAGGCGTTTCGCGACCCGGCGCAATTCGAAAAGTTTAACTCTGCACATTGCCGATTGAACGCTCCCGTGGCTGCGTCGCGATCCGAAATCTAAACAGCCGGCAAGGGAGCGTCCGTACTCGACGTAGTGCGGCCCAGCCCGTACACTGCGAAAAAGGCAATCCCCAACTGAATTTGAAAATCCATGGAATCAAACGAAGTCCAGGAGTTGAAGGAACAACACGAAGAGGCCGCAAAGGACCAGAGCTTGCGGCCTGTGAGCTTTACGATGAGCCTGCTGGCAGTGCTGGTGGCCATTACCACAGTGCTCGGCCACCGCACGCACACCGAGGCTGTGCTCAATCAGGCGCGCGCCAGCGATGAATGGAATTTGTATCAGGCGAAAAAGATCCGCCAATACAACACCGAGCTGACAGCAGATTTGCTTGCTGCAGTTGCCATTCGCGACCAGGCTGCTGCCGACAAGGTGACCGGCAGCTACAAGTCTCACCTCGACAAATGGAATGAGGATCTCACCGAAGAGGAGCAGCGCGCCAAGGAATTTGAGGCCGAGGTGCGCAAGGCCGAGCGCCACGCCAATCGGTATGACCTCGGCGAGGCGCTGCTTGAAATTGGACTCGTAATCACGTCGATAACGTTGCTCACACGCCAACGCGCCTACTGGCGAATCGGCATGGGATTCGGAGCTGTTGGGATTGGGGTAGTCGCCTGGGTATTTCTTATTCGTTGACACCCACTCCTCTGCCGAACTCACTTCCCCCTCAGTCATATAAGCTTTACGGGAAAGGAACGTCGCTCCCGATGAAATCCCTCGTGATACGGGCGTCATTCGCCGCTCTGCTGTGCCTGGTAGGCCGCCCGTCGCCCTTTGCACAGGAGATCGCGCCGGTCATTGCGGTCGACCACGCCCCTAATGCGCCGGAGCAACAGCAGAAGCATTATGTCGTGATGGTTTCCCTCGACGGCTTCCGTTACGACTACGCGAAGAAGTATGGCGCAAAGCATCTTCTGGCAATTGCTGCCCGGGGCGCCAGCGCTCCGGAAGGCATGGTTCCGTCGTTTCCCTCGTTGACGTTTCCCAATCACTACACGCTCGTGACCGGCCTTTATCCGGAGCATCACGGAATCGTCGCTAACAACTTTTACGATCCGGATCGCAAGGAGACATACTCCTATCGCGACCCCAGGGCCGTCACGGACGGCTCGTGGTACGGGGGCACGCCGATATGGTCGCTGGCCGAAAAACAGGGCATGCGGAGCGCCTGCTTTTTCTGGCCCGGATCGGAGGCGGAAATCGCGGAAGAGCGGCCAAGCTATTATTTGCACTTTGACAACAGGATCGACGATAACAAGCGGGTCGATCAGGTCATCGCCTGGCTCAAGCTGCCGCCGGAGCAGCGCCCCCATTTCATCACTCTTTACTACTCGAACGTGGATCACGCCGGCCACGAGCACGGGCCGAACAGTCCCCAGGTCGCCGAAACAGTGAAGCATGTCGATGATCTGATTGGGCGCCTCGAAAAGGATTTGGATGATCTGCATCTGCCGGTTGATCTCATCGTCGTATCCGATCATGGTATGGAGAAGGTGCAGGGAGACTGGATCACGCTGGACAAATATGTTTCTCTCGACGGCGTGCAGACCGTCGGTTCCCTGCTCTATCCTCCAACCGAGGCCGATGCCGTGCGAATCTACAAAAAGCTGCGCGCAGCAGACGCCGGCTTTCTCGTCTATCGTCGTGCCCAGGTTCCGGCGGAATTGCATTACAACAGCAACCCGCGCGAGGGCGATCCTGTCGTGATCCCAAAGGGGCCGACTGTCATCCGCGCCGCTGCGCAGCCTGCAGGACAGAACGAGTTTCTCCCAGTCGGCGAACACGGCTACAACCCTTACGAGATGCCCTCCATGCGCGCCATCTTCTTCGCCGAAGGACCCGATATTCGCCACGGAGTGACCCTGAAGCCCTTCGAAAACGTGAATGTCTTTCCGCTCGTCGTAAAGATTCTGACGCTCGACAGCCCCAAAGTCGACGGCAGCATCAACGTGCTGTCGGCCATATTGACGCCCTCTGCCTCCCAAGAGGCCGCGCACTGATGTCGAAATACCTCCTCGGCTTCGATGCCGGCGGCACAAAGACAACCTGCGCTTTGGCCGACGAAGCACGAGTATTGGCCCGTGCTACGGGCGGCAGCATCAAACCGCTTCGCGTGTCCATCGAGCAGGCCCAGAAGAACCTATCCGCATTGCTCGGAGAAATATCTGGGCGAAGCGGAGTTGACCTGCATAGAGTCAGCGCGTCGTGCATAGGCACAGCCGGGGTGCGCCTCCCGCAGACGGACGGCTGGATGCGGCAGATTCTTTCACCGTGGGCAGGTGGCGAGATAGTCATCTGCGGAGACGAAGCGATAGCACTGGATGCTGCGTTCCCGGGGCACTCCGGCATTCTTGTCATGGCGGGAACGGGCTCGAACGTAATCGGCCGCACCAGCCACGGCGAAATGCTCAACGTCGGCGGCTGGGGGCCGACCCTTGGCGATCAGGCATCAGGCCACTGGATTGGCTTGCAGGCCTTGCGCCACGCATGCCGCGCCCGCGACTTCGGACAGCCCTCTCCAATCCTCGACAGAGTCATCCGGCACTGGTCGGCAGACAGTCTCGAGCAGGTCGTCGACATCGGCAATCGCACACCGCCTCCGGATTTTTCGCAACTCGCTCCGCTCGTCGTTCAGTGTGCCGAAGAAGGCGACCGGGTTGCGCTGCAGGTCCTTGAGTCAGGAGGCCGGCTGCTGGGAGAAGACGCAGCTGAGACCTTTCGTCATGTGCGAAAGCTCGATCCGGACGCTCCGCTGCCGTCCATCGCCTTTACGGGCAGCATTCTCGAAAAGGTAGCCTTCGTCCGCGAAAGTCTCATCGAGACCATACGGCGAAGCCTGCCGCAGGTTCATGTTGTGCCCGAGGCCGTCGACCCGATTCACGGCGCGCTCTGGCGCGCGCGGCAGGCCATTAAGGATTAAGGATTCTGCGCCCCCTCAGAATTGTCTCCACCACTTCGTTCTTTGGGGACAGCACTGTAATATCCGCCCGACGGCCAACGGCGAGTGAGCCCACCTCCGCCTCAAGACCCGTCATGCGCGCCGGATTCCGGCTGACCAGCTGGGATACGTCCTCAATATTTGCTCCAGTGAACTCCGCAAAATTGCGCACACCGCGGTCGAGCGTCAGAGTGCTGCCGGCGAGAGTCCCCTCACCGATCAAGCATTTGCCGTTCATGACTCGAACATCCAGTTCGCCCAGCTTGTACATTCCATCCGGCATGCCTGCGGCAGACATCGCGTCCGTAATCAGCATCGCTCGTTCGGGGCCTTTTGCCTTCCAGAAAATCCGCACAGCATCCGGATGCACGTGAAGGCCGTCGCAAATAAGCTCGGCAAAAAGATCGTCGTTCGCCAGCACTTCCCCGAGCAGCCCCGGATCGCGATGATCGAACTGCCGCATGGCATTGAAGGCATGGGTGGCCGAGGCTGCACCGGCCTGGATGCCCGCTCTGGCCGAGGCTGTGTCGGCGTTGCTGTGTCCAAGGCTGACACGCACCCCAAAACCCACCGCATGCCGGATCAGTTCTTCGGCCCCGGGCAATTCCGGAGCGATCGTCATCAGCCGAATCTTTCCTTGCGCCGCCTGCCAAATGCGATCAAACAACCCCACCGATGGCGTCTGCAGCAGCCGCTCCGGATGGGCGCCCTTCTTGTGCGGCGACAGAAACGGCCCCTCGATGTGAATGCCAAGCGGCCGGGCGCCGTCGTGATTGGCCCCGATCCTCGTGCTCATAGCTTCCAGCGACCGAAGTGTCGCATCGACGGGAGCCGTAACCGTTGTCGCGAGAAACGAACCGACTCCATGGCGAGCTAGGAATTCGCCTATAGAGGCGAATGCTTCGCGTGTTCCCTCCATTACGTCCCGGCCCGCGCTGCCGTGAATGTGAACGTCGAAGAACGCAGGCGTCAGTGTGCACCCGGGAAAGTCGAACCGGAGCCCGGATCGGGTGTCGGCGCCGGAACGCGGCGCTATCTGCGCGATCACGCCACCTTCGATTACCACCACTGGATCTTCAATCGAATCTTCCGGCGTAATCAGCCGCGCGGCCGTGATTACAGTTCTCATGAATCGGCTTTCTTCCGCCTCTTCGCCAAACTCACTGTGAAGCCTTGCTGGCGATTTAGTTAATTCAAACTCTACACTGAAGCGAGATGAGCATTCCCCGAATCGGGATTCACCTCTCCACCTCAGGCGGTGTCTTCAGAGCTGCCGAGCGGGCGCATGAAATCGGCGCAAATACATTTCAGATATTTTCATCGAGCCCGCGCATGTGGCGCCCCACGCAGCTCGATCCGGCTCACGTCCGCCAATTACAGCGGCTTCGCGACGAGTACGACATCGGCCCCATGGTGATTCATACAAGCTACCTGGTGAACCTCTGCAGCCAGTCTGACATCGTCCGCTGCAAGTCAGTGGATTGCTTCCGCGCGGAAGTCCAGCGCGCCATCGGGCTGCGCGCGGAATACCTCGTCCTGCATCCCGGTTCATGGCGCGGTTTGAACCGGGCACAGGGCCTGGCGCTCGCAGCAGAATCAATCGAGGACGCAACCCAGGGCCTCGACCTGAAGGCCAGCGAGCTCCAAATCCTGATCGAAAACACCGCTGGAGCTGAATTCTCGCTCGGAGGCAGCTTCGAGCAGGTTGCGGAGCTGATCGAGCACCTCAGGCCGGTCATTCCCGTCGGATGCTGTCTCGACACCTGCCACTGCCATGTCGCCGGATACGACCTGGTGTCGATCGAAGGGTACGAAGCCATGCTGCGCCTGATCGATACAACCATTGGCATCAAAAGTGTCTGTGTCTGGCATATGAATGACGCGAAGGCCGGGCGCGGTTCCAGGCTCGACCGCCACGACCACATTGGCCGAGGAACAATCGGCATCGAGCCGTTTCGCCGCCTGCTCAATGACAGCTGCTTCGGCCATTGCGCCTTCATCGCCGAAACACCAGTGGATGACCCAGGCGACGACGCCCGCAATGTCCGGACGATGCTTAAACTCGTGGAGCGCGACGCGCAACCACGTTCGACGCCGACATCGCGGAAGCCACAATAGCTCACAGATGCGGCGTTCCGGGCCCAGCTGTCGCATCGGCCCGGCCCAGCCACGTAACCGCCCCGAACGCACCCAGCCATGATCCCGCAGCCGCGAAGATCACATACACCGGATTCCCGGTGTAGCTGATCACCGCGAATGCCGAGAGCAGATACCAGATGCTGCTCCAGCTCGCCGCCATGATTTTGCGCCGTGCCCCGACGGCTGCCGTAAACATCACATAGACTGCGTCGGTTCCCGCAGTCGATGCCAAAACTCCGAGTGCCATCAGTGGATTTGGTGCATGCAGGGTCACTTTTTGCTCCCATTTACAATCAAATCTGACATGTCCGCAAACAAAACTACAAAAAAGACCGCCGCAGCGGCCGCAGTGGAGCCTTCATCCTCGACTCACGAGCCTCGCTACACCCCTGCCGAAATCGAGCCCAAATGGCAGCAGCGCTGGGCTGCCCAGCCCGACCTTTATAGTGTCGAACCCGCCTCGACCGGCAAGCCAAAGTATTACGTGCTCGAGATGCTTCCCTATCCTTCGGGCCAACTGCACATGGGACACGTCCGGAACTACGCAATCGGAGATGCGCTGGCCCGTTACATGTGGATGACCGGCCACAACGTGCTGCATCCCATGGGTTGGGACGCCTTCGGCCTTCCGGCCGAAAACGCCGCACTCAAGAACAACACGCCGCCCCGTGAGTGGACTTTGCAGAACATCGCGGCCATGAAGCGCCAGATGAACCGCCTCGGCCTGAGCTACGACTGGCGCAACGAGGTCACTACCTGTCTGCCCGAATACTACCGCTGGAACCAATGGTTCTTTATACGCATGTTCGAGCGGGGACTCGCCTATCGCAAGAAGAGCAAAGTGAACTGGTGCCCTGAGTGCCACACCGTTCTCGCGAACGAACAGGTCATCGACGGCTTTTGCTGGCGCCACGAGGACACCCTCGTCGAGCAGCGCGATCTCGAGCAGTGGTTTCTACGAATAACCGATTACGCGCAGGAACTACTCGACGATTTGAGCAAGCTGGAAGGCTGGCCCGAGAAAGTCCGCACCATGCAGCGCAATTGGATCGGACGCAGCGAGGGCGCAGAAGTTGCCTTTCCGATAGAGGATCCCGCCGGTGCGACCCAGGACCAACAGACCGCCCGCGAGGGGGGAACTACCGTGCTTCCGGCTTGCGAGGACGTCCGAGCGTCTGGTAAGAGCGTCACTGTCTTCACCACCCGCATAGACACCATTTTCGGCGCCACAAGTATTCAGCTTGCCCCGGAACATCACTTAGTCAAAGAGTTTGCCGCGGCCGATCGGCGGCTCGCAGAGGAAGTCTCTGCCCTGTCGAGCGAGCAGAAACAGGCGCGGGACACGGCCGACATCGGCACCATCGAAAAACACGGCGTGTTCACCGGGCATTACGCTATTAACCCGTTCAACGGCGAACGCCTGCCTATCTGGGTAGCGAACTACATCCTGCTCGACTACGGCACCGGCGCGATCATGTCCGTGCCGGCCCACGACGAACGTGACTATGACTTCGCCAGGAAATATGGCATCGAGATGCGCATCGTCATCCTGCCGCGGCGCCCAAAGGATCCGGCGAATGACGAGGAACACCCCGTATTGCCCTACACCGCCGAGGACAGCATCCTGATGAACTCGGGCGAGTTCAACACGCTGGGCAATCTGGAAGCGCAGCACAAGATGACCGCCTATGCCGAAGGGCACGGCTTCGGGAAAGCGAAGGTCTCGTATCGCCTGAAAGATTGGGGCATCAGCCGCCAGCGCTACTGGGGCACTCCGATTCCCATGCTGTATTGCGAGAAGGACGGCATCGTGCCCGTCCGCAACGATCAGCTTCCGGTGGTCTTGCCCGAAAATGTCGACATCACGATGGAAGGCGGCTCGCCCCTCGCACGCATGCCGGAGTTCGTCAATACAACCTGCCCGAAGTGCGGCGGCCCCGCCCGCCGCGAAACCGATACGATGGACACCTTTGTCGATTCATCCTGGTATTTCTACCGCTACGCCAGCGCCCATGACGACAAAGCTCCGTTTGGCACAGACACAGTTGCTTATTGGTTTCCGATCGATCAGTACATCGGCGGAGTCGAGCACGCGATTCTGCACCTGATCTACTCGCGCTTCTGGACCAAGGTGATGCGCGATATGGGACTGGTGAGGAACGAAGAGCCGGTCGAGCGTCTTTTCACGCAGGGCATGGTGATCAGGAACGGCGCGAAGATGTCCAAATCAAAGGGCAATGTCGTGTCCCCCGATGAGATGATCGCCCGTTACGGAGCCGACGCCACACGCGCCTATTCTCTTTTTGCCGCCCCGCCGGACCGCGATCTTGACTGGCAGGAGGACGGCGTTGCCGGCGTCAGCCGGTTCCTGGGCCGCGTCTTCCGCTT
>JAFAMZ010000304.1 GCA_019232935.1 Silvibacterium sp.
TAATGATTCCGTAGGAGTCTTTCAGGTTAGCCTTGCCTTCACGGATGGATTTAACTTCCGTTCCGCGGAGGGCGACTCCGCATTCGAAGCGATCGAGGAGGAAGTAGTTATGCCCAGCGGCGCGATTGACGGCGGCATCGCGTTCCCCGGCGGCCACCGGGTCGCGGGGCTTTTTCTTTGCTGCAGTCTGAGTTACAGAATGAGTGGATTGGCGCGCCATCGGAGGGGGTCTGACATTTCATGCTAGCACGCGGCCATGGGTCCGCCGGTGCGACCGAAACGCCGCACCGCGATGCTATACTCGACCATAATCCGGGCGATGAGAAGAGAGTGGAGGTGCGCCGCCGCGCGAGCGGAGGGCCCTGCAAAAGAGGTCAAAACCATCATGAAGCGAACTGCCGGAGGTTAATGAATCGTCGTATTTTCAGATGGGGAACCCTCAGCCTCCTAGGGCTTTCTATAGCGGCTGGCATGGGCACTTCGGGATTCCATGTGGAAGCCCAGTCCGAGGAGAAGCTGGCCAAAGAATCGGCATCGAAGCTCTACAAGCAGGGCCAGTCGGCCGAGACCGCCGGGGATATCGAGAAGGCCTATGAGCTTTACGCCATGGCCTACCACAAGAGCCCAAAGGACACCCGCTACCAGACGAGCTACGAACGGCTGCGGTTTTCTGCCGCGTCGCTGCATGTGAAGCAGGGGCAGAAGCTGCGCGATCAGGGGGACGAGACCGGCGCCATGACGGAGTTCATGCGGGCGCTCGAGATCGATCCGAGCAATGAGCTCGCCACGCAGGAGATCAAGGCCATGCGTGAGAAGGCCGGAAAAGCCGCGAATCAGGAGACCTCGCTTGCACCCGAAGCGGCGCAACTGAATGGAATCGGCTCGCCGGTGGAGCTGAAGCCGCTATCGAACGAGCCACTGACGCTGCATTCGGTCGAGGACAGCAAGGTCATCTACCAAACGGTCGGACGACTTGCGGGCATCAATGTGCTGTTCGATCCAGATTACACGTCGAAGCGGATCCAGGTGGACCTGACGAATGTTGACCTGTACGACGCGCTTCGGATCATCGGGACGATTTCGGGAACATTCTGGCGTCCGATCACGGCGAATACGATATTCGTGGCGCAGAACAACCGGGCCAAGCGTACGGAGCTGGAGGAAGAGGCTGTCCAGACCTTTTACCTGACGAATGTGGCGCAGCAGAACGACTTCACCGACCTGCAGACGGCGCTGCGCAACATGTTTCAGACGGCAAAGATTTTTGGTGTAGCCAGCCAGAACGCGATCATTATGCGTGGCACTCCGGATGAGCTGCTGCTGGCACAGAAACTGATCAACGATCTCGATAAGGCAAAGCCGGAGGTTGTTGTGGACGTGGCAGTGCTCGAAGTGAGCCGGAACCACGAACGGAATATCGGCATCCAACTGCCGCAGACGGCGACTTTTGCTTTTCAGAATGGGAACAACACGACGACGTCTTCATCGTCGTCTTCGTCCTCCACAACCAACAACACGACATCAAATAACAACAATGGATTTACGCTGAACACCCTGGCGCACCTGAATGCGAACGATATTTCGGTGACGATCAGTAATGCCACAGCAAATCTGCTGCTGACAGACAGTTCGACGAGGATTCTTCAGAATCCCCGGATTCGAGCCTCAGACGGGCAGGAAGCCACGCTGAAGATCGGTGAGAAGCTGCCGGTTGCGACCGGGTCATACCAGACGGGCGCGGCTACAGCGATCGTCAGTTCGCTCGTCAATACGCAGTTCCAGTATCTCGATATCGGAGTAAACATCACGGTCAAGCCAACGGTTCACTACGACCGCGATGTATCTCTGAAGCTGAAGATTGAAGTTTCTTCGCAGAATGGGGTTTCGAACCTTGGAGGCATCAACGAGCCGATCATTACGCAGCGCACCGTCGATCAGACAATTCGTCTCAAGGAGGGAGAGGCCAATATTCTGGGCGGGATCCTGCAGCGGCAGGCCTCGACTTCGCTAAGCGGAACGCCGGGACTTGCGTCGGTTCCTATCCTTAAATACATCTTCAGCGCGGTCGATAAGACTACGCAGGACGACGAGATTGTATTTTTGCTGATTCCACACGTGGTGCGGGCGGAGATGCTGAATCCGCTGAACCTGAGGGAGCTCGATACCGGTACGGGGAACAACATCGAGCTGCGGCACATCAGTCAGGACACGGCGCTGCCGCAGGCGGCTCCCAAGCCCGGAGTCTTCACGGTTCCGCAGACGGGGCAGCCGGGGCAGACAGCCGCTCCTCCGCCGAGCGCAGCAGCGGCGGCACAGGCTGCCGCTGGCCAGATGCAACAACAGCCTGCGGCCAGCGTGCCACTGAAGCTGGAACTGAATCCCGAGGTGAGCCAGCAGAAGGTGGGGTCGACGTTCCAGATGGCGGTCAGCCTTGCGGGCGGGATGGATGTCTTCTCCGTGCCGATGCAGGTGCAATACGACCAGACAAAGCTGAATCTCATCAATGTAGACCTGGGCGATACCCCCGGCAAAGGTGTGAATTTCCTGGGGCAGGATGGACAGGCCGTCGCCCTGGTTCATCGCGATGACGGCAGCGGCAATGTAGCGATTTCGGCCTCGCGGCCTCCCGGGACCAAGGGAGTGAACGGAAACGGAACCGTTTGCGTCATGACATTTCAGGCGAAGGCTCCTGGAGATGCAGCGGTGGTGATCACCCGTCCGATGGTTCGCAACAGCTCACAACAGGCACTTCCGGCCTCCGGGTCTCGGGCGATTGTGCAGGTAAGGCCGTAAACGGCCAAGTGTGATGCAGTGATGATGCGGCAGCATGGAGGACGGACGGGCGGAAGCGAAGCCGGTCTGACGCTCGTCGAGCTGATCGTGACGGTGGCGATTCTGGCTCTGGTCGCCGGAGCGGCGGTGCCGGTAGCGCGATTCCAGGTGAAGCGCGAGAAGGAGCATGAACTGCGCTACGACCTGTGGCAGATGCGCGAGGCAATCGACCGCTACAAGGACGCTGCGGACCGGAATGCGTTCATCACCAAGGTGGATTCGCAGGGGTATCCGCCGGACCTGCAGACGCTGGTAGATGGAGTGGATGTGCAGGGCAAGAAGGTGCGGTTCCTGAGGCGGATTCCGGTTGATCCGATGACCGGCAAAGCGGAATGGGGGCTGCGGTCGATGCAGGACGACCCGACCAGCGATTCCTTCGGCGGTCAGAATGTCTTCGACGTGTACTCGAAGTCGGATGGGACCGCGCTGGACGGGACCAAGTACAAGGACTGGTAGACGTGCAAGAGCCTGGGCGCAGATCGGACCGGCAAGGCGGCTTTACGCTGGTGGAGCTGATGGTCGTAATGCTGATCATCGGCGTGCTTGCGGCCATTGCCATTCCCAGCTATGTGGCCTCGATCAAGGCGGCCAAGGAAGCCGTGCTCAAGGAAGACCTGCACGTAATGCGGAACGCCATCGACTCCTACACGATGGACAAGCAGAAGGCGCCTCAGTCGCTGGACGACCTGGTCCAGTCGGGCTATCTAAAGGAGATTCCCAAGGACCCGATGACGCACCGCGCGGACACCTGGGTAACCGCAACCGATGACACGCTGATGAGCATCGACCAGACCGATCCGGGCGTAAATGATGTACACAGCGGGTCGCAGGAAGTGGGCACCGACGGGCAGATGTACTCGACCTGGTAGAAATGGCCTCCGAGAAGCAGCAATCTTTCCCTGACATTTCAGAGGTGTACGAACAGTACGAGGCACTCACGGCAGGTTTGGCGGAGGCTGGCGGCTCGCTGATCGTGTATGCGGGGCTCGATTTGCCGGGGATCGCGCTGGCGGTGGCTGCGAATATCGCGGGCGCTGCATCGCTTGGACTGGAGGACGATGTCGCTCGAGCAAAGGCGGCAATTCGCAGCGGGGCGTGCGATTTTCTGGTGAACAGTCTGGATGAGGCGCTGAGAATCCTGAAAAACGAGATTCGCAAGAAGAATCCGGTGGCGGTGGCGCTGGTGGGGGAGCCCCGGGCTATCGTTGCGGAGATGGTGGAGCGGGGCGTGCAGCCGGAGATGGTGGCAGGCGGCGTGCCGGGGCTGGAGATTCTGGAGGGGCGCGGAGCGCGGCGGGTTGGCACGGCACCGATGTGGGGCGTGGCTGTGCGGTGGACTCCGGAAGCGGACAGGCAGGCTGCGGAGGCGCTGGATCCGGCGGCCAAGAGTGCAGCGGCAAGACGGCGCTGGGTGGAGGCTGCGCCGCGGTATCTGGGTCGGGCGCTCGGCGGAAAGCGGTACTTGCGGATGAGCGAGGCGGAAGCCGAGCGGTTTGTCGAGGCGTTAAAGCGCGCCGGAATTTCGGTCACCGTGAAGCGGGATGGCGCAGAGTTGGTCATTGCTCCGGCCAGCTGAGCGATATTCACCACGAAGAACACAGAGGACACAGAGGAATCTCAGGCAGGACTTGCTGCGGTGGTGATGGCGGACCATAGTTCCTTGAGTCCGGCGCCGGTTTTGGCGGAGCAGAGGAGCAGGTCGTCCACATCGAGGCCTGTGGTGAGGGCTGCGCGGGCTTTGGCGCGGCCGTTTCCGGAGAGCTTGTCGGCTTTGGTGGCCACGACGAGGAAGCTGCGTCCGGCAGACCTGAGGAAATGGATGAGCTGAGCGTCTGATTCCTGCGGCGGGACATTGCTGTCGACCAGGCAAAGGCAGAGGGCGAGCGTGGGGCGTTGGGCGAGGTAAGGCTCGATGAACTTCGGCCACTCGGCGGTGATGGATTTGGAGATTTTTGCGTAACCGTAGCCGGGCAGGTCGGCGAAGTACATTTGGGGCTGCTGTCGCTGGGGCGAGTCGGCGATGGAGAAGAAGTTGATGGCGCGGGTGCGTCCGGGGGTGGAGGAGACTTTGGCCATCTTCGAGCCAAGGAGGGCGTTCAGGAGGCTCGACTTGCCGACATTGGAGCGGCCCAGGAATGCGACCTCCGGGACAGAGGGCTCGGGAAACTGAGCGGGCGAGTGGGCCGAGAGCAGGAATTTGGGGTAGACGCGCATGGGACTTGCTGAAGGGTGAGTATAGCGGGTGCGATCAAAGGTGAGTTGGCGCTTGATTGCTCGATTGACGGCCACTTGCCAGCGCCCTATCATCAGCCCACGCTGACAACGGCTCCCACCCCCGGTTGTCGTTATGATCGATACGACGATCTCGCACTACCGCATCCTCACTAAACTCGGCGGCGGCGGCATGGGCGTTGTCTACAAGGCCGAGGACATCCGGCTGCACCGGTTCGGCGACGCTGCGGCGAACCTGCGTGAGCAATTGGGCGAATCGCTCGCCACGGTGCAGAAGTTCAATGTGCCGCTGGAACAGGCCACCACGTCCTCGCTGGAAGCGTTGCAAACCTACAGTATGGGACTGAAGATCTATCAGGAGAAAGGGACAGATGCAGCTCTGATTTACGACCAGCGCGCCATTCAGCTCGATCCGAATTTTGCCATGGGATATGAATCGTTGGCTGGCGACTACAACGCGCTGGGCGAGTTAGGACGCGCGAGCGAGTACTTCACCAAAGCCTTCGAGCTGCGGGAACACGCCAGCGAGCGGGAGAGGCTGGTTATCGCAGCTCAGTATTACCAGAACGTTACCGGGAAGCTGGACAAGGCAGGAGAGGCTAATCAGCAACTGATTGAGATTTATCCCTGATATGGTGGCGGATACTTCGGCTCGGGTATCGTTTATGGCTCACAGGGAGAGTATGAGAAGGCCATCGAGATGATGCGCCAGGCACAGCAACTCTATCCGGAGCGGATCGGTCCTTATGAAGCCCTCGCCAATTACCTGCTTGCCTTGCAACGCCTGGATGAGGCACGACAAACAATCCGTGAAGCCCGGGAACGGAAGCTCGACGATTTCATACTCCACAGTGCGTTGTATGGTCTGGCCTTTCTTGCGGCGGATTCCTCCGCAGCGGCCCAGGAGCAGAAGTGGTTTGCTGACCACCCGGCAGTGGAGAACTTCGGCCTTTCTCTGGACTCCGACAGCGGCGCATACGCAGGTCGTCTGAGCAAGGCACGCGAGCGAACCAGGCAGGCGGTGGATTCTGCGATACGGGCTGACAGCAAAGAAAACGGAGCAGTTTGGTGGGAAAATGCTGCGCTGCGCGAAGCCGCATTCGGGAATTACCGCGAAGCAAAGCAGGGAGCGGCTGAGGGGTTGAAGCTGTATCCGGCGAGCCAGGGGGTGCAGGTGGAAGCCGCGCTGGCCTATGCCATGGCGGCGCAATTCTGAGTTATTGCGAAATTGCCGGGGTGACGCGGAGCTAAAGCTCCGCTCTTCTACCCCGGGCCTCGCGGTGCGAGGTTAGTACTTCGTGGCTGGCTTTGTGGAGTGCATCCCACCCTTGCCGCGATGAAGCTGAGGCGGATGGGGCACCCGCGCGGTTTCTTCCGGCCGGCCGCACGGCCGATGGGGACGGTTCCTCACAATCCATACAGCGGGCTCCACTTGACATCCAAGTAAAGACCGGTGTTCACTTGAATGCCAAGTGAAGAGATGGCCATACAGATCCTGCAAGGCACCCTCGACCTCATGATCCTTCGCACGCTCGCGACGATGGGGCCGCAGCATGCCTATGGCATCGCAAACAGGCTACAGCAGGCTTCGGAGGACGCCTTAAATCTGAACCAGGGCACTATTTATCCGGCGCTCGTCCGGATTGAGCAGCACGGCTGGACCCGCAGTTCCTGGGGCAAAACAGAAAACAATCGCGAAGCGAAGTATTACACCATCACCAAGGCGGGGTTGAAGGCGCTTGACGAGGAAACCGAACGCTGGCGCAAGATGGCCGGCCTGGTTGAAAAGCTGCTGGCTGAGGAACAGTAACCATGGCGCAATGGAGAAGAATTGCCGCCAAGCTCCGCAATCTCGTCGCCGGCAATCGCGCCGAAGAGGACCTGGCTCGCGAAGTCGCGTCGCATCTCACGCTACTCGCCGACGATTTCGAACGAAGCGGGATGTCACCGGAAGAAGCACGCATAGCCGCACGGCGTGCCTACGGCGGGGTGGAGCAGGCGAAACAGGCACATCGCGACGAACGCTCCTTGTTATGGCTGGAGCAAACCATGCAGGACTTGCGGTATGGCCTGCGCACATTGCGCAACAGCCCCGGCTTCACGATGACCGCGGTGCTCCCGCTCGGCCTCGGCATCGGCGTATGCACCGCGATTTTCAGCCTGGTGAACGCGGTGTTGATTCGATCGCTGCCGTACGGTGAGCCGGAGCGGCTGGTTTATCTCTTTTCGCCCAATCCCGCGCTCAAGATTCCTGCGGAGGTGATCTGTCCCAGCTACGGTGACTTCTACGACCTCAAGCGCGAGGCCAAGTCCTACGTGAATATGAGCAACTTCGAACAAGCTCAATTCAACGTGACGCAGCAGGACACAACGC
>JAFAMZ010000351.1 GCA_019232935.1 Silvibacterium sp.
ACCACATGGTACTCAGGAATCCGGCCGCCCTGGACAGTCACCGTCGCCACGCCGTCCACGCGATTCAGAGGCGGCTTCAGCGTGTAGGTCGCGATCTCCCAGAGATCGCTTTGCGACACCGCAGGATTTGTCGTCGTCAGGCTGTAGCCCAGGATCGGAAATGTCGCGAACGTGAGCTTGCGCACATCGATCTTCGCCGTAGGGGGAAGTTCCTGCTGCACACGATTGACGGCCGAGTTGACCAGCTCGAGCGTGCGGTACATGTCGACCGACCAGTCGAAGAACAGGCTCACCTCTGCCGAACCACGGCTGGTGATCGACCGCACGCTCTGCAGCCCGGGCACGGCATTCACTGCATCCTCGAGCGGTTTCGTGATCGTCACCTGCATCTGTTCGACAGGCATAACGCCGTTGTCCACCCCGATAATCACCCGCGGGAAATTCGTCTCCGGAAAAACAGCGATCGGCGTTTTGAAGAAGCCGTAGATTCCGCACGCCGAGAGCACCAGGGCAAGAAAGATGATGGTGCGAAGCCAGCGCGGCAGCCAGAATGTATCGCTGTGCGAAGCAGGCATTACTCTTTGCTCCCGCCGGCAGACGAAGCATCGTCCTTGCTGCCCTTGTCCTCGTCTTTGCCGCCGACCTTCACTTTGGTGCCGTCATCCAGACCGTAGCCGCCCTCCGTGATGACCATCTCTGCAGGACTCACCCCGCTCAAAATCTGAACCTTCTCCGTGGTCCTCAGCCCAACCTTTACAGCGCGCTTGTGCGCCTTTCCATCGCTGCCTACGACAAGAACGTTCGTCGAACCATCGTCCGCAGGCAGGATCGCTCCAACCGGCAATTGCACCGCATCCTGAATGGTGGTGCCGCGAATCACCGCGTGCACAGGCGTTCCAACCTTATAGTGGCCTCCCGGATTCGCAAGCTTGAGCCATACCTCCAAGGTCGTCGATCCCGGATCGAGCGCAGGGCTGATCAGTGAGATGGTCGCCGGCTGCGGGTCTGTTTCTCCGGGAACCGTCAATTCCGCTGCTCCTCCAACGGCCAGTTTCTGCGCGGCTGCCTGCGAAATATGCAGCTTTGCCAGGAGCGATGTCGTGTCCATCACTGTGACAACAGGCGTCCCTGCCGTCGCCGTTTCGCCCGGAAACAACGGCCGTTCGGTGACCACGCCATCGATCGGGCTGCGCAGAGCCGCGTAACTCACCTGGGCCTCGGCGCTCTCCAGTTTGCCCTGTGCTGATGCGAGTTGCCCCTGCGCCGTCTCCGTGCTCGTTTTCTTTGTTGTCTTTTGTGCATTGGCCAGGTTCGTCACCGCAGTATCGTAAGTCGCCTTGGCCTGAACAGCAGCCGCAGCCGCAGTCTCTACGTCCCGGCGTGAGATCGCGCCCTGCTGCAGAAGCAGCTTGCGCTCCTCTGCCGTCCGGTTAGCCACATCAAGATTGGCCTTGGTCTGGGCTACATCCAGCTCTGCTTTCTGCATGTCCGCCGGAATTGTTGCGAGCGTAGCCGCCGTGTACGCTGCCTGTGCTTGCGTAAAGTTGCCCTGGTTGTCGAGCGCTGCTCCGCGAAGATCGCGATCTTCAAGCGTGACGAGCAGTTCGCCCTTGTGGACGCGTGATCCGCGCTGCACCAGTTCCTTCACTATGGGCGCGCTGATGCGCGGCGCAATCGCCGCCTGCGCCAGCGGCGCCAGAACAGCGTCTGCCGCAATCTCCTCTGAGATCGGGCCGACGGTCGGGTGTTCCGCTTGTACGGAAACCACAGGCTCGGGCGCCTCCTCGGACTTGCTTTTGCACCCTGTCGAGACCACTGCCGCAATCACAAGCGGCGAAAACCACGCAGCAATGGAATATCCGACTCTCATGTAGAGCTAGAGCCTTCCTGTAAGAGTTTCAAGTTGGGCAAGAGCCACGTGATAGCGGACCAGCCCGTCGGCACGCGCGTTTTCGGCGCTTACCAGGGTGCTCTGCGCGTCTACCACTTCCAGAACCGTGCCTTCACCGTTCACGTAACGCAGGTTCGTCAGCCGAAGGGACTCCCGAGCATCGGCAATGCTTGTATCGAGAGATGCAAGCTGCCGCCGCGCTGTATCCGCTTCGTTGTAGAACTCCGTCAGGTCGGCAAGCAGTCGCCGCTGGGCAGCGGTCAGGGCAACTCTGGTAGCCGCCGCCCGAATATGGGCCTCCTTCACTTTGCGTGCGGAAGTGAGCCAGTCCCAAATAGGAATATCGACCGTTGCGCTGGCAGAATATCCGAGGTTCCGCGCGCCATCCAGCCCGTTTGCCGCCCATTGCGGCGCATCGATGCCGTAGGTGTAATTCAGGGCAAGATCCGGCAGCAGACCCGCCCAGGCCGCCTGCGTTTCCGCCTCGCTGGCCTGCAGGGCGGCAAGCGCGCTCCGCACCTCAGGGTTATTCGATCGCGCTGCAGCCTCTACGTCCTGTCGGCCGGGCAGCGCAGGAGGGATCGCCTCATCTGCAATTGCGAACTGAGTGCCCGGATCGGGATAAAGGAGCACTCCAAGTTCCAGGTTCGCTTTCTCGCGCGCCAGGATCGCATCGGCCAGCTCGCGCTGCCGCTGCTGCTGTTCCAGTTGCGCCTTGATCACATCGGCGTGAGCGGACTCGCCTGCCGCTTCCCGCTTCTGCGTTATATCGACGAAGCGGTTCGATTCATCAAGTCCTTCTTGCGCCGCAGCCGCCTTTTCGGCCCCTGAGCGAATGTTGTAATAAAGCCCGACCACTGTTGCCACGAGTCCACGGCGAGCGATTTCGGCCTCTGCCTGTGCTCGGGCTGCGTTTGCGTCAGCCAGCCGAACGGCAGCTGCGCCGGCCAGGCCGAGAGTCTCATTCACTGAAGCCTGGCTGTAATACTCGTGCACGGCATTATTGGCGATAAACACCGGCAGCGATGTCGGACGTCCGCCCTCAACTGTAGCCGCAAAGGTGTGGTTCGATTGCGTGAAAAGATACTGGTTGTGATACACAACCGAAGGAAGTAGACCGGCCTTCGCATCCTTTCGCTCCAGGGCTGTTGCTCTGCTCTCGGCGACCGTTGCTGCGAACGAGGGTTCATTCGCTTGCGCCAGCCTGATCGCATCGTCAAGGGTCAGCGCGACCGCAGGTTTGGCAGGCTGCGGCTGTGCGGCTCCAACCACGTGCAACAGCCCAACAAACACACACAGCATGGAATTTCGTGCAAAACGCATTTCTCGCACTATAGACGAGAATTCCTTAAGATTGGCTGAAGCGGCAGTCCTACTTCCACTGATTGGCGTTCTCGTACATCGCCTTCAGGTCCGAGCGCGTGAGCACTTTTTCGGCTCCCGGCTCGGCTTTCACAGCTTCCAGCAGGCGGACAGCCTCGCGATAGTAATAGGCGATCTGCGCATGTTCGCCGGTCCCACTGAGCCGGGCCGTCTCGCCAAGCAGGTAGTAAATGCGGGCAATGTCCAGACGCATCCCCGCCTTTTCAGTGGCTGTCAGGCTTAGGTTGAGCTCATGCTCGGCGTGAGAAAGGTCTTTCACGCCGATCTCGGCCTCGGCGTTCGTAATGGCCACGCGCACGGTGAGATAAGAGCTGACAGCGCTGTTCGGCTTCAGCATCGGACGAAGGATGGCGAGGGCGTCTTTTGCACGGTCCTGCGCGATGGCCACTTTGGCGACGTTCAGTTTCGACTGCACGATCACGTCGTTGTCCCTGGTTCGCGCGGTGAGACGAACGGCCGATTGATAGAACTGGTCGGCGGTCTTGAGATCGCCGCGATAAAAGGCGACGTCGCCGCGCGTGTTTGCAATCGATGCAGCTAAACCATTGTTCTTTAGATCGCGAACGATGCCCTCGGCTTCATCGAGAGGTTTTCCCGCCTCCTCGCCCCGTCCTGCACGGGCGAACGCGCCGGCCAGGTCGGTGAGGAACGTGGCCATGGCGTTTCCGTGTTCTCCCTGTTCGCGGAATGCCTTCACGCCATCCTGCATGGACTTGATGGCTCGGCCAACATAGCCCTGGTATTCGAGAACCAGGCCGATCTGGTGCGAGATCAGCGCGATCGACCGGGCGTCGTTTGCCTTGCGTGCGAGATCAAGGGCCTTCATCAGTGAACTTAGCGCCTGATTGTATTGGCCCGTGTGGGTGTAGGCCTCCCCGAGTCCTTCAAGAGGCGGTGCGATGTCAGCCTGGACTCCAAGCTGCTCTCTGATCTGTAACGCCTGCTGAAAATAAGTGAAGGAGCTGTCCGTATCTCCCTTCGCAAGATACACCGAGGCGATATTGGTCATGCATAGGGCTTCAGATCCGTGATTGCCGATCTCGCGCTGTATCTCCAGTGCTTCCTTGTAGCGTGAGAGCGCTTCATCGTAGTCGCCGCGGTCCTGGTACACCGTACCCATTTCGAGCAGAGTGTCGCCCTGTTCCTCCCTCATTCCGATTTCACGCAGGATGCCAAGCGCCTTTTCATAAGTGGCCAGTGCTTCATCGGACTTGCCGCTCATCGCCTGCATGTTGGCAACTTCGTCGAGAGCAGCGGCGACTCCGCGCCTCTGGCCGATCTTTTCGTTAATGGCGATGGATTCCTGATAGTTGCGCATCGCCTCGTCCGGCTTGTTGAGAAGCCGGTAGCAGATGCCCGTCGAGAGCAGAATCAGCGCCTTTTGCTCCTGATTGTCGACCTGCGTGGCCAGGTTCAGGCCCTTACTCAGATAATCCAACGCGTCCTGAGGCCTGCCCAGCGTGAATTCGACCACCCCCATCTCCCATAGAGCCTTTATGTTTCGCGGATCTGCGGCGAGAATCTTCGCAAAGATATCGTGCGCCTTGCTGTAATCGCCGGTTGCCATGTAGAGCGTGCCAAGGTTGTATTGCACATCGACGTCACTGGGCCAACTGGCGGCGAGGTTCTGGTATGCGTCAATTGCCTCCTTGTTGTTTTTCGTAATGCGGGCATGGCTCGCATCGATCAGGTATTGCTCAGGCAATGGGAGATTTTCGCTGTGCGCCAGTTCAACCGCGCGCCGGGAAGATTGTTCTGCGTCGCCCGCTAATCCCAGGTCCGACTGCACTTCTGCCAGCCGCGCATGGGCAAGCGCAAACTGGGCGTCTTCGGTTACGGCGGACTGGAACCGCTTGAGCGCATCCAGATTTTTGCCCTCCCGCATCAGCACCAATCCTTCGTTGTAGGCCCGCAGTGCTTCCACTGAGCTGGAGTTCGGCTTATATGACTGAGCCTTCAGCTCCTTGACCACATCCGGAGAAAGCGCCAGACTCTCCCGCACCGACTCTGCAAGCGAATCGATCGCTGAAGGCAGGTCTTTGGCCGCCGCTTGCGCCTTGATCGACTTCGTCTGATCGTGTTTCAGGTCGCGGATCGTGCCATCGATGACTATCTGGTCTCCGAAGCGCGAGAACTGGCCGGAGACAACAATTCCCGCATTGCTGAACTCCGCGATGCGCCGCAGCGTGTCTGGATCGATCACGCTTTGCGGACCGATGCGCAGGTCCGAGAGCACCTGCTGCAGGCGATCGGAGGGTACGGCGCGCAAATGCGCGGATTGACCGATGGTGGTAGTGAGCATATCCGCGATGCTCGAGCCCATCCAGTCGTCGCTCTCGTTGCCGGAAGTGTTGCGGAACGGCAGGATGGCCAGCGAGATCGGAGCCGGAACATTGGTAGCCGTTCTTGCGCCAGAATTCGACGGCGATAAGTGCGTGGCGACATAGCCCGCCACAACAAGAACCACAGCGGCGACCCCTCCGCCGGCAAGAAGCCAGCGGTTCTTCTTGAGCCACCCTTGCGCGGGAGAAGGAAAGCCTCTCGGCGCTACAGGGATCGCGCCGGAAGATGTCTTGCCCCGCCACTTGTTCAGGTCCGTCAGCAACTCGTCAGCCGTCTGGTAGCGAAGGTTAACGTCACGCTCCAGGCAGCGGCTCACGATGCGGTCGATCGGCCCCGAGATGGTGCTGTCATGGTGTGTGACCGGGACCGGCCGTTCCTGGGTGCGCTTGATCAGGCTGGCCAGCGCGCTGTCGGCCCGGAAAGGCGCTTCGCCGGTAAGCAGCTCATAGAAGATCAGCCCCAGCGAAAAGACATCCGAACGCTGGTCGAGCGGTTTGCCCAGCGCCTGCTCGGGAGACATGTACTCCATCGTGCCCACCAGTGCGCCGGTCTGTGTCATGCCGTCGCCTTCGAGCGTGCGCGCCAGGCCGAAGTCCATCACTACGATCCGGCCGCTGGGCTCTTCGCGCATGATGTTCTGTGGCTTCAGGTCGCGATGGATCACCCCGACGTTATGTGCCGCCTGCAGCGCCTTGCAAACCTGCGAAATAATCTCGACCACGTCATCGGCGGGCAGCTTCTTCCGCTTATGGATGAGGTTGCGGAGGTCGGCGCCATCGATGTACTCCATCGTGATGAACTTCATTCCGTCGGCTTCGCCCAGGTCGTAGATGCGTACCACGTTGCGGTGCGTAACCTGCGTGGAGAGGATCAGCTCCTGCTTGAACCGGTCGATTATGGCTGGGTTGCCGGCGTATTCGCGGCGAATCGTCTTGAGTGCGATGGTGCGGTTCAGCTCGATGTCCCGGGCCTTGTAGACGGCTCCCATTCCGCCCTCGCCGAGAAGCGCGAGAATCTCATAGCGCGCGCCCAGAATGTACCCGGCCTCGAGCAGCGGCTGCGCGCCAAGGAGAGAATCGCCCATCGTGCGGCTGATCGACAATGGCGGCGGGGATTTGCGGCCAGCCGTGGGGGGGGGTCCTATATAAGTCGGAGCATCGGCGGGCACGTAGGTTGGAGCTGCGCCAGGCACATAGGTCGGAGCGTCACCCGGAAGCCGGGTTTCCGGTGACGAACTCTCCCCCTTGAACGGCGTGCGAACTCCACCGTTATCTCCTTTGGGGAGATCGTCGTGCGGGGGAACTCTCCTGTAGTTATCGATGACCTTGCGCTCCCACCGCTGCGCACTCTCAGAAGTTCCCGGGCCGCTCGCTTGTATTTCGCCCCAGATCGCCTGAACGAGGCTCTGAAAATGCTAAGTGAAGCAAACCCCTTCAACTCAGCTGCACGAAGGGTTGCGAATGAGGCCAGTATATATCGCGCTCGCCACGCATGCCGCGGTCTTGCAACTCAAATCGAGCTTTGCGGTTCACCGCGCCGGCTCCCCAGCACTCTGTTTTGCATGGTGATAATCACAAAAGCATGTATCTGCTTCTGCGCTATCGCAATCGTCTGGAATCGTTTGACAGTAACGAATCAATCCGCTCAAATTGATCCAATACGATAGAGCCGGGAAATTCCGCCCGGCGTCCTCACTTAACCCAGTAAGACGCCGATTGTCCGACCATTTCCTTTCTTCGAATGAGGGCGAAATGCTGCAGTCTGGAGCACATTTCTGCGTACTGATCTTTGGAATTCTCGCCTTTGCTCAATCCGAGGCTCAGGTCACCGCAAATCTCTCCGGCAGGGTGACAGATCCTTCCGGAGCTGCCGTCGCCGCCGCGAATGTTACTGCCAGGGATACGGATACAGGAATATCGCGCACAACGCAGACCGATCAGACGGGGCAATATGAGATCTTCGAGCTGCCCGTCGGACACTGCGAGGTTCGAGCCAGCAAAGATGGCTTTGCCGACAGAGTCCGTTCAGGCATCGTGCTTGTTGTGGGGCAGGATGCAAAAGCCGACCTGACCCTCGCACTCGGACCCTTGAAACAGCAGGTAATAGTCAGCGAGAACGTTCCGGTTGTGAATACATCGACGCAGGACATCTCCGGTCTCGTGAGCGAACAGCAGATCAAACAGCTTCCACTCAATGGCCGAAGCTATGACCTGCTCCTTACCCTGAATCCCGGCATCGTCAACTTCACCTCCCAGAAAACCGGCGGCACCGGCGTCTCAAACTCAAGTACCGGAAACAACTTCGCTGTATCCGGAAACCGCCCGCAGCAGAATCTGTTTCTGCTGAACGGAGTAGAGTTTACTGGCGCGGCAGAGAACAATATGCAGCCCGGGGGTGTGAGCGGCCAGTTGCTGGGCGTCGACTCGGTCCGCGAGTTCAACGTGCTGCGCGACACGTATGGAGCCGAGTACGGCAAGCGCCCCGGTGCGCAGGTGATCATCGTCACGCAGTCCGGCACAAACCAGCTGCACGGCTCGGCCTATGAGTTCCTCCGCAACAACGACCTTGACGCACCCAACTATTTCGATCAGGGTGGGCCTCCGCCGTTTCAGCGCAATCAGTTTGGAGGCTCGTTGGGCGGCCCACTGAAGCGGGATAAAGCCTTCCTCTTCGGCAATTACGAAGGGCTGCGGCAGCATCTGCACCAGACCTCCGCCGCATTCGTTCCGGATCTCGCCTCCCGTGCCGCAGCGGTTCCCAGCGTGCAGCCGTTGCTCAATCTGTGGCCGACGCCTCCCGCCAACGCGCCCGATTTTAATGGCATAGCGC
>JAFAMZ010000046.1 GCA_019232935.1 Silvibacterium sp.
AACGCCTGCAGATCGTCCTTGGTCTCGATGCTCACCTGGTTGGCGAAAACCGCGTCCCGGTAGTCATTGCCGAGGCCCTTTTTCTGAGTATCGAACCAGCGTCCGTTCACCGCCGCCTGGAAGCTCCAGACGTGCATCTGCAGCGGAAAATCATGCCGCACCAGCGGTACATGATACTTCTCCGCCGCATCCTTGAGCGTCGGATTCTGCCGCGCGCACATCGGACATTCCAGGTCCGCAAACTCGATCAGCGCCACGTGCGACCCCATGGGAGGCTTCAGCGCTGACATGTCCCGCTGGGCCTGGCTCACCGGCGCGCCCAGCGCCAGAAAAATTCCACCAAGAAAAAGCAAAGCGTTGCGTAGCATAGTGAATAATTCGATTCTATCGTCTCGGCGCGGTCGCCCGCGAGTACGTTCCGGTTCGGCCGGACAATTCAATAGAATCGACGTAAGCCGGCCCCCGCTCGTTACCCAAAGGGAGAGCCGGCGCAGGCGAAAAGGAGAAGAAGACCCGCTTCATGCGCTACCTGATTGCGTTCCTTGCCCTGGCCGG
Organism: Silvibacterium sp.; assembly: GCA_019232935.1. Lineage (GTDB taxonomy): Bacteria > Acidobacteriota > Terriglobia > Terriglobales > Acidobacteriaceae > Silvibacterium. Next base: position 556 of record JAFAMZ010000046.1, read on the forward strand.
CATCATTGTCTCCATCCTGGCCCTGCATGTTCACTACTCGACCGATGTGCAACCCTGCGACATCAACGCTCACTGGGACTGCGGCATCGTCAACCACAGCCGTTATGCCGAGATCAATCACATTCCAGTCGCCGCAATCGGAATCGTTGGATACCTGGTAATCGGCGCTCTCGCTCTCATGTCCCGCCGCGCCCTCACCGTCGTCGCTGTACTCATTGGGCTGGCGTTTTCCCTCTATCTCACCAACATCGAGGCCCACAAGCTCGAAGTCTGGTGCCTCTATTGCGTCATCTCTCAGGGCATCATCGCCCTCATCACACTCTGCTCCCTCGTCTGGATTTTCCTGCATACAAAGAAGCCGGTTGCGTCGGGACTCAACTCCTGATGACCGGCGCATCGGGAGATTCCCGCTTCCGCTGGTACATCTTTCTCGCCGCGTTCCTGATTCTTCCCAACGTTCCGCTGCTGCAGGCGGCCGTCCCATCAGCCTGCTGGCGCGCGGTTACATTGATCTCGACTACCTGACGCCGCGACCGCAAAGGAGAAGCGCCATTACAACTTCGACTCGCCGGTCCGCTTCGCGGCTTTCCAGCCCGCCGCCAGATCAGTTCTTGTGCTTACTGCAGACCAGAAGGTCCACACACTATCAGTTGAATCAGACGATACCCGATTCGCGGGTGCCGCGAAATAACGTCCCGGCTTGTACGAATCTGCTCTGCGCATCCAAGATGGAACCATGTGGCTTTTCAGGTGCGTGGCCATCCTGATTTTCTTCTCGGCATTGGGCGCCCTTGGACAGGTCAACACCGGCGAGCTCCGCCTCAAGATCACCGACACCGCCGGACTCGGCGTGAAGACCTCCGCGCAGCTCATCAGCGAGGCTAATCAGTACAGCAACACCGTCACGACCAATGACGCCGGATACGCCCAACTCGCCCGGCTGCCCTACGGCGTCTATCTCATAAGAACCTCCGCGACGGGCTTCGCTCCTGCCGAGAAGCGCATACAGATCGCCTCGGCAATCCCGGTCGATGCGGTTATCAAGCTCGAGGTCGCCGGCGTCACCACTGTCGTCAAAGTCACCGACACTGGCACGCTCATCGATCCCGACCAGCCTTCCTCGATCATGCGCATCGGCACGCAGCAGATTGAGGACCGTGTCGGCTCGCTTCCGGGCCGCTCCCTGCAAGACCTCGTCAACACACAGCCTGGATGGCTCTACGAGGGCAACGCCGTCCTGCACCCGCGCGGCTCCGAATACCAGACCCAGTTCGTCATCGACGGCATCCCCCTTACCGATAACCGCTCGCCCAGCTTCGGCCCGGAGCTCGAAGCCGACGACCTCGATTCGATGAGCATCTACACGGCTGGCTTCCCCGCCGAGTACGGACGCAGGATGGGCGGAGTCGTCGAGCTCAACACCTCTACCGAGGTTAATCCCGGCTTGCACGGCAAACTCGTCCTCGCCGGAGGCAGCAACGACACCGCGAACGGCTACGGACAGATCCAGCAGAAGTGGGGCAGCAATCTTTTCGGCGTCACCGCG
>JAFAMZ010000391.1 GCA_019232935.1 Silvibacterium sp.
CACCAGATCCGAAGCGAGCGCGACGCAACGAACCTCGGCCGGAGTTGAATTGAAGTCCTTTCTCGATACTTCCGTCCTGGTGCCAGTCTTTTACGGCGATCATATGCACCACCGGGAAAGCTTCAAGCTGTTCCTCCAATATGAGAAGTCCACAGGATCCTGCGGCGCGCATAGTCTCGTCGAAGTTTATGCCACCCTGACCAGAATGCCCGGGAAACACAGGATCAGTGGCGAACAGGCGATGCTGTTTGTTGGCAGCATCCGTGAACGGCTCTCCATTATTGCGCTCGATGGAGACGAATACAGCGACACTCTGCAGAAGGCAGCCAGCTTGGGAATCGTCGGGGGAAGCACCTACGATGCCTTACTGGCAAGCTGTGCAATCAAATCTCGAGCCAAAGTGATCTATACCTGGAACCTCCGGCACTATGCCCAATGCGGCTCCGAGGTGACCCAAAAATTGCGGACGCCTTGAGCGGTTCCGCCGGTCCGTGTTAATGGCTCCGGTGCCCCCTCACGCAATCTGGTTGTACCTCCGCGCCGCCGCCTCTCCCAGCAGCACCGCCGGCCTGATCTCCTTCTCACGAACATCCGTGCCTCGCCGTGGCGGTCGCGACGCTGGAGTGGGCGCAGGCAGCATCGCGTTCATCAGCCGCATCGCCGTCATCACGATAGTCGGAGCCACGCCGTTCAGCCGCGCCGCAATCATCGCCTGAGGCGTGATGCTGATCTCGTTTGCTCCTGCCGCCGCCGCGCGCACGATCTTTCGTGCCGCCGAGCGCGCCGAAATCGACGTCCCCGGAAGCGCCGCTCCAAGGCTGAACCAGCGATATTCCCGCTCGGCATCGCCGGTAAACAGCGCGCTCCGGTGCGACCCCGTCCGCATCAGCCCGGGACACACCGTTGTCACCCGGATCCCCTTCGACCGCAGCTCCGCATTCAGCCCCTCGGAAAAGCCCACCGCCGCAAATTTGCTCGCGGTGTAGGGAAGGAGATGCGGCACCGCTACCTTCCCGCCGATCGATGTGATATTGATGATGCTCCCCTCGCCGCGAGCCAGCATCTGCGGCAGCACGGCCAGCGCGCAGTGTACGGCGGTAAAGAAGTTCGCGTCCATCACGTCCCGGAAGGTTTGAAGCGTTTGGTTTTCGAGGGGCCCGACGGTGATGATTCCGGCATTGTTAACCAGAACGTCGATCCGTCCAAAGTAGGCGGTCGCCCGCTCAACCAGGCGCTCCGCCTTATCGGGATTCCTCAGGTCAGCAGCGAAAGCCACAATGTCGTCCGGACTGGCGATCGCGCCTCGCGCGATCAGCGAAGCTCCGGCCCGTTCCAGTTCTTCCGTATCGCGGGCTGTGAGCACCAGTTTCGCCCCGTTTCTGCCGAACTCCTCTGCCAGCGCAAGACCCAGCCCTCGCGAGGAGCCGGTAATCAGAACAACTTTCCCGCGCAACCGGCTCAACAGCCGATTTGTCCGCGCATTTGCGCACCACGCATAGGCTCCGGCACAAACGACTCCGGAAACGGCAAGTAACGCATTACGTGTGGCGATTTCTCTACGGTTTCTCATGGGGATTCAGCCTCATCGCGGGAGGATTGTCGATCAGCTTCGACACTTAACAGGGGACCATAATCTTCCTAGATGCCTCCCGCTCTCCGGAAGTGCTGCGCCAGGTTGCAAGGCCCTGCTTCTCTTGGCGGGGAATTACGCACAAACCCGGTATAATAGAAATAGAGAGGCAAAGGCCCGGGGTGATCCAACTCCGGGCCTTTCCTCTTTCTCGACGGAGATGAAAGCTGCTGAACCCGGCGATTCGATAATCAAAAGCAGCGGAATCAGACGATTGCGAGATGATTCAACGATTAAATCTTTGCACTCTGTAACTTACGATCAAGTCCTAGAGGGGAAATAAGAAACTCGCAAGATCCCTCATTTCAAATACTTGGCCCTTGACCTACTTCGTAAGTACTTTCATTTCTGTCAATTAGATTATCTGGCAGACAGGGGAGGGGAGGGGAGGGGTCTCCCGGACAGCCTCTGTCCCGAATCGGGAATAACCTCTGCGACAATAGCTCTGGATGCCCGAACTGCCCGAGGTCGAAACCATCGCCCGCGGCGTAAACGACCGCATCCGTGGCGAACTGATCGAGTCGGTCTGGTTCAGCCGCTACAAGGAGCCCTTCAAGACTCCACCCCGTCCCATGGCCGCGGCCCTCACCGGCGCCCGCATCGACCGCGTCCGTCGCGTCGGCAAGCATATCGTCTTTGACCTCATCCGCCCCGCCTCAGAACCTTCCGCCCGCCACGCTGAGTGGATCGTCCATCTCGGCATGACCGGACGCTTGCTCGTCTCGGCTCCTGATGTTCCCATCCCGCCGCACACTCATGCTGTCCTCCAGCTCAGCTCCGGCCGTGAACTCCGCTTCGTTGACCCACGTCGGTTCGGGCGTCTCGCCCTGCATGTGCCTCCCGCATCTGGCGATGGCTTCCAGGGCCCCGGGCGCGAGCCCCTGACCATAACGGTCGAGGACTTCGCCGCCCTCTTCCGCCACCGCAAGCTGTCCATCAAGGCTGCCCTGCTCAACCAGAGCCTCCTCCATGGAGTCGGGAACATCTACGCCGACGAGAGCCTCTTCCGGGCCGGAGTCCGCCCGACGCGCCCGGCCGGCCGCCTGACCCGCCAGAAGCTCACCCGCCTGCACGCCGCGCTGCAGACGGTCCTGCGCGAGGCCATCCGCCTCGGCGGCTCCTCCGTCTCCGACTATGTCGACGCCGGCGGAGCGGCAGGCTTCTTCCAGCTCCACCACTACGTGTACATGCGGGCGGGGCAGGCCTGTCTGGTCTGCGGCACCCCCATCCGCCGCACTGTTATCGGGGGACGGGGCACCCACTACTGCCCTACCTGCCAACGATAAGGAGCGCTCCAGCTCTTTGCGACTTAAATGTATGGTTTTACGAAGTCGAGCGCCCGCTGTCCTTCCAGATTCTGAATGTTGGAAGGCCCTCAAGAATGCCAAGGCTAACAATTCAAAAGGGGTTAGAAAAGGTATATCGATTGCAATAAAGATGGCAGCCAGCGACGCACGGGCTCTCAGGAAAGAGAGCCATGCGATTTAGTTCCGGTCATCGAGAGCAAGAACTCATGAGGTTCAGCCCAGGCCGGAGCGAGTCCTTCAAGAGCCATTCGGGCAAAGGGCATTTTCAGGGAGGCCAGTGACTGGCCATAGGAAGTGATTCGAAAAAGCCACTGCGATGCAGTGGCTTTTTCCTCTTGTTGGACCGTTTGGTCGGGAGACTCGTCCACATTTCCAGCAGAACCCCTTGCCATGCAACCGCTTTTGCGGTATTATCATCTTTGTCTATCGAGCGGCTGACGCGAACCTTGGAGAAGGGCCTCGCCGCGATTCTCGAGAGTCAAACAGAATTCAACTGGCGCGCTCACCTTCACCCGCCCCGGCAGGAATGCAGTTGCAGGCCTTGAACCGCAGTTGAATCACCAGTGTTCGCTGTTTCGCTTAAGGTTTCAAAAGGGGTTTCGTCCCGATTGCGATCGCTAAAATCCGTCCGTTCTGCCGGTTGGTTTACCCCGGAAATGACCACAGAGACAACCATCCGGCGTCGCGACGCAAGCTTATGACTCGCCGGCATCGCTTGACCGAGACAAGGAGGCAGCGCCTTCGCCGGAGTCCGCTGCCATAGATCAGTAACGCACCAGGAAGTGCACGCATGACAACAGAGCAGAACTTGTCCCAGCCTCAGCCTCAGGTTTCTGAGGTTCAGGCCGCACAGGGACAGAATCAGGGACATCGCAGAAGGCGTCGTAGAAGAAAAGGCAATAAATCTGGATCTCAGCCGAACGGACAGACGCCCCAGCAGAGTCCGCAGAATCAGACGGGCCAACAAAAGCCCAAACCATCTAGCCAAGTTCGCTTCTTCCAGAAAAACGGAAATGGAAATGGACAGCAGGGCGGCGGCCGACGAAAAGGCAAGCAGCGCAAGCAGCAGGTCTTTGTCGGCCCCATGGATCACAGCTATCGCGCTGTGAATGGCAACGTTGCCGACGCGCCGCCATCCACGATCGAGCTGCGTAATGGAAATTTGAATATACATAGCAGCGCCAACGGCTATGGACACGGCAACGAACTCTATGCTCCTCCAGAGCCGGTAATTCCGATGCGTGAAGGGGCCCCTACACGTATCTTTTTCTTTATCGAAGACCTGTTTTTCCTGGCGAAGATTCAGGAAACGTCGCGCAAACTCGGCATTAAGGTAGCGTTTGTCAAGGCCGACAAGGATGTGGTCCGCAAACTCACCGAGAGTGAGCGTCCATCGCTGATAGTCTTCGATCTGAACAACGCAGTTGCAAAGCCGCTAACGTTGATACCCAAGCTGCGCGCAAAGCTGAAGAAGGGTACATCGATTATCGGGTTTCTCTCACATCTTCAGAGTGACCTGAAGGCCAAAGCTATCGAGGCTGGTTGCGATATTGTTATGCCACGTTCGGCATTCTCGCAAAATCTGCCGAACCTGATGCGCCGTCACGGCCTCGAAGAGGAAGACGAATATCACGACCCTATGCCGGTCTAGGCGGATGAGAAAGCTCACGGCTTGAACTCTCGACTGAGCTTCCCGGTCCTGATGCATCAGTTTCACTCGGCCCTTCGATCCCATGTGTAACAATGGTGCTGCGAGATTCCGCAACCTCTCAGAAATCATTGAAAAACACTGAGAATCATAGGATGCTGCGTACGCTCACCGCTCTGACAGCAGGAGTATCCCTCTTTGTCGGCTCATCTCTTTTCGCACGTGCGTTTGGCCAGGAGCGGAGTACCGATATATCACCTCAGCAGAAACTGACGCAGAGGCGCACGCGCAGGTCGATACCTAGGCCGACCAATCTCCAGGTGCTGCCAAAAGACATAGCTGTTCCCGATCTGCTTGCCCTGATGCGCGGCTATACAGCTGCCTTGGGAGTTGAATGCGAGCTTTGCCACGCTGTCGATCCAAAGACCAATAAGACGAACTTCGCCTCTGACGCAGAACCCGACAAAGCCATTGCTCGGATCATGATAACGATGACGAAGGAGATCAACAGCAAGTATTTATCGCAGGTCAACGACCCAGACGCCACTCCTGCCGACAAAACGGTAACCTGCGGAACGTGTCATCGCGGCAATTCCATGCCGATGCCTTTTGCGGCGTCAAAGAGCCACGCACATCACGAAGCCAAGGAAGACTCAGGGAAGAAGCCTGATTAGCGAGTCTCCGCCGGCGGCAGCAGGAGGTTATCGATGATACGGGTCGAACCGACAAAAGCGGCCACAGCCGCGAGCGCACCCGAGCTGGTATCGGCGAGGTCTTCGAGTGTGTCTGGATCGACGATTCTGCAATAATCGATGCGCACTGAGGGCTCTTGAGCGAGCACCTCCCCAGCGCTGCGGATCAGTCGACTCGAATCCGTGATGCCGCGCTCCGACTCTTCTTCCACGTGACGCAATGCCCGGCTTAAAACCAGCGCCTGCTTTCGTTCCTCCGTCGACAAATATCGGTTGCGCGAACTGAGCGCCAAGCCATCCGGCTCACGTACTATAGGGCAAACCACGAGCTCGAGATTGAAGTTTAGGTCGCGAACCATCTTGCGCAGGACCGCCACCTGGGCCGCATCCTTCTGGCCGAAGAATGCTTTGTCCGGTTCGATGATTTGGAAAAGCTTCGCGACAACTGTGGCCACACCGCGAAAGTGGCCGGGCCGGGATGCGCCGTCAAGCCTATCGCTCATATCCGCGACCTCAATGAATGTGCTCGATCCTCTGGGATACATCTCCTCCGATGAAGGCGCGAAGAGCAGGTCTACCTGTTCGCTTTTCAGTAGCGCACAATCCGCATCCCACGTCCGCGGGTACCTGGTGAAGTCCTCGTTCGGGCCGAACTGGGTAGGATTCACGAAGATAGAAACAGCAACCTCATCACAGTGAGCTCGCGCCGCGCGCACGAGCGATATATGTCCGTCATGCAGCGCGCCCATGGTTGGAACGAGGCCGACACTCCGGCCCCCGGCGCGCAGTTCGCGCAGATCTGAGCGAGCCTCCTCTACAGTTTTTGTGATCCGCATTAGGCTTTGCGAAGCAGATGTGCCTTCAAGGGGGCAACTTTCAGGGCGTCAGTGACTTCCTTCGACAAGTGATAGCTCTCAGACTCCTCGGGGAATGAGCGCTGCTCCACATCGTGGATGTAATTTCCAATCGCGGTACGGAACAGGGCAGCCGCATCTGCGTATTGACGGACGAACTTCGCCGGCCGCGAAAAGCTCAGGTTCACGAGATCGTGAAAGACAAGAATCTGGCCGTCGCAGTCCGGGCCGGCGCCGATCCCGATCGTCGGGATCCGTAACTGCGAGGTGATAATCGAAGCCAGCTCACGCGGCATTCCCTCGAGTACGATGACCGAAGCGCCTGCGGCCTCCAGCATTCGGGCGTCGCGCGTAAGTTCCTCGGCAGAAGCCAGCGTTTTACCCTGCACCTTGTAGCCACCCATCCGGTGCACGGCCTGAGGGGTGAGTCCAACATGACAGACAACCGGAATCTCCGCTTCGGACAACCGCTGAACCAGCTCGCATCGTGATGCTCCGCCCTCGATTTTCACCGCCGCAGCACCGGCTTCCTTGATGAAGCGCATCGCATTCGCGACGCCCGCCGCGACGCTACCGTGGTACGAGCCATATGGCATATCCGCTACGACGATGGCATGGTTCACACCCCGGCGAACGGCGCGCGTGTGATGCAGCATCTCGTCCATCGTGACTGGCAACGTGCTTTCATGGCCCATCACTACCATGGCCAGCGAGTCGCCCACGAGGATCAAGTCGACTCCTGCTTCATCGACCAAGCGGGCGGTGGCGTAGTCGTAAGCCGTGAGCGCGGTGATCGGCCTGCCAGCCTGCTTCTTCTCTTGTAGAGTCTGGAAGGTCACCTTGGGCGTGACCGTCTGCACGCCAGAATTGGCGCTGCGAAAACTCGTGATACTCATATCATCTCCAGTGCAGCTTCCTCCGAGAGGAATGCCACCCGAACTACAACTCTTGACGATACGCCGGGGTTACAAAGATGTAAAGGTGGACACGATTTCTCAGGGCGCGAAGGCTTTGAGACGTGACGCACGCATTAGCGCAACATACACCGCACCCGACACAAAGAACCCCGTGAACCAGGCATAGTCGAACAGCCAGTGTGCAGCGGGAACGAAGCGCCCCGTCAACGCGCAAAGCACGCCCGCTGCCAGCGCGATCATTGCGCGCGGATTGATGCCGTTGCGGTATTCATAAGCACCGCCGCGCCGATAGAGCGATTGGAGATCGAGCCTGGTTCCGCAAACCACGAAATAATCGGCGATCATGACGGCGGCCACCGGTCCCAGCAAAGCCGAATAGCCCACCAGCCACTCGAAGATGTAGTTGTGAAAACTTGCCATCAGCTTCCATGGCATCATGGCCAAGCCAGCAAAACCGGTGATCAGTCCGCCAGTCCGAAAAGAGATCAGGCGTGGATACAAATTGGAAATATCGTTCGAGGGAGATACTGCGTTCGCCGCGACATTTACATTAAGCGTGGCAACGAGCAGACCGACCATTGCGAGGAAGGCGATGAAGGGCTGATGGAAGCGCGCCATCAGGTCGATCGGACTCCAAATGGGCTTCCCGAAGATGACCGCAGACGTCGACGTTACCGCCACGCCGATGAATGAGTAAAGCGTCATCGCGACCGGCAGCCCGAGTGCCTGTCCAACCACCTGCGAGTGCTGCGATTTTGAATATCGCGTGAAGTCGGGGATGTTCAGCGCCAGTGTTGCCCAGTACCCGACCATCGCGGTCAGGGAAGGGAAGAAGAAGCGCAGAAATTCGCGTGTCGAATGGAACCGGCTAGGCTCCGAGAGCATCAGCCCTGGGCCGCCGGCTTTCACCAACGCGAAGGTAAGCAGCGCCAGAGACATAACCAGCATGAATGGGGCCGAGAAGCCCTGGAAGACGCGGATACTCTCGACGCCGCGCCAGATGACTGCCATATTCAACGCCCAGAACCCCAGGAAGCACGCCCATACCGACGAGGGCGTTGCGGCCACTGCGGGCCAAACTACGATCAGCATTGCGTGAATCGCCTGGCCGCCGATCCAGGACTGAATCCCAAACCATCCGCAGGCAACAACGGCGCGCAGGATTGCCGGGACGTTTGCGCCGCGGACTCCGAAGGAGGCGCGCACAAACACCGGGAAAGGAATGCCGTACTTCGCGCCCGCGTGCGCATTGAGGAGCAGAGGAACGAGGACGATCAGATTCCCGAGTAAAATCGTAAAGATGGCCTGCTTCCAGTTCATGCCGCCGGCGATGAGACCGGAGGCAAGCATATAGGTGCTCACTTCCATACACATCGCAAACCAAAGCGAGATGTAGTTGTATGTGCCCCAGGTGCGGTGCGCAGTCGTAGTCGGCGCGAGGTCTGGGTTGTATAGGCTCGACCGCTCGGGAACCTGCGTTTCCGTTATTCCCATGCGCCTCCACGGGCTTCGCGGCGCAGGTACTGGCCGCGCCCTGCCTTACCTAGGTAACATCCGCTTTCCACGATCAACTCGCCACGCGAATACACCTGTCTGGTGTTGCCCCGCACCTTGAAACCTTCAAACATCGAGTAATCAACGCGCATGTTGTGCGTCGCGGCGCTGATCGTGTGTTCGGCGTTCGGGTCCCACAGAACGATATCGGCATCGCTGCCCGCCGCGATCGTTCCTTTCTTTGGGTACATTCCGAAAATTTGCGCCGGAGTTGTTGCGGTGATTTCGACAAACCGGTTCAGCGACAATTTTCCGGAATTGACGCCGTGGTGATGGATTAGCTGCATCCGATTTTCGATCCCAGGGCCGCCGTTCGGAATTTTTGTGAAATCGTCCTTGCCGAGCGCCTTCTGGTCTGCAAAGCAGAACGGGCAATGATCGGTCGAGACCACCTGGAGATGATCGTGTTTCAGACCGTCCCAAAGCTTCGGTTGATTTTTCTTCTCGCGCAGAGGAGGAGTGAAGACGTACTTGGCGTCCTCGAAGCTCTCACCTCTCATCTGATCCTCAATTGAGAGGAGTAGATATTGCGGGCACGTCTCTGCAAACGCCGGCAGCCCGCGGTCCCGCGCCTCGCGAACCTGGTTGAGTGCGTCTTCGCTCGAAAGATGCACGATGTACACGGGAACGCCCGCAATCTGCGCCATGATGATCGCGCGGTGGACCGCCTCAGCCTCCGCAATAGTCGGGCGAGTGAGCGCATGATGGATGGGTGCCGTTTTTCCTTCGGCTAAAGCCTTTTGCACGATCACATCGATGACGCTGCCGTTCTCAGCGTGCATGCAGATGAGGGCGCCGTTCTTCGCCGTCTGCTGCATGGCGCGAAAGATAGTCGCGTCATCGACCATCAGCACTCCGGAATACGCCATAAATAGCTTGAAGCTGGCCACGCCTTCGCTGACCATGTCGTCCATGTCTTCGAGCCCCGAAGTTCCGAGATCGGTGACGATCATGTGCAACCCATAATCGATGCACGCCTTGCCCTCGGCCTTCTTCCACCAGGTATCGAGAGCCGACCGCATCTTTGTGCCCTTGGCCTGGATGGCGAAATCCACGATGGTTGTGGTCCCCCCGATCGCAGCGGCCCGCGTGCCGGTTTCGAAATCGTCGGCCGAGGTGGTTCCGCCGAAGGGCATGTCTAGATGCGTATGAGCGTCGATGCCTCCTGGCAGTACGAGGAGCCCGGCGGCGTCGATGACTGTGTGCCCCTGAGTATCGATTCCGGCCCGAACCTCACGAATCTTCTCGCCTTCAAGCAGCACATCCGCGGACATGGTGCGATCGGCGTTCACGACTATCCCGTTCTGAATCAGCAGTCCCATGGAAATCGCCCCAGTCATCCATGTAGCGGCGGGGCAGCGCACTCCTTCGTTCGAGTCCGCTCTTCCCATGTTTCCTGAGCAAGCCCGGTTGGCACTTCAACCATGGCGATGCATTCATCGACAGGACACACAAGGGAGCATAAATTGCAGCCTACGCACTCTGTCTCGTCCACGCGTGGAATTCGTTCCAGCGGAGTTACATTTTTAGCACCGTTGCGCGCATTGCCATCCAGCTTCGGGATCGGGGTGACCGCGATCGTTGCGCGCGTTACGGCTTCGATCGATGCTGGCGTTGCGTGCAGTTCGACCGGGCCGTCGACAGGTCCGGTCACACGGTCGCGATGAATGCACTGATGCGCTCCATCCCAGCAGGCGATGTAACAGAGATCGCAGCCGATGCACTTCGACTCATCGATCCGCGCAACAATCTTGTAATTCAGGTTGAGATGTTTCCATTCAGTCACCCGCGGGAGTGTCATGCCGCGAAAATCCTCAATGGTTGAGAAGCCCTTTTCCAGCATCCACCCCTCAAGCCCTTCAATCATGTCTTCCACTATGCGATAGCCGTAGTGCATCACGACTGTACAAACCTGAACTGTTCCGCAGCCGAGCAGAAAGAATTCCGCCGCATCCCGCCAGGTTGCAATGCCGCCTATTCCTGAAATTGGCAGAGAGCTGCCGGTGTCGCTCGCGACCTGTTGCACCATATTCAGCGCGATGGGCTTGACCGCAGGCCCGCAATATCCTCCATGTGTCGACTTGCCGTCCACGTTCGGCCTGGGAGTAAGAGTGTCCAGATCGATGCCTGTGATCGAGTTGATGGTATTGATCGCCGACACCGCATCAGCACCGCCGCGTTTCGCCGCGCGGGCGATCACGCGAATGTCCGAGATGTTCGGAGTCAGCTTCACGATCACTGGTGTGCGTGCCTTCTCCTTCACCCAACCGGTGATCATCTCCGTGTATTCGGGAACCTGGCCCACGGCCGAGCCCATTCCGCGCTCGCTCATGCCATGCGGACAGCCGAAGTTCAGCTCGAGGCCATCGACCCCAGCATCTTCAGCCTGCGAGACGATTTTGTGCCAGGCCTCACGCTTCGACTCGACCATCAGCGACGCAATGACCGCGTTTTTCGGATAGCGCTTTTTTATCTCCGCAATCTCGCGCAGGTTTATATTGAGAGGCCGATCGCTGATCAACTCGATGTTATTGAACCCCATCATGCGTTGGCCCTGCCAGTCGATTGACGAGTAGCGCGATGCTGTATTCGTCACCTGCTCACCGATCGTCTTCCAAACAGCGCCACCCCAACCGGCATCGAACGCCCGCATCACCTGCTCGCCGCAGTTCGTCGGGGGCGCCGAAGCAAGCCAGAACGGATTCGGCGACGCGATCCCTGCGAATTTAACCTCAAAATCGGGCATAGGCTGCCTCCAGTTGCCGGGCCATCGCAGTACCCGCGCGCTTGCCATCGGCGACGGCATCCACGACCTCGCGTCCGCCGTTCACGCAGTCGCCGCCGGCAAAATACCTGGGGTTTCTGGTTTGCCCCGTTTCGCGCTCGACAGCTACACGGCCTTTGTCGAGAGTCACGCCCTTCGCGCTTTCGAGCAGAGAAAGCAGTGGAGATTGCCCGATCGCGGTAATGATCAAATTGCAGGGCAGCGAAAACTCCGATCCTGAAATGGGCCGCAATGCATCGTCGACTTTCGTGCAATGCAGAACTTCGAGCGTGCCGCCATCCGCCCTCACGTGGATTGGCAGCGTCTGCCATAGAAAGCGAACTCCCTCAAGTTTTGCATGCTCATATTCAAAGTCAAAGGCGGACATGCTTTCCCGCTTGCCGCGGTACACGATGGACACTTCTTCTGCGCCCAGGCGCATGGCAGCGTTGGCGGCGTCGATTGCTGTGTTGCCCGCGCCGATTACCGCGACCTTGCCGCTCGTGTTGGTGATCCTTGCCATCTTGTAAGCTGCGATGAAATCAAGGGCATCGACTACATCCGAATGGTCGCCGCCGGCAATCTTCAAACCATGGCCCTGACCTAGCCCCACTCCGATGAACACCAGATCGAACTCACGGTCGATTCGCCTTAGCCCCTCTGGATCGATCTCCACGCCAAAGCGGAACGCCACGCCTAGATCTTCGATCAGTTCGATTTCGCGCAGACTCGCCGAGGCGGTCAACTTATATTCCGCCACGCCATAGGTATTCAACCCTCCGGGCAGTTCGCGGCGCTCGAAGACCGTTACAGCGAAACCCTGTTGCGCCATTTCCGCCGCACACGCGAGCGACGCCGGACCTGCGCCGATGCACGCAATCTTTCCGGCACGTGATCCGAGGTACTTGCGACGTAGTTTTCTGCCACCGGCGTGGAAAGAATCCATAGCGAATCGCTGCAGCCGTGCGATTTCGATGGGCTGCTCGTTGTACCGATGCATGACGCAGGCGCCTTCGCACAGGACGTCAACCGGACAAACGCGAGAGCAACTCGCTCCAAGCACGTTTGCATCGAGGATTGTCTGGGCTGAACCGCTCAGATTTAGGGATGTAATTTTCTTAATGAATTTTGGTACGTCGATATGCGTAGGGCAAGCTGCCGTGCAAGGCGCGTCGAAACAGTTCAGGCATCGGTTCGCTTCAAGCACCGCAGCCTGTTTCGCAAACGGCGGATGCAAGTCGGGAAAGCGCTCCGCGATTATGGGGTGCTGTTTGCGCATGGTTTTAGGGTCTGACCAAATCTCCATACAGATCTGGCCGGCGGTCGCGAAAGAACTGCCAGGTTTTTCGCACCTCGCTTATCTTGTCAAGATCGAGATCCGCGGTGAGCACTTCGTCCTTATCGCGCGATGCCTGTGCAAAAATCTGCCCTCGCGGGTCGCAGAAGTAGCTCTGGCCATAAAACTCTCCGATATTCCATGGCGATTCGGTGCCCACACGATTGATGGCTCCGATGAAGTAGCCGTTTGCAACTGCATGGGCCGGCTGCTCTAGTTTCCATAGATACTCGCTGAGCCCGGCCACTGTTGCAGAGGGGTTGAAGACAATCTCAGCGCCATTCAATCCCAGCGCGCGCGCTCCCTCGGGAAAATGACGGTCATAACAGATATAAACGCCAATCCTGCAGAATCCGAGATCAAAAACGGGATACCCCAGATTGCCCGGCCGGAAATAAAACTTCTCCCAAAAGCCAGGGGCGACGTGAGGAATATGAGTTTTCCGGTACTTGCCGAGATACTTCCCATCTCGATCGATTACCGCGGCGGTGTTGTAATAGATTCCCTCAGTCTCGATTTCGTACACCGGAACGACGAGGGCCAGCTTCAGTTCCTTTGCCAGTGCCTGCATCAACCGAATCGTGGGGCCGCCGGGGACCGGCTCGGTGAAGTCGTACCAGCGTGTTGTCTGCTCGGCGCAAAAATACGGGCCATAGAAAATCTCCTGGAGGCAAACGATCTGCGCTCCGTCGGCCGCAGCCTGACGTATCATTTCGGCGTGCTTCTCGATCATTGACTGCTTGATCGTATCGAGCGCCTCATCGGCCCACTCCGTACTCGTGGCTTGTATCAAGGAACAACGAACAATGCGCGACATCTCTGAGTATCTCCGGTTCCGGCTTGCGTCTGGTAGGTCTAGGAGAGAGCGTGAGAGAACTTAGTGTACGCGAAATCCTGTCGATCTCAATGACTTCGCGCACCCGCGCCGGGAATCAGTTGCAACGTTGCTTCCGAATAAGGTCCCGGCACTTCTCTCAGAAGTGCCGGATCGGCGCCTCGTAAAGTTTTGTCGAAGAAGGCGAGTGCGTAAGCCCGTATGATCTCGTACTCGCGGTCTGTTGGAATTTTCCCAGCTCCGGAGAGGCGACGGAAGTGGGAAAAGAGGTTGCGATCGGTAAAACTTGTATGGGACGACCCATGTAAGAACACCATATAACCGCCGTAAACTCCTATCGCTGCTTCATCGCTTTTCGACAGGGCTTCGTTAATCCGGTCGACGGCTGACTTCGTTGCCCCTGGCGGAAACACCGCTGCATCTTCCGCGATCATCATGAAAGGCTTTTCCAATCCTTCGTGCTGCATGCGGCCGAAGATTGACCCATCCAAATCAAGGACTGCCTTTATACGGCCATCCTCAATCGCCGCTTCGGCCCCTGCGGTGGCACCGAACGAATGTCCAAGCGCGCCCACTCGGGTCAAATCCAACCGCTGATGAAACGGGGTCATCGCATCTTGATTCATTGTCGCCAGAGCATTCAGAACTCCAATGGCATCCGCGGCCTGGCGCTTGGCTTCGTTTGCACCCTCTTGATAGAGCTGCTCCAGGCTAAGTACCGCAAAATCCATGGCGTCTCCGCTAGCTGGTTCGCTGACGTGGCCGTCCTCATACAGCGTGGGGCCAGAGTTTCCGGGGTGGTCGATTCCTGCGACTAGGAATCCGTGACTTGCCAGATCTTCAATGAGATATGTATTTTGGGTCCGTCTTCCTCCCCATGCGGGGCTGAATAAGAGAACCGGAAACCTTCCATTAGCCACGGGAGCATCCATGCGTGAGTTTGTAGGAAGCACAGCCTGGTAGGAAGACTGAAAAGTAGTCTCCTGCCGCCTTCTGTAAGGTGCAAAGGGTTGTCGAGAGGGGGCCGCGGGATACCACAGTTGCAGCACCACATCCCGGCCATTCGCACCTCCGGTTCGGATTTGGATGATGCGCGTACCCACCAGGTTCGATCCGGTCGGTGAAGGGAGACGGAACATGGGAAGCAGAGCGGAGAACGCACAACTGGCGGCGGCTAATAGCAGGATTGCTGCCAACCCCAGCGGCTGCCATGATCGCGCCGCTATCATCACGGTGGCCGAAAACACTCCTAGCGCCGCATAGGCGGGAATCATCTGCCAGTGTCCGCCTTCCAGCACCAGGTGTGCAATGAGAGCGCACACGTCCGCTGCGAGCCATATCCAAGGCCGAAGCTCTTTAAAGATTAAGCTGAAACCGCTGATCAGCAGCAACGCAGTGAAGACAATTTCCAGCGGACGCATGGAGCCAGACTAACCCAGTTTCGCCTTGAGCAATAAAAAAGGTCAGGGACGAGCTAAACGTTTGCTCGCGTGAAGATTCTGTGACGATCAACAGCTCAGCGAACATCAAATGAACAGATCGCTCGCCGCTGCTCATTCTGAAGCATCGGCTCTCAACCAGTCCGAGGAGTGTCTTTCAATTGTGATCCTGACTAATTGGCTCCGAGTTCGCACCCCGGCCTTATGGAACAATTCTTGAATGACCGCCTTGACCGAACTCTCTGAAACCTTCAGGTTCCAGGCGATTTCCTTATTGGTCAAACCGTCGAGAATGCCTCTTAGCACCTCGCTTTGCCGGGTCGTCAGTGGGCGCGTGCGCTCGAAGCGCTCTTTCCATGTGCTCTTTCCGCCAAAAAGAGAGCGTGCTGCTGCGGCATCCAGCCAAATCTCGCCTTCTGCGACCCTCTCGATTGCTGCCATAAGCTGGCTAAGGCTGCTGTGCTTGAGAAATATGCCTGCGGCACCGTCCTCCATAGCCTGGAAGGTAGTTGCATCTGACATTCCTGCGGTGACCATGAGAACCTTCGCTTGGCTAAAATGGCTTTTGAGCTCCGGCAGCAGACGAGAGCCCTGCTCTTCGCCTAAGTCGTAGTCCAGCAAGACAATATCAACTGGAGTTTGGGAGTATGAAGAAACTGCCTCGCTTACCGTCGCGCACTGACCGACCACAAGGAAACGTGAATCCGCCTCGAGCAATCTGCTGAGGCTTTCGCGGAAAAGACTATGGTCGTCTACGAGGAGTATGCGAATGGGAGCCACTAGTCCTGCTCTGAAGGTAATGCGGGGGTGAGTTTAACCACAAAGCATGCTCCATTCGGAATCGGTTGATATTGCAACTCCCCCCCGAAGGAACGCATGAATGCACGGGACAGATACAGGCCCAGTCCCGTGGCCTCTGCCCCCGCTTGAAACGGACGAAATAGATGTTCTGGTTTGGCTACGCCTCCCCCATTATCAGAAATTTCCACGAGGATTTGACTGCCGGAACTTCTCGCATGAATCGAAAGCAGCCCGCTGGTTCCTTTTGAAAGAGCTCGAATGCTATTGGTGATCAGGTTAAGAAATACCTGCATCAGGCTGGGCCGATCGGCCCATACTGCGGGTAGACCTGGTTCGACGCTCCAGTGCGTCTCAATGTTCTCTTCCTGCAACGATGGTGTAACCACGATCTTCAGTTCATCCAATACCGCAGCCAGGTCCACTTCCGTGACTTGATTTGAGGACTGGCGCAGATTGATGCTGGCGATACGCTCAAGCGCTGAGATAAGGTTACCAAGAGCGTCAAAGTCCTTGCTTCCGGCCAGTAGTCCATTGTGGGAAAGGTTCTGGTGAACTGCAGAGATAGCTCCGGAAACATTGCGGATCTCATGGGAAACGGCACCGATCGCGATTCGAGAACCCGCGAGTAACTGATGCAAGCCAGACACTTCTTGTGTCCTGAACTCCTCCGAGGCGTCCAGGACCATTGCCGTAAGGCGCGGGCCTGCATTGGTGCAATAGGTCGAAAAACAAATGTCAGCCAAAAAAGTCTCTCCATCATCGCGCTGGCCGCGTGCCTGCATCACACTCCGAAAATAGTGCAATGATGCGTCCTGACGGGTAACGTTCGTGAGTGAAGGGAGATAGCGGTGAATCGTTTTTCCTGGCAGCTCTTCCTGTTGAACAGCTAACAGGCGATGAGCGGCTTCATTTGCCATGAGCACTTTCCCATCGGCATCCGTTGTGACGATAGCCGCCGGGCTGCTTTCTATCAGACTCCGCATTTGCTCTTCCGCTTCGCGGCGAGCGTCCCTCTGGCGTTCGATTTCCCGCAATTGATCCAGTACGACACTTCGGTTGCGACTCACTTCTCGAACAAACAGCGCCGTACCGGCGAAGGCGGCGAAATATAAGACCTCACGAGATAGCCCTGTACGCAACGTCCAGGGAAGGTCGTCGAAGATCTCCGCCAGAAAAGTGCATACCGCTGCAATCAAGACGATCTGCCAGGCCTCAAGGACCGCGCCTACGATTAGCATTGGTGCCAGGTAGAGAAACCCCAGCGGAATCTCTCCCACGACCCACCAATCGACCAGTGCGATGGCTGCGATCATCAGGCCGGCCCTGACGAGAGCGGATTGTCTGTTCCCTCCGAAAAACAGCGCGAACATAAGCACTCGGGAGGCCACACGACTGTGCGAACCATCCTCACTGCCATTGTAGGAATGACCGGAACTCAAGATCGCGGAATCCTCCATCTGAATTCATCCCTTACCCAAAAGATAGGCCGTTGAAGGCAAAAGATGAAGCACCGAAACGAAAGATAGAGCCCGGTTGTTCCTCGCGGGAATCTATTCTGTAGGGCATCCGCTAGCCCTGACTAAACCACTGCGCGAGTCGAAGCATGCTACCAGCAGCTTTCGACAGCACGATCTGAGCTATTGAATGCTAGGAATTCGACGCTACTGGAGGACAATCTGCGCCCCGGCCTTCCTGGGTGCCTTCCTTTCGATGTCACCCGCTTCAGCTCAACAGACCCTTAGTTGGGACCAGATCAAAGCGAAATTTGAAGCCGCAAACCCCACGCTGAAGGCCGATGCGCTGAACGTGGATGAAATGAAAGCCAATGAGATCACGGCCTATTTGCGTCCGAACCCGCAGTTCAGCCTGACTGCCGATGGCACCCAGATCGCTCGCCACAATGGCGTCTGGACACCGCTGGGCGGCACATTCGAGGTGCCCACCGTAAGTTATCTGCACGAGCGCGAGCACAAGCGCGAGCTCCGTCTCCAAAGCGCTCGGGAAGGCACGCAGATCGCCGGCTCGCAGCACGAAGACCTCCAACGCAACATGGTTTTCAATCTTCGAACCGCATTTGTCGGTGTCCTTCAGGCCAAAGCCATGGTTGATCTGGCCAAACAGGAACTCGATTATTACGACAAGATTATCGATATCAGCCGCAATCGTTTCCGGGCGGGCGATCTCGCCCAGATTGACCTGGACAGAATCGAGCTCCAGCGCGTGCAGTATGAATCCGACCTGCAGACGGCGGAGGTAAATCTTCGCACCTCCAAGATCCAGCTCCTCCAGTTCCTGAACGACAGGTCACCTGTGGACCGATTCGATATCCAAGGCCCTTTTGATTTCTCGGATCAGCTGCAGCCGCTCGAAACCTTTCGCCAGACCGCCCTCAACGAGCGTCCCGATTTGAGAGCCGCGTTGCAATCGGTTCAGCAGGCGGACACCAACCACAAGCTTGCGATTGCCAACGGCTCGACAGATCCGACCCTCGGCGCCTGGTACACCCATAACGCGTCGACGAACAACCCCAATGGAAACCAGACGCTGGGTCTCAGTGTCAGCATCCCCTTGCGCATCTTCGATCGCAACCAGGGCGAAAAGCAACGCACCCTGATCGATATCGGTCGCAACCAGCAGGTGGTGGATGCCACACGGGCTCAGGTATTCAGCGATGTCGACTCCGCGTACGCGCTGGTGAACAGCAACGTAATTCTGCTGCGGCCCTATAGGGATAAGTATCTTGCGCAGGCAGTGCGTGTGCGAGAGACGGTCACCTATGCCTGGCAACATGGGGGAGCGTCACTCATGGACTTCCTAAACGCACAGAGC
>JAFAMZ010000039.1 GCA_019232935.1 Silvibacterium sp.
CTTCTCATACAGGGCATACCCGATGCCCTGCGCCACGCCGCCTTCGATCTGCCCGGTCGCGAGCACCGGATTCAGCACCCGCCCGACTTCCTGCAACGCAACAAAGTCATCGACAGTTACAGAATATGTAGTGAGATCGACCCTGACCTCGGCAACGTACGCCGCCCACGCATACGCCGCATACGCTTCCCCGTGATATTTCTGGTCGTCCCAGTAAACATCGGGAGGCGCTTCGTAGCGGCTCATCGAGCAGAGCCCGCCGTGCCTGGCGATATAGGCCATCGCGGCGGCCTGCAGCTCTTCCGTTGAATATGGTCCGCGCAGAAGCCCGCTTGCGATCAGGGTCTGCTTGAATCCGAGAGCGGCAGACTGCACAAGCCGCCCGACCACCATGGCCGTGCGCGAGGCCACAGTCGGGCCGCTGTTGGGGACGATACTCGTATCCGCGGGAGCCATTTCGACTGCGTCGTAGTCGATGCCCAGGGTTTCGGCTGCAATCTGGCACAGAATCGTATTCGTGCCCTGTCCGAACTCGGTGCTCGATACCAGCACGCGGATGCGCCCGTCTGCGGTGGCGTCCACCCCGACCAGCGAATTCAGGTAGCGCTCACCTGAGCCGGTAAATCCCGAGCCGTGGAGAAACACCGCGAACCCGATGCCTTTCTTGCGCAGGCTGCCCGCGTTCTCACGCTCGAAGCGGGCTTTTTTCTTGTGGTAGTTCGCATGATTCAGCGCGCGTTCCATCCAGCCAGGCAGATCGATTGGCTGCCGGATCGCCTGCCCCGTGCTCGTCGTCGCCCCGGTATGTAGCAGGTTGCGGCGGCGAAGCTCCTCGGGCGTCAGTCCCACGGCTTTGGCCACACGATCCATGTGTCGCTCAATGGCGAACAGCGCCTGCGGCGCACCGAAGCCGCGAAACGCTCCATGCGGCGGCGTATTGGTCGCGTATGCCTTCGACCGCACGCGGATATTCGGCCAGAAGTACGCACCTCCGGAATGAATCGTCGCCCGCGAAAGCACTGTCGAAGAGAGGGTCGAATACGCGCCCCCATCGAGGCAGACTTCAATGTCAGCAGCCAGCAGCTTGCCGTCTTTAGATACCGCGGTACGATGACGCGCGCGCGAAGGATGCCGCTTCGTGGTCGCTGCCATGTCCTCCATGCGGTCGTAGACGATCTTTACCGGTCGCCCCGATTTCATCGCCAGCAGCGCCGCATGCGCGCCGATCATGGAAGGATAGTCTTCCTTGCCGCCGAACGCGCCCCCGGTCTCCACCTGAATTACCCGAACCTTATCCTCAGAGAGGCCTGTCGCGCCCATAAGCGATTTGTGCGCGTAGAACGGGCATTGCAGCGAGCCCCACAGGGTCACGCCATCGCGTTCGTCATAGACGGCGATTGCGCCGTTGTTTTCGATATAGAGGTGCTCCTGCGCGCCGGTGGTGTACTCGCCTTCGACGACGATGATGTCGGCCTGCGAGAACGCCGCATCCACATTGCCTTTCTCCAGCAGATACGACTTGAGGACGTTGTCTTCGCCCCAGACGATCGTGCGGCCCGACTCGCTCTCCTCGATGGAATGCACGGAAGGCAGCTCCTCGTAGGCGATGCGAACCGCGGCCACAGCCGCTGGCAGCAGATGCCGGTCCCGATGAGCCAGCAGCAGAATCGGTTCCTGCGGATGATTGACGAATCCATCGGCCAGGCACGGCCAGTCAGTGTTGATGAGCGCAATGTAGTTCTTGCCCGGAATGTCTTTCGCCGTGACAATGGTGAATTCATCCCACGGAATGCCGGGACCGAATTCGATGCCGAGCACACGCCCGCGCGGAATCGCGCTGCGCACCGTAGCGCCGTAGATCATTCCCTGCATTGAGAGGTCGTCGATGTAGCGCGCAGCCCCGACCACCTTCGCAAGACCCTCCTTGCGATGGACCGGTTTGCCGACAACGCGCTCGCTCTGCTGCATCGCTCTGCTCATCCCCGCAGTGAAACCCCGCAGGCTCTCGCCGTCCCAGAGTCTCCCGCGCTTCTCTTCAAGGAAATTGACTCATCATACTACGGGGCCCTCACACCTCCATACCAGAGGGCTCCGGCGCAAATTCGCCTTCGCGGAACACTTCTCTGCCGCGTACATAAGTGGCGACAACGTCTCCCAGCAGCCGCTCGCCCAGATAAGGGGATATGCGATGGCGCGTATGCAATCGGTCCGGGGTGACTTCTATCTCCGCCTCTGGATCGAAAACCACCAGATCCGCATCGTAGCCGGCTGCAATCTTCCCCTTGCGCCCGCCGAGCCCGGCCAGCACCGCTGGCTGGGCTGCCATCAGCCGCGCCAGGTCACTCAAGGGCAGGTCTCGCGCCGGCATTCCCGTCCACACCACCGGCAACGCTACCGAAAGGCTTGCGATCCCGCCCCACGCCTCATCAAAGCGCCCCGTTTCCTCGCGCTTCATCTCGGGCGGACACGGGGAATGGTCCGTCGCGACCAGATCGATGTCCTTGTACCAGATCGCGCTCCAAAGACGCTCGCGGTTGTCCCGGGTGCGGATCGGCGGCGCGCATTTGAGCAGCGTGTTGCCATCCGCAATCTCCTCCGCCGCAAAGTGCAGGTAGTGCGGACATGTCTCGACCGTGACCGGGAGCCCCTCGCGCCGCGCCGCGCGCAGATCTCTCAACGCCAGGGCAGTCGCCAGGTGCACAATGTGCAGCCGAAAGCGATAGTGCCGGCACAAATCCAGCAGCAGCCGGATCGCCGCCCACTCAGCCTCGTCCGGCCTTGACCGCAGATAGGTCTGGTACTGCCGCCAGTCCGCGCCGTTCAGACCGGTGGCGGCCTGCTCAATCGGCCCCGACAGCTCGGCATGCACGAGCAGCGGCAGTCCGGTGCTCACGACATGCGGCAGCGCGCGCTCAAGCTGCTCGCGCGTGACCATCTCGAAACCTTCGCATCCGGGATAGATCAGGAAGCACTTGAACCCCTTTGCCCCAGCCTGCGCCAGCGGCCCGATGTGTTCCGCGTTATCGCCGGCAACACCGCCCCAGGCCGCCCAGTCGACGAAGCACTTTCCTCGGGCCGTCTCGCGTTTGGCCTCAAGCGCCGCGACCGTAGTCGTCTCCGGAAGGCAGTTGAGCGGCATATCGACCAGGGTCGTATACCCGCCGGCAGCCGCCGCGCGCGTCGCGGTCCGGAAACCTTCCCATTCCGTCCGTCCCGGCTCATTGATGTGCACGTGGCTGTCCACGAGGCCGGGCAAAATGGCCAGGTTCCCGAAATCGTGCACGGCATAATCCGGCGGAATCTCGTCCCGCCTGCACAGGCCTCGGATTTTGCCCCCGTCTTCCAGAACAGCAGCCGGTATAACTCCGTCGGGGGTCACTACACGCTCTGAGACAAATGCCTGTGCCATACTGTCCATGATTCCGCGCAAACCTCCAAAGAGCAAGCCACAAGCGCCCCGGAAAGGTATCCAGATGTCGGCCGATCCCAATCCTGCCTTCATGGAAAGGGCCATCCAACTGGCGGTAGAAAACGTCCGCGCTGCTAAAGGCGGCCCCTTTGCTGCAGTCATCGTCAGGGACGGCGAAATCATCGGCGAAGGCGCGAACAGCGTGACGACCACCAACGATCCCACCGCCCACGCCGAAATCAACGCCATCCGCAACGCCTGCCGCGCGCTGAACACCTTCACCCTCAAGGGCTGCGAAATCTACACCAGTTGCGAGCCCTGCCCCATGTGCCTCGCGGCCATCTACTGGGCCCGGATTGGCGCCATCTACTTTGGCAGCGACAGCAACGACGCCGCCCGCGCCGGATTCGACGACTCGTACTTCTACGAGGAAATCCGGCTGCACCGCGACGCTCGCTCGGTGCCGCTGCGACAGATCCTGTCCGAGGAAGCGTGGCAAAGCTTCCAGGCATGGATCGACGCGCCTGAAAAGACGGAGTACTAGCCAGCCCCGCTCCTTTGGCATCGCTGCTGT
>JAFAMZ010000219.1 GCA_019232935.1 Silvibacterium sp.
AGCGGCGGCGACGGACTCTTCGCCATCCATGATCTGCCGATCGGCGATTACACCCTGACCGTAACGAGCGCGAACTTCAGTCCTCTTACAGTGCGGAACATTTCTGTGACCGCCGGCGTGACTAAAGACGCTGGAGTCCTGAAGCTCAGTGTCGGGGCATCGACCGAATCGGTCACTGTGGAGTCGGCGGCGCCCATTCTGGAAACGAGCGAAGCCCAGGTTACGACGTCTTTCGATTCAAAGGCAATTCAAAGCCTTCCGCTGAATGCGAATTTCGACAACCTCGCGCTGCTCGCTCCGGGAGTAGTACAGACGCACGACGCGCAGTTCAGCAACTCAAATGGCGTAGGCATTTCGGCCAACGGGCAGCGTGGGCGCTCGAACAACTTCGAGATCGACGGACAAGATAACAACGACAATAACGTGACAGGACCCCAGGCTTTCTTCGGCAGCCCCGACGCTATATCGGAAATTCAGATCATCACCGATAACTTTGGGGCGCAGTACGGGCGCAACATGGGGGCGGTAGTGAATTATGTAACCAAGTCTGGTACAAATCAATTCCACGGAACGGGTTTTGAATTCTACGTCGGCTCATTTCTGAGTTCTCTGCAAAACCAGCAGAAGAGTCCACTCTTCGGATTCTGCGCGCCCGGTGAAAATCCCTCCGATGGATGCCAGCCGGTTAAGGTGCCACGCTTAGTCGACAACAAATGGGGCGGCACGATCGGAGGGCCCATCCTCAAGGACAAGCTTTGGTTTTTTGGGAGCACCTATTGGGAACACACGCGCGAGGGCGGCGCTGTTTCAACCTCACAAGGCGCAATTACGCCAACGCCAACCGGCTTGACCCAGTTGCAGGCGGCGTTTCCTAATAATCCTGCTGTCGCTTCGCTCGTAAACCAAGGTCCATACGGGATCAAGACCGGCAATCCAACACCGGTATCGGGTTCAACAGTCACCCAAATGGTGTCGGATGGGGTGACCTCGGCACCCATCGAATTTGCCGGGGTAGCGAGGACGGTACCTGCACTCTTCAACGATGAAGAGAACCTCGGACGCCTGGACTGGCAGCCATCGACAAAAGATCGCTTCTTCGTCCGCTATTTTTACCAAAAAGATCTGACTACCGGCGACCTTGCCAATACTGCAGCTGTCATTGCGTCCGGCGGCTACATTGAAATACCTTCTAAAGTTCATTCGATTGGAGCCGACTGGACTCATACCTTTTCGCCCGCCTGGGTCGATCAACTGCGATACAGCTATCAGGAGGCGGTGACCAGCTTTGACGGAGGTGGCGTGCCCAATTGCACCGGGAACAATTTCACGGCGTGCCCGAGTTTCGTTGGTTTTCAGGATGGCACCGATTTCAGTTATGGCTACGCCACTGCTCTGCCGTCGCAAAAATTTATCAAGATAACCCAGATCCTGGACAATGCAAACTGGAGCCACGGCAACCACAACATTGCACTGGGCGGCGCCTACGAGTATCAGAATTCTCCCGGCACCTTTCTGCCGAACTACAACGGCTCGTTATCTTTTCAGAACTTTGATTCGATCCTTCAAGGGAATGGTTTCCTTGGTCTAACTGATGGCAACCCAGTTATTCCCTTCAAGGAAAATGATGTCGCTCTCTACTTCCAGGACGACTGGAAGATTCGTCCGGACTTGACGCTCAATCTGGGCCTGCGCTGGGAGTTTTTCGGCCAGGCAGCGAATGTGCTACACGATGAAACCGTTGCGCGCCAAATGGGGTCAGATCCTCTATGGAGCACGTCCCTTCCGCTCTCTGTAACCACCTTCCAAAAACTTCCTAACCATTGGAAGAACTTCCAGCCGCGTATTGGCTTTGCGTGGAATCCAAATCACAGCCGGCTCGTGGTTCGCGGGGGATATGCCATCAATTTCGACCCGATGTTCTACAACATCTTCCTAAACTCGGGAGTTTCTGCCCCCGTGGCAAATGCGGGGGCGATCAATTGTGGGCAGATCAGCCCTACGCAGTATTATCAGTGCCTGCCGGCGAACGGCACTACAGGGGCGACGGTACGCGCGCAGAACCTCGCCGCACTCCCGATCGGCGGCGACCCGCGTTTTGACGTTGAAGGGCCCCTTTCTCCCAACTTTCGCAATCCTTACACGCAGACTTATTCCTTGGGTGTCCAGTATGGAATCGGCAGCGCCGCGGTCGTCGAGGTGCGTTATGTAGGCAATCACACCGCGGCCCTCTTTCAATCGCTCAACGGGAATCCAACTCTTGCAACATTGGCTTCGGCCTATCCAAATTATGTTTCTCCGAGCGCTTTGTGCCAGGATCCGAACGCTCCCGGTTTTCAGACTCTGAATTGCAATGTGGGAGCGCTACAGGCGGCAACCGGCAACACCGCCTTCTCGATCTACAACAGCCTTCAGAGCAACGTGACCACGCGGAACTTCCACGGATTTACGGGGACAATCCAGTACACCTATAGCCGGACGATCGACAACACCAGCGAGATTTATGCCACCAGCGCCGGAGGAGGAAACACTCTCCAGTATGCGCAGAATCCCTTGAATACCAATACGGCCGAGCGGGGTGTGAGCGGTATCTCTTATCCCAACGTACTGGCGTTTGGCTTTGTCTACCAGGTTCCTCAGCTCGTTCATGACAACGGCTTTCTTGCCAAGGTGGCGAACGGCTTCTCGATTAATACTCTCTATGGATACAACAGTGGTCAGCCATTCACTCCATTCCAGGGACTTCAACCGAACCCAACCAATCCAGCGACCGCAGTGGGCGGAACATACTGCGACGACACTTTCAATCAGGCTGTCCTGCAGTTTGCGACCAGTTGCCGGCCAATACTGACGAACCCGAAGGCCCCAAACTCGCCGACCTCATACGCAGTCAATAACGTGACCAACGCAAACGCGCTTGGCAATCCCTTCCCGGGAGTGGCAAGAAACACGCTGCGCGGCCAAACCTTCAACAACCTGGATTCGAGCATTTTCAAAACAACGAAACTCTCTGAGCGATTCAGCCTACAGTTGCAGCTGAACGTCTTCAACACCTTAAACCGGCAGTACCTGGGCACTCCCGGCGTTCAGCTTGGAGCAACTAATTTCCTCACTACGGCCTACAACTCGGGCCTGTCGGGGACAACAGTGGGCACAAACCGTTACGTGCAACTGGGCGGCAAGATCATCTTCTAACCAGAGTAAATCGCGCTTGGTCTGCAGCGTTTTGGAGAAGCTTCCAGTGGCTGCCCGCTAACGATTACTGAACTTTCCCCTTCGGCCGCAGCCTGCGCAGATCCATTGCGCAGGCTATGGCATTTAAGGAGGACAGTTTCAGGTTGTCGAACGAGGCCCAGATCCAGAAGCGATCTGTGGGCTGATCGCTGCGATTCTGGGGGCGCAGGCGGGCAAGGATGGACGGCTGTCCCGCACTACTGAGATTGTTTGGCGGCTCCACATCTTCGGGAATCAATTCAACGTGCTTACCGGCAAGAGCGGAGCCCAGCCGGTCGCGAGTGAGTTGCTCGTCGAACTCCAGTGCGATGGAAAGGCCGACGCCGTGGAACACCGGCACATGGACGACTTGGATTCCCAGATCGGCCATATGAGAACCACCGCCCCGTTTGCGGATCGCAGCGTAATGATGTCGGATGCGGGCCTCAGTCTGGCCGAGGGCCGGCGATTCACCGAATGACGGGACAACATTGAATGCTACCTGCTCACCATAGAGATCTTTGGGCAAGCTTTGGAAATTAAGGAGCGACACCGTCTGCTGGTGCAGCTCGTCAATGGCTGCGCTTCCGTACTCAGAAGCGGGCTCGAGCACAGTCGCGGAACCGAAGCGCAGCCGGGCGACTGTTTCGAGGGACGTCATCATCAGTGCCAGAGCGAGAGACACCGCGTGCGCGGGAATGACAACTTTCGTAGTCAAGCTGAGGTCCGACCGCTCGTCCTCGAGCCACGGCGCGCAAACAACAGATCCGTCCTCGGCTTCCAGCGCATTGGAGAGATCGATAATAGTTGTGCCTGCAGCAACAGCTTCCCGCCAATGTTTGAGGGTTATCTCCGGGGCACTGCAGAAAAATGCGAAGTCCACGTGCTCGAAGGAATCGTGATCGATGCGCTGGATGAGGGTCGCTTCGTCGCCGCTCGCTTCAAGGCGGCCGACCTCGGACTCTTCGTCGAGCAAGATGATGCTGGCCTTGCTGAATGCAGAGTCTGACAAGGCTTCATTCAATTCCTTGCCGCGCAGCGAAGCAGCGCCGACAATGGCGATTTTCCAGGTTTCTCTCATTGGGTCGTTGTGGTGGGGGGATTCGTTGTGGGTGAGGGACTGAGGCCTTCGGTATGCGACATTTTTCGGCGCTGGCGTCCGTAGGCCGCGCGGGCAACGATGCCGGAAAACATATAGACAAATGCCAGCACCAGCAGGACCACGCGAGAGAAGAAGACCAGCAGCCAGATCACGAGGGCAAAGAGCACGATCCAGCGCACGGGATGGCGGCGTGAGAGATTGATCTCCTTGCCGCTCCAGAAGCGCCAGGTGCTGACCATGAGAAATCCGATCAGACCGACGAGCAGCAGCCAGATGATCGCGAGCCACCAGTTGAAGATGGGACGCCCGAAGCCGTGGACGACGGCGACGATCATGCCCGCGGCGGCAGGGATGGGCATGCCGACGAAATACTTGCGTCCCGGGCGGCCGGGGTTTTTTGGAACCGGATCGGTGCTGATATTGAAGCGGGCGAGGCGGCTCGCTCCGCAGATGAGAAAGAGGAAGCAGATGAACCCGCCGAGCTGGATGAGCCGCTCGCGCAGCCACGGATCCATCGCCATCGGTAGCATGCGGAAGCCCCAGCTATAGGCCAGGATGCTGGGCGCCACTCCGAAGGTAATCACGTCAGCCAGCGAATCCAGCTCTTTACCGAAGTCGCTTGTGGTGTTGGTCATGCGAGCGATGCGTCCGTCGAGCGCGTCGAAAGGGATCGCGAATCCGATCGCCAGTGCGGCGTAGTCGAAATGATGAGGCTCCAGGACGGAGCCCTGCAGGCTTTGTGTGATGGCGTAATATCCGGCGGCTATGTTGCCGGCAGTAAAGAGCGACGGCAGAATGTACATGCCCCGCCGACGACGACTTCCACGCGCCTGGTCGGAGTTCTTCAAACCAGCATCTCCGCGAGAAAGCTGTCATCCACGGACGAGGGCTCTACGGATGGGATGTTGGCGAGGATGGTAGACCCACCCTTTACGCGATCCCCGCGCCTTACCTGCAGCTGAGCGTTGCCCGGCAGAAGGACGTCGACCCGCGATCCGAATTTGATCATGCCGATGCGCTGGCCCCGTTCCAGCCGTGTTCCGGGCGCGGGATTGAAAACAATGCGGCGGGCCAGGAGCCCCGCTATCTGTTTGAAAGCAACGGTGTAGCCCTCGTCAGCATCGACCACGGCGAGGTTCTGCTCGTTGCGTTCGGCCGAGGCGGGTTTGAGCGCATTCAGAAATTCGCCCTTCTGATAACGGACCTCGCTTAACAGGCCTCCGACCGGCGAGCGGTTTACGTGAACATCGAACACACTCAGAAAGATGCTCACTCGAAGGCTTTCGCACTCGGGAGTCGTAACGCGGATAACTTCTGTGACTTTGCCGTCCGCGGGCGACACCACGAGTCCATCACCCTGTGGGATGGGACGCTCGGGATCCCGGAAGAACCAGAGAAAAAACGCCGCGAGCAGCAAAGGGACAATCGACCACAGCCATCCGCCAGCGAGGAGGTGCAGCGCGAGCGCTACCGCGAGCAGGGCAATGCCATAGAGATATCCGTCACGAACCATAAGTGAGAGAAAAGAAAAAAGAGTTCTACTCAATTATAGGATTTTCGCCGCTTCTTCGCGGAGGCACACTTACCCTGCTCGTTTGCAGCGGGTGCTGCGGAGGGTGACGCGAGATGTCTGGAGAGAGAGTGAGCGGGCGCCCCGGGGTCAGGCGTACGCGCGCTGGTGGCCATTTCGTCGAGCCACCAACTGATCTTTCACATAAAGCTTCAGCTTCTTGAGGCGGACTTCCTCGAGCTGCTCCTGCTCGGATGGGTAGGGTTTTTGCAACAGGGCTTCCAATTGCTCCGAATAGTGACGGTGTTGCTCCTCCAGCTTGTGGATTTCCTCACTATCCGGCAATCCAATTGCTTCTATGTCCATGCGAAGATACCTCCTTCTTCATTTGGAACACTCCAAGCTAGCACCGGGATGCTACGGCTATCAATGGGGTTTTAACCGAAAGTTTTCCACTGCTTAATCATTTGAATACAGGCTCTTTCCCATCAGGGCAGCATCGTCCTGCGGGTCGTGATAATAGCCGGGACGCAGGCCCTCATTGAGTAGCCCGGCGCGCTCATAGAACGCAATGGCAGACGCATTGGCGGCGCGGACCTCGAGTTCGAGCTTACGGGCTCCGCGGGCGAGCGCCCACCCGGCGACGGCATTCAGAAGAGCGCTGCCAATCCCCGTCCGGCGGGCGGATTTCGCGACGGCGATGGATTCCAATTCGCAGACGCCCGCGACGAGATGGGCGGCGGCGAATCCGAGCAAATCGAGGCGGTTAGCGGCGATAAATCCTTTACGGACGGCGGTCCGTTGATCGACTGAGGCGACGATGTCTTCCCAGACCGCGCGGTCCCACCGAGGAGCCTCGGGAGTTTCATCTGTCAGCTTCAGCACAGCATCGAGATCACGAGGAGCCATGGCGCGTATGGCAAACATTTCAGCGCCTTGCGCCATGCCTGGCGAACAGTTCGGCATCAGAGCGGCGCACGTAATTGCCATCGATCCCGGCTGCATCGTCGTAGTCTCCGCTGGCCAGCCTGGTCCGGGCGTAGTGCAGGGCATCCCCCGCGGTTGGGAAGGCAACACGCACAGCTTCGGGAAAGGCTTGTGCCGCGGTCTCTTCGCAAACGCCGATCTCGCCGGAGACGCGCGCGCGGATTTCCTCAGGGGTGAGCAGAGCCTCATCTCTGCCAATGCGGAAGTAGAATTCGCCGCGGCCCGCGTCCAGTGCGGCTGCACCGGTTCCGGCCTTCGAAGCGAGAATCGCAAGACGGGAAACTGCGAGCAGGGGCACATGCAGGGCGTCGGCGAGCCCTTTCGCTGCGCTCAGGCCGACGCGGACACCTGTAAAGCTGCCCGGCCCGTGGACTACCACAATAGCCTGGAGGTCTTGCGGGCTCGATTGCTGCGCTTCGAGGAGTTGCTGAATTTTGGGCGTCAGTTGCGCCGAGTAAGTCTTCCCGGCGAGTTCGTCTTCTGCGAGGAGCCGCAGTTCGCCGGCGCACCAGCCGGCGAGGGCTATCGATCCGGTTGCGCCACAGGTGTCGATTCCGAGAAGCATACGGTCAGTCCTGAATCTGCTCCCTGTCCTGGCAAATTTCGAGCAGCATTCCGCCGGCGCTCGAAGGATGAACGAAGAAATAGAGATGGCCGCCCGCACCTACCTGAATTTTTTCCGATACGAGACGGACGCCGTTCGATTTCAGAGCTTCTAACGTCTCGGCGATGTCGTCGACGTGCAGCGCAACATGATGCAGGCCTTCCCCGCGCTTGTTCAGGAAGCGGCCAACGGCGGAGTTCTCGGTCGTGGGCTCCAGCAGCTCGATGCGGCTTTCCCCGACTGGAATCATCGCGGTGCGCACCTGTTCGTGCTCGATGGTTTCTTCGCGCTCGATGCGGAGGCCCAGGGTCTCATAGAAGCCTCGAGCGATGTCGATGCTGTTCACTGCGATCCCGAGATGGTCGATTTTCATCATGACCTGCTTCCATTGAATATGCGGTCGACGAGCTTCGGCGCAAGACGGTACGGATCTTCGTCTCCGGCGGCGACACGTTCGGCGTGTCCGGCGATCTCCTCAGTGCTCAGCCCGTGCGAGCGCGCCTCTTTAAGCAGCGCGCGCTGCACCATCTGCTCGATACGCTCTCGCCAGTACGCTGTTCTGCGAGCTTCCAGGCGGCCTTCCTGAGCAAGCCAGTGCTTCATCTCCTCGATGGCGGCTAATAGCTCGTCGAGGCCGTCGCCGGTAGTCGCGATCGTTTTAACGATGGGTGTGATGCGTGCGGCGTGTCCACCGGCAAGTGACTGCATTGCGCGGATTTCGCGCTCGACGCGATCGGCTCCTTCGCGGTCTGCCTTGTTGATGACGAAGATGTCGGCGATCTCCATAACGCCGGCCTTGATGGTCTGCACGTCGTCTCCCATGCCGGGGACGAGCACGACAACTGTGATATCCGCTAGCTTTACTATGTCGATTTCGTCCTGGCCGACACCGACCGTCTCGATCAGGACGATGTCCTTGCCGCTGGCCTCGATCACCTGTGCAACGTCGGCGGTGGCGCCGGCGAGGCCTCCGAGGGCTCCGCGAGTGGCCATGCTGCGCACATAAAGGCCGTCATCACCGATGCGTTCCTGCATGCGGATACGGTCGCCGAGGATGGCGCCTCCGGTGAAGGCGCTGCTTGGGTCTACAGCAATGATCCCAACGCTTACACTGGCTCCGCGCCATGCGCGAGCGAGCTTGTCGACCAGAGTGCTCTTGCCTGCTCCGGGAGAGCCGGTGATGCCGATGCGCAGCGCGCGGCCGGTGTGGGGAAAGCAGGCGGACAGCACATCGACAGCGCCTGTAGCATCGTTCTCGACCAGCGAGATGGCCCGGGCAAGGGCACGGGTATCCCCGGAGCGCAGCCGCTCGACGAGATCAGCAGCGGCGGTCTGTGAGGAAGGAGGCATCCGAATTCGATGATAAACAACAGATGGGGCAATCTTTCAGTATCCATTCCATGCGACCCGGAGCATAATCGCGCTGTGGCAATCCCTTTGGAAGGACGGATACATTGGCGACGAGAGGCTCCATTCCATGTGCAGCTGGAGCTTGATAAGGGACCAGATGGGCTCGGAACACCGAATGGGCGATGGCACAAAGGTCGCGTAATTCGTGTATTTCGAACTGATGGACGCCTCGGCCAGAGAGATTTCATCACATTTGGAGATCTATGGGTTTGCGAACCGGGAGGTGCGCCAACCGGACCGGCCTTCATTTATTACGCGGAGTATTACCGCGCGAGATATATCGAAATCTATCTGTTCGGACAGCCTCCGAAATGCAGCCTCGCAGCTTACGAGTTTGAGGTGATGGACTTGCCGACTGAGGAGCCAGTCATGAATACGCGGCAACTTGAGGAACTGCTGGCAAATTCAGTCAACACTTTTGAACCGGCCCGAAAGAACAGAATTGGTGAGCGGGTGCAAAAGAAATGGTGGCAGTTTTGGAAGGGATAAAATTTAAGGAGTACACATTCCCGATATCCCGGATAGGCACCTAGATGTGTAGAAATATCAAGCTGCTGTTCAATTTTGATCCGCCGGTGACGGAAGAAGAGGTTCGCGCCGCGTCGCTGCAGTTCGTAAGAAAGATAAGCGGGTTCAACAAGCCGTCGAAGGCGAATGAGGCGGCGTTCTATTCGGCGCTCGATGACATTGCGGCCATCTCGATGCGCTTGCTGACGTCGCTCGAGACGACCGCGCCTCCGAAGAACCGGGAAGAAGAGGCGGCGAAAGCGAAGGAGCGGTCGATGGCGAGGTTCGGAGATTAAGTGGCACGCTTGCAGGGTGGAATTACTTTGATGTAATCGAGAACTTCACCACCGTTCCCTCTACAAACGTGACTTCAGCCTTACGGTCGCCGGTGTGGTATTCGTACACCTGGGTTTTGAGGCCGTTGTCGCCGGTCGAATCCGACAAGAGCTTGCCTTGGCCGAGCAAAGCGGCCACATCATTCACGCTCATGCCGCGCTGCAGTTGTGCGGTCGGGGAAGCCGCTGGAGCGGAACCGGAATTGGGCTGCGACGCTGCCGCAGCGGGCGCGCTGTCCTGCGGGCCGGTGAAGTCAACATACTGGCTCAGCCGAGCCATGACGGCATCCGGGGTGAGTTGATCGGAAGGGATCGACCCCTGCCAGCGAAGATTGAAGCGGGAACCGCCCTGCAGGCGCTTATCCATGACCTGCTGCGCCTTGATCTGACTGGCGACCTGAGCAGCCTGCTGATTAGCGGAGTCCTGGCGCTGGCGGCGGGCGCGCTCGCGGTCTAGATCGCGCTGCAGTTGGGCCTTCTTGTCCGAATCATCGGTGTTGGCAATCTGCCGCTCGAGACTTTTTTCGTAATCGCTCTTGTCGACGGTCCTTGGGGTGACTGTGGTATTTGTATCGTCTCCGAAGGTGCCGAAACCGCCGCCGTCGAGCTGGAATTCGATCATGTCCTTCTTCACGACTATGCCGGTGACGCGCGCGGTGTCTCCTTTATGGATTGCCGTACCGAACTGCTTTATGCGCGAGGAATATTCCTTCCAGTTCATGGGTTCGGGCTTGTTGAAGCGAAGGTCAATTCCCTTTTGCGTTCCGGGCATGTCGATTTTGACGAGAACTTCTTTCCCAGTGAAATAGCTGACGATACTGGAGCCCGTTTGCGCATGAACCGGGACTGCGAGAAGGAGACACAGAAAGGCG
The DNA here is from genome assembly GCA_019232935.1 of Silvibacterium sp. Classification (GTDB taxonomy): domain Bacteria; phylum Acidobacteriota; class Terriglobia; order Terriglobales; family Acidobacteriaceae; genus Silvibacterium. Next base: position 10,538 of record JAFAMZ010000219.1, read on the forward strand.
GCGGCCCTGAAAGCCAAGCGATGCACGCTGCAACCTCCGAGAAGCAACGGCAGAACTGCGTTGGATGAGACCCGGTACTTTGGGATTTTTTTTCCGCGAGGCCCAGAATACTCCGCCCATCGTACAGAGAAAACTGGCAGAGTTAACCGATTTTGTGCTTTGACCCCAACCCCCTACAATGGCGGTAAGCCTTCCCGAAGCCGCACCGCGCGATAATTCTCCGCGAGGGCATTACACGGGCCTGTAGCTCAATGGTCAGAGCAGGGGACTCATAATCCCTTGGTTGGGGGTTCGAATCCCTCCGGGCCCACCAGTGAAAATGCGAGCTTGAAAGTTCTCTCGAAATCGAGAATAATAGTTCTCGGAGTCGAGATATCATGCATGCCGCCGCTCTTGCCGTGCCCAACGTCGCCGGATATTCCTTCGACCAGGCTCCCGATCTCTCCGATGCCGAAGAACGCAGGAAACTGAGCGAGAACGCCATCAAAGTTTTCATCAACATCGCTGACAAATGGGATCTGAATGAAGCGCAGGCGCGCGGCCTGCTTGGCGGCGTGGCCTCATCCACCTTCCATGCATGGAAGACGAGGCCGAAGGGAAAGCAGCTGGACCAGGATACGCTGACACGGATTTCCCTTGTGATCGGAATCTATAAGGCTCTGAACATCTACTTTGGCAAGCCCTGGGCGGACCGGTGGATCAAACTTCAGAACCGGGGTCCGCTCTTCTCCGGCCAGGCTCCCATCGAGTACATGATTCGCCACGGTCAGCCCGGCATGGCGGAGGTTCGCCGAATGCTGGATGCCTGGCGGGGCGGGCGTTGACTCCTCCCATCACCGATCTCCATCAGCGAGGGATGCATCGGCTGATTCCGGCAAAGTACAGCGAAAGCGGAACGGTGCTGGAAGAAGTCGCGACTGACGACGCGATGCTGGCCGACGCCGCGCTGCTCGATGCGGCAACCAATGAGCGGGTTCAAGGCGAGCTTTACGGTCTGGGTGGAATCAGTTCCTTCGAACTGGTGTATGGAATTCCCAACGCTCATATCGTGCGCGCCGCGTTTCTCCACCCAGGGCCCTTCGGCGCTCGCTTCAACGACTCAACCCGCGGCGCGTGGTATGCCGCGAAAGCAGTGGAGACTTCGATTGCAGAGGTCACATATCACAAGGCGAAGCGCCTGTCGGAAATGGTCGTGCCCGAATTGCCCGGGGGGCGGCCGGATGAGGATGTATCGGCTTACGACGACTGGCAGGCCGATTTCCACGCATCCTTTCACCTGCTCAAACCAGCGTCAAAGTTCTCCCAGTTCCTTCAGGCTGAACCCGTGCCGGAATGCTACCTGCCTTCTCAGCAGCTTGCGAGACAACTGCTCACGCAACGTTCGAATGGCATCGTCTACCCGAGCGTGAGGCATGATGGCGGTACTTGCCTGGCTTGCCTCAGGCCACCACTGGTCTATCAGCCGCGCCAGGCAAAGCGATACGAGATTCGTCTGCGCGCTGCGGCAAACGGCTATACATCGACAGTTCGAGTCAGCGCTGGGTAGCCCGGGCCCTGGAGGTAAGCTCACCGTCACTCTCGTGTTGCCATGCCTGGATCAACTAGAGCGTAGAATGCGCTTTCGGACGACACGCGCCCGGGTCTGGGGGTCTAAACCAAAGGGCGCCGGGCCGTCTGGGGAGCAAGATTGATGCAAAAATACTGGACGCGGCGGCACGTCCTGAGCTCGGGCGCGAAGATTGCGGCGGCTACACCGCTTCTCGGCCTCGGCTCGAATGCCCTGGCGCAGTTTCCTCCGCCGGAGCCTCTCAGCGACCCGCGCGTGAACTTTGTGACTACGACCGAGTCGGCGGCGTGGCAGCAGGGCAGCCTCTATAAGCCGGCTTTTCGCTGGACGCTGCTCAACCTGAACGTCGATCCAGCGCGCTCGCTCGGGACGCAGCGCATTGAGGGCTTCGGAGCATGCTTTAACGAACTCGGCTGGACGTCGCTTCGGGCCCTCAGTGAGAGCGACCGTGAGAGCGTCATGCACGAGCTGTTCGATCCAGCAGCGGGAGCGCGGTTCACCTACTGCCGCATGCCGATTGGCGCGAACGATTTCGCTACCGAGGCATACAGCTATGACGAGACGGACGGCGACTTCGACCTCCGGCATTTCAGCATTGAGCACGACCGGAACACACTCGTGCCGTTTATCCAGGCCGCGCTTCAACATCAGCCCAAACTGAAGGTCTGGGCGTCGCCGTGGAGCCCTCCTTCATGGATGAAACGCAATCACTTCTATGCCGAGGCCAGGGCGTATCCGGGCATGAGGGACAACGGCATCCGACCCGACCAGATCGGGCATGAAGGCGAGGACATGTTCATCCAGGAGCCGCGCTACTTCGACGCCTACGCGCGGTATTTCGGGAAGTTTATCGATGCGTATCGAGAGCAGGGGATTCGCATTGGCATGGTGATGCCGCAAAACGAATTCAACTCGGCTCAGAATTTTCCGAGCTGCACGTGGACGCCGGAAGGGCTGGCACGGTTTCTGCATTCTCTGGGACCGGAAATGGAGCGGCGCGGTGTCGAGGTCTTCTTCGGAACGATGGAGCGCGGCAATCCGCGGCTGCTGGAAGCGGTGATGGACGACCCCGAAGCAGCGCGGTTCATCAAGGGCGTTGGCATGCAATGGGCAGGAAAGAATGCGCTGCCGACGATTCATCGCGAATTTCCTTCCCTTATCGTCTTCCAGTCCGAGCAGGAGTGTGGCGACGGATCAAACACCTGGGGGTATACCGGGTACTGTTGGCAGCTGATGAAGCATTATTTCCGCAGCGGCGCGACTGGCTATATGTACTGGAACATCTCGACCGCGCAGGGTGGGATGAGCACTTGGGGCTGGGCCCAGAATTCCCTGGTCAGCGTCGATACCGGCGCAAAGAAATTTCGCTTCAATCATGACTATTACCTGCTCAAGCACCTCACGCATTTCGTTGATCCAGGCGCGCGGACGCTGGAGACGACAGGGACCTGTGATGATGCTCTGGCGTTTGCGAATCCCGAGGGCTCCGTGGTGGTGCTGGTGCGCAACGAGCTTTCGCATTCGCAACTGGTCGAGGCCGATGTCGACGGCCGGGCTGCCATGGTGGAACTGCCGGCTGATTCCATAGGAACGCTCGTGCTGAAAGCGTAAAACGCGTTCGGTACCATTGATCTGTGGCGCTTCTTGAAATTGATCGACTGACAATTTGCTTCGGATCAAAAGCTGCTGTGAACGAGCTGACGCTAAGGCTTGAAAAGGGCCAGGTGCTGGGGCTGGTAGGCGAGTCGGGGTCGGGCAAGTCTGTAACCGCGCTGGCGGTACTTCGGCTGCTCGATGCTGCCGCGCGAATAAAGGGTGCGATTCGGTTTGACGGCGCAGACCTGCTGGCCTTTGCTCCGGAGGCAATGCGAAAGCTGCGCGGACGAGATATCGCAATGATCTTTCAGGAGCCCATGACGGCGCTGAATCCGGTGATGTGCGTGGGAGAGCAGATCGCCGAGGCAGTGCGCGCGCACAATCCGGGGCTGAGGCGGGCCGAGGTGCGCGAAACGGTGCTGCAGGCGATGGATTCTGTGGCCATTCCCGATTCGGCTCGGCGGTACAGGGATTATCCGCACCAGTTCTCGGGTGGACAGCGGCAGCGGATCATGATCGCAATGGCGATCGCGAATCGGCCGAGACTGCTCATTGCGGATGAGCCGACTACAGCCCTTGATGTGACGGTCCAGAAGCAGATTCTGGATCTCCTGGCATACCTGCGCGAGCGTTTCGGGCTGACCATGCTGTTCATCTCGCACGATCTCGCCGTGGTGTCGCAGGTTGCGGACCGCGTGGCGGTCATGCGGCACGGGCTGTTGCTTGAAGAAGGGCCGAGCGACGCGGTCTTTTGCACGCCAATGCATTCTTACACCAGGGCCTTGATGGGCGCTGTGCCGACCATGGCCAGTGATGTTTCCAGGCCGCTCGCGGTGGTTGAGAAGTCGCAGACATTGGCTGGGATACCGCTTCGGGAGTGCTCGCCGGGACATTGGGCACGCGTCCATGTCTGAAATCAGGTCACCCGGGGCCTAAAATTACCCCGTTTGGGCGCTTTGCATCCATGCTGAGTAGGACTAGATTGTTAGGTGGCCGGTTTGCCGGCTGATGCAGCCATGCGCGCCCTCATCCTTTCCGATATCCACTCCAACCTGCAGGCCCTGAATGCAGTGCTCGCTGCCGCACCTGAACACGACGTGGTGTGGAACCTGGGAGACGTGGTCGGATATGGAGCCAATCCCAACGAGGTAATCGACCGGGCACGGGAAGCCGGAGTGGTATTTGTGCGCGGCAACCACGACCGGGCCTGCTGCGGGCTGCTCAGTCTCGAGGAATTCAATCCTGTGGCCGGACGCGCGGCAAAATGGACACGGAACGTGCTCTCCGCCGAGCACATCGAGTGGCTCCGGCAGATTCCGGCCGGACCGGTTATGCCGGATGGGCCACAGGTGAGCTGCGTTCATGGGTCGCTGCTCGATGAAGACGAATATGTGATGACGCTGCGCGATGCCTGGGCTCCGCTGCATGAGGCGGCGACGCGGATCAACTTTTTCGGGCACACGCATCTGCAGGGCGGGTTTGCTACCAACGGACATGAGTGGTTTCGGCTTACGCCGCGCTACCACTCCCATACTCAGGCTGAGGAGTTCGAGCTGAAGCTGCGCGACAATGTGCGGTACCTGGTCAATCCGGGGTCAGTAGGCCAACCCCGGGACGGCGACTGGCGGTCGGCCTTCGCGATTTACGACGACACGCAGATGACGGTGACCTTTTGCCGGGTGCCGTATGACATGCGGCACGCACAGGCTTCCATCATGCAGGCGGGGCTACCGGACCGTCTTGCGACACGCCTCAGAGACGGCCGCTAGGGCCGGCGTTCATGCCTCTCAACGCTGTGAGAGCTGTTGCCCGAGGCGCTGCGAAACCTCGATATCGATGCGGTTGTCCTTGGGGAAAGTAAGGTCCTTTCCGTGGCGCAACCAGCGGCGATAGAGGGATATGCCAGCCCCGTAGAAACCGATTCCTGCGGCGAGATTCCGTGAAGCCGCAGTAATGCCGACGACCCTGCCGATCAGTCCCATGCCGTTGGAACCGACAGCCGCGCCGCCTTGCGCGCTCCAGTCGTCGTCCAGCGGACGGCTCGCCAGCGCGGTCAGGATCAGCGGAACGATGACTTTGCCCTGTTGCTGAGACTTCACACCGCCTTCGGAATCCATGGTGAGCGATGCGCCTCCCTTGGCCTCCATGCCATTTAGCGAGCCGACGATCTGCTCCTGGCCGCCGCTGGGCATCTGTAGCTGGCGAAAATCAAAACGCAGCTGTCCGTCGCGATGAAAAGACTTCGAGGGTTTCGCGCGAGTGACCCTTCCGATGAGAAGTGCACCCTGTGGAACAATCAGGGCGTGGTCGGGGCCGTAGACAGGCTCCGCTACAGTGGCTTGAAATTGCTGGCCGACTTTGGCGTTGGCCGAACTGAGCTCTTCATCGAGGTAGGCATGAAGCTGGAGGTCTTTCTTCGCTGCGTCGGGCTTGTCGGGGGCGGGCTTCTGGCCGGCGACTCGCAGCAGATGGGCAGTGGATGGATCGGGATTCATTGCGGCTGCGGCGGCACCGGGAACCTGCACAGGTTCGCGAAGCTCGCAGGTCCACATCGTTCCCTGCTGGATGCGTTCCGGGTGATACGGCAACTGCTTGTAGAGCAGCTGGACCATGCGGTCTCCCAGGCCGGGAGAAAACAGCGCCTCTTTCGTTGAGGAAATCCAGCCCTTAACCGAGTCCATCCCCATCGCGATAAGAGAGGAGCGCTTGCTCGCAGCGGGAGTAAGGTGGATGGCCGGGGCGCCGTCGGATGAAGGCGTCGTGGAGAGAGGAATTGTCGTTCCATCGGGCAGAGTAGCGCTGATGAAGGTTACGGTGGGCTTGTGATAGGGGGTGAAATCCGCATTAAGCCGGGCGTCATTGCGCAGGTCGCGGTCGGGTTCCAGGCTGATAACAGAACCCTGCAGCCGGACGCCTTCGGGCAGGGCTACCTTATTGTTGGCGTAAACCGGATGCGCCAGCGTTGCCTCGACAGGCTGGCCCAGTTTCATAGGGATATGCTGCCTCGATTTTGCTTCGATCGGCGTTCCCGCTGGTATGGACAACTGCTCCGGCTTTGCGTCCTGAGCGAACGACGGTCGCGCAACCCAAAGAATAAGAACGAGAATGATGCCTGAGAGGAGAGGAAAGGCCCGTCGAGCGAGCAGGCGGCGCACTTCCTTCCGCAGGATCTGCGATGTAAGCAAAATGATTCTCCGCCTGTCGCTTATTGTACGCGTTGAAAATGAAGTTCGCCTGACCGGGCGATTACCTGTCAGAAATGCTCCTTTTTCCGAGGAGCGCTCGGTTATTTCTCGACCTCGACGCCTCTCCAGAAAGCGATGTGGTTCTTTATGTTACGGGCGGCAGGTTTGGGATCGGGATAATACCAGGCCGCATCCTGGTTCTCCTGCCCATCGATCAGCAGGCTGTAGTACCGAGCCTGGCCCTTCCAGGGGCAGGTCGAGGTAGTCGAACTGGGGCGCAGGTACTCCCGTCTGACAGAACTCTCCGGGAAATAAATATTTCCCTCAACTGTTTCAAATTTATCGCTTTCGGCCACAACCTTGCCGTTCCAGATCGCCTTCGCCATCGAGTAAATACCCTTCCTCGGGCCACCGTTTGGGGGTGGTCAGCCTATACACATTAGCAGATGTGGAGGCGCCCCGTCCCGATGCGGCTGCGGGGGGTCACTTCTTGTCGGCAGCAGCCAGCATCGCGGCCACATTTTTTGACATTTGCTCCACAATGGCTTTGGCGGTAGGAGACTGCTCAATGACCTGGCTCAGCTTTGACATGAAGGTGGGCATCTTCTGGCGGATCTCGGGCAGAATCGGCAGAAACTTGGCATAGAGAAAGAAGGGCTCGGAGTTGCAGTCCACAAAGAGATCGGCGTTGAGCGCGCCATGCAGCACGAAGGCTGCCGCCATCTCCCAGTAGCTTGTCACCTGGCGGTACCAGGCATTCTCCTGGGATCCGCGCGCGTTGGCCACTATGAAAAATTCATCGGACGTCCTCGGGAAGAACTTGCCGGTGATCCAGGCGCGCGCTTCGCGCATGGTGGCTTCAGTGCGGAGCTCGTAGAGCCTGAGGATCAGCTCGGCGTCAGCGGTGGTTGCGAGTGTCGTCTCGAACATTGGCATTCTCCGCCCGAGAGTGTACCGCGAGTGGCGGCCCGGAGGCGAGCCACTTTATTCGACCTGCTGTTCCGATTGTGCGACCGGCTGGTCCACTCTATGCGACGGGCTGCTCAACGAGCGGTCCATGGGTCTTGGCTGTAGGAGTCGGAGCGGGGGCCGGAGCGTCTCCGATGCGCCGGGTGTAGCTGCAGACCACGGCGGTCTCGTGTTCGTCCTTCTTCTTGCGGCGTTTAGGCGCGGCCTCCTCATCCGAGGTCGGCTTTTTGTTGTTTGGGCAGACCAGATAGACGCCAGACTTCAGCGTCTTCTCGAGCAGGTAGGGGCTGCCGCACTCGGGGCATTTCTTGTCCACGGGCTTGTAATTTGCGGTGAAGGTGCATTTGGGGTATTCCGAGCACCCATAGAAGAGGTTGCCGCGCCGGGCTTTCTTCTCGACCACATCGCCTTCGTGGCAGACCGGGCATTTCACACCGATGGTGTTCTGCTTGATGTATTTGCACTTCGGATACGCGGAGCAGGAGACGAATTCGCCATACTGGCCGTTGCGCAGCACGAGTTGTTCTCCGCATTTCGGGCACTTTTCATCGAGAGGCTGAGGAGGTTTTTGCTGTTGCTTCTGGTGGAGCCGGCGGACGGTCTTGCATGGCGGATCCTCGTTGTATCCGGGGCAGGCCATGTAGGGGCCCCAGGGACCGTTGCGCAGCACCATAACGCGGCCGCAGTTCTCGCAGTACTCCTCTTCCTGCTCGTTCTCCTGGCCGGGTATGACGAGATTGGGCTTGGCATCGAAATTTTCCTTAGTAAAGGTGCAGCTGCCGGGCTTCTTCTTGTCGTAAGCGCTGCAGGCGTAGAAGGACCCGAACTTGCCCCACTTGAGCACGAGCGGCGATCCACAGATGTCGCACACCTGATCGGTCGGCTTCTCCATGCGCTTGATGTCTTCCATGTTCTCGCCGGCCTCGACGAGTTCCTCTTCGAAATGGCCGTAGAAGCCATTGAGCAGATCGGTCCACTTCTCCTTGCCATCTTCGATGTCGTCAAGCTCTTCCTCGAGCCGGGCGGTGTATTTGGTGTCGAAGATATAGGGGAAGTTTTTCACCAGCAGGTCGGTGACGACGGTGCCGATTTCCGTGGGGACGAAGCGGCCATTGCGCCCGCCCATCTTCTGGACGTACTCGCGGTCCTGGATCGTATTGATGATCGACGCGTAGGTTGATGGCCGGCCGATCCCACGCTCTTCGAGCTCCTTGACGAGCGAGGCCTCGTTGTAGCGCGGAGGAGGCTCGGTGAAATGCTGATCGGGCTTGAGTTCCTTGAGAATGAGACGGTCTCCGGCATTGAGCTCTGGAAGTTTGTTCGATAGAGACTCGTCGTCCTCGTCTTTCTTCTCCTTGGACTCTTCGTAGACCTTGAGGAAGCCGTCGAATTTCAGCACCGAGCCGGTGACGCGGAAGTCGTAGCTCCGGTCAGCCTTCGCGACAATGTCTACTGTTGTCTGATCGTAGATTGCGGCCGTCATCTGTGAGGCCACAAACCGCTGCCAGATAAGCCTGTAGAGCCTGTACTGTTCATCTGACAGATACCGCCGAATTTCGTCCGGGTGCAATTCAGGATTTGCCGGGCGGATGGCTTCGTGCGCGTCCTGCGCGTCTTTCTTCGACTTGAAAGCGTTGGGCGACTCGGGCAGATAAGCATCGCCGAGTTTTTGCTTGATCCATCCGCGCACAGCCGTGATCGCTTCGGGCGAAACGCGGGTCGAATCAGTACGCATGTAAGTGATGAGGCCCACGGCCCCTTCGCTGCCGAGTTCGACGCCCTCATACAGACGCTGCGCAACGCCCATGGTGCGCTTGACGTTGAAGCCGAGCTGGCGCGAAGCGTCCTGTTGCAGCTTGCTGGTAGTGAAGGGCGCAGCGGGATTGCGCTTGCGCTCCTTGCGGTCGACGTTGCGGACCGACCATGCCGCTTTTTTCAGCTGTGCGAGCGCTTGGTCGGTCAGCTTCTGATTGGGCAGCGAGGGAGCATCGACGGTTTCGACGCGAGCCCGCTCTCCATCGATTCCAATGAAGCGGGCGAGGAATTCCTGTCCCTTCGGAGCAGGATGAAGGTTAGCGTCGATGGTCCAGTATTCAACCGGATTGAAAGCTTTGATTTCCTGCTCCCGTTCCACGATGAGGCGGAGAGCGACTGTCTGGACGCGTCCCGCAGAAAGACCGCGGCGCACCTTGTCCCAGAGCAGCGGCGAGATTTGATAGCCGACGATTCTGTCGAGGACGCGGCGCGTCTGCTGTGCATCGACGAGGTTCTGGTCGACATCGCGGGCCTGAGCAAAGGCCGCTTTGACCGCCTTCGGAGTGATTTCATTAAAGGTGACACGATGAATCGCGTTCTTCTTAACGGCGCCCTTCAGCACATCGGCCAGATGCGCGGCGATGGCTTCGCCTTCGCGGTCGGGGTCGGGCGCAAGGTACACGCTCTCTGCATTCTTCGCGGCCTTGCGGAGCTTTTCGACAACCTTTTCTTTACCGGGAATGACGATCAATTCCGGCTCAAAAGTGCGCTCGGCAATGTCCACACCGATCTTGTTCTTCGGAAGATCCATGATGTGGCCGACCGACGCTTCGACCGCGAAATCTTTCCCGAGGTATTTACTGATCGTTTTGGCCTTGGCAGGCGACTCGACGATCACGAGAGATTTGCTCATTCTTTTCCTTTGCACCGGAACGCATCGAATCAGACTGCATCCAGCGTGCGTCTTGATAACGAATTTCTCTGGAAGCTACCACGCCCTGCCGGTTTGAATCTACCTGCGACACCAAAGCTGCACCTGTTTTTCGTTTCAGCGCGCCGCAAACAGCAGATATATAGACGCATTCAGATGCGGGCGTTCAGAAGCTTTTGACGTAATTTTTTCCTGGAAGTTGCCGCACGCGGCCAGCCAGCTCCAGCTCGAAAAGCGCTGTGAACACCTCGGCGGAGGTGAGCTCAGATTCCAGCTTTTCCATGATTTCATCCAGTTGAAGCGTCTCGTCACGGCGAAGCACCGCCATAACAGCTGCCTCAGTTGCGGGAAGCGGCTCTTCCGTAAATAAGGATGCAGTACCCCGCTCATTCGATGCAAGTCCATGTTCGGACTCAAGCCGAAGGCGAACCTGAGTGGGCAGTTCCTCCCATACATCCTCCCAGGTGGCGGTGAGCTTCGCGCCCTGCTTTATCAGCGTATTAGGACCCCACGCATTCTTTGTGGTTACATTGCCGGGCACAGCGTAAACATCGCGATTCTGCTCGAGCGCGCAGCGAGCGGTCACGCGCGTTCCGCTGTATTCGCCTGCTTCGATGACGAGGACTCCCACGCTCATGCCGCTCAGGATGCGGTTGCGCCGGGGGAAATTCTGCGGCGCAGGGTATACGCCCAGCGGGTACTCGGATACGATTGCGCCGCCTCCGGCAACAATCTGTTCGGAGAGAGACTTGTTTTCTTTGGGATATATGACGTCAATCCCCGTGCCCCAAACGGCGAGGGTGGGACGTTTGGCGGCGAGAGCTCCTTTGTGAGCAGCGGTGTCGATGCCTCTGGCCATACCGCTGAGAATGACGAGTCCGCGCTGCGCCAGATCGCGCGAGAGCATCTCCGCCATGCCCGTTCCGTAAGGCGTGGGATGGCGCGTGCCCACGACAGCGATCGACGGAAGACTTAGTAGATGAGCTTCACCGCGAATCCAAAGTACTGCCGGAGGATCGAATATCTCGCGCAGCTTCTCAGGGTAAGCCTCGTCTGCAAAAGTGAGGAACTGGCCTGCGGTCTTTGCAAGCTGTTCGATCTCCTGATGTGCCGCGGCGATGGCCTGTCCGTCTGCGATGAATCTGGTGCTCTCGACGGGAAAATGCAGTGCCTCGAGATCCGTCAGGCCGAGTTCAAGAATATTGCGAGCCGATCCGCAGCTCTCAACTGCGCGCACAATGCGTCGCGGGCCAAGCTGCGGCGTAAGAGCGAGCGCAAGCCAGGCGATGCGGTCGTCGCTCAGCGCAGGGGGCGCCGGCACATTCGAAGTTGCCGTACCAGACATAATCGGGATGTGATTGCTCGGAGGTTATCGGCGGGCAGCCGCTAAGTCAAGCGAAGCGAGCACCCTACACGTTACGAAAGACATGGTTGCTACACTGGCTGGTGACGGTTCATTCGCAACGGCTGATCATTGCCGCCATCGATTTCCTCAATCCCGCGCCGTTGATGTGGGACTTCGAGCACGAGCCCAGGGCGAGCGAACTGGCAAGGCGCTACTGCATCGTTTCTTCCACTCCTGCCGAGTGCGCGCGGCAGCTTCGCGCGGGAACGGCGGATATCGGACTTGTCCCGGTGGCGGCGTATCCTTTGCTCAAGAATGCAGCAATCATTCCGCGCTGCGCAATTGCGTCGCTTGACGAGGTTCGCTCGATTCTTCTCGTAGTGCGGCGGCCGGGCGGTGTTCGAGAAGTGAAGCGGGTTGCACTCGATACCGCCTCGATCACCTCGGCCACTTACACGCGGATTCTATTTCGCAAGCTCTGGAATAACGATCCGGAGTTCATTCTTCATGCCGCCGATCTGGACGCCATGCTTCGAATCGCAGATGCGGCCCTTCTCATTGGCGATCCTGCGCTGCTCGCGCTTGAGGCGCGCGAATCACGCCAGCAGCAAACGGGCGAGCGGCTGCACTATATCGATCTGGCGCACGAGTGGCGGGCGTGGACGAATACCGCATGGGTATCGGCGTTCTGGGCAGTGCGAAGGGGGGCTCTGCATCGCACCGGAGTTCGACCCGCGCAAATCGTCGAGGACTTTGAACGATCCAGGGATAGCGGTCTCGACCATCTGGGCGATATCGTGCGCGAATGGTCGAGGCGGATCGCGGTGCCCGCATCCACGATCAGGACTTATCTATTCGATAACATCCATTACTTCCTCGACGATGTCTGCCTCGATGGTCTGAACCTTTTTTACCGATATGCCGTGGAGTGCGGCGCTTTGACCCGGGCCGCAGCCCTGGATTTTCTCTGAGTCAGACCGTGAGGCGACTTAAAGCACCCTACTCGCGTCCAAGCTTGCGTGATCTTCGCCCGGTCTCCCGCAACCCACAAATCCCTGATACCTCATTGGCTGGTTCACCTTGGCCCCCTGGGTGTTTTTGGAGTATCCCTCCTCGATGCTTCAATCATTCCGCTGCCGGTGCCGGGCAGCACCGACCTGCTGATCATTCTGCTCGTGGCGAATCAGGGTAATCCGTGGCTGCTGGCTGCAGCGGCCCTCACCGGAAGTGTGATTGGCGGCTATCTCACATGGGGCGCCGGGAAAAAGGGCGGCCAAACCATGCTGCAGCAGTACGTCCCCAGGCGCTATCTGAAGCCGGTTACGAGATGGATGAAGCGTAACGGCGTGATCACCGTCGCCATCGCCGCCGTGCTTCCTCCGCCGATACCGTTGTTGCCTTTTCTGCTTTCGGCAGGCGCGCTGGGATTACGGCGCAGATCGTTTCTGATTTCATTTGTCCTTGCGAGGGGCGCGCGCTACGCGCTCGACGCATGGCTGGGCGTGGCCTACGGACGCCGGGTCCTCCATGCCTGGAGCAAATACCAACGCTGGTCTGATGTCATCATCTGGAGCTTTCTCGGACTCGTAATCGCCGCCGCCATTTTCGGCATCTGGAAATTCAGGCACGACAAGCGCCGGTTCGCTTCGAATGAGCCCGCACAGGCTGCCTGAGTCAGTCCATCTCCCACCGCAGCAGGCAAGCCCCTACTGTAAATCCGGCGCCGACACTGGCTATGAGCACCAGATCACCCTTGTGCAGGCTGCCCTCCTGGCGGGCGGTGTCCATGGCGAGAGGAATAGTCCCGGCAGTGGTGTTGCCGTAGCGGTCGATATTGATGATGACGCGCTCGAGCGGTAATCCCATTCGTTCGGCGCTTGAGGTGATGATCCGCTTGTTGGCCTGGTGCGGGATAAAGCAGGCGACCTGGTCGATGCAGACTCCGCTGCGGCTCAGGACCTTCTCCGATGCCTCTACCATCTTGCGAACGGCGAACTTGTATACGGTCTGGCCGTCTTGATGGACATAGTGCATCTTTTTGCCGACCGTTTCGGCGGTGGAGGGATGAAGGCTGCCCCCGCCGGGCATGTTGAGGGCCGGCGCTCCGGAACCATCGATCTCATGTACGAAGTCGATAAAGCCCGTCTCGCCCTCCTCAGCGGGCTCAATGAGCACCGCGCCCGCGCCGTCGCCAAAGAGGACGCAGGTGGCGCGGTCTGTGTAGTCGATGATCGACGACATGGTGTCCGCGCCGATGACCAGCACCTTCGAGTGCGCTCCGCTTTCGACAAGCTTCGCCCCCATCTGCAGGGCGTAGACGAAGCCGGAGCACGCGGCAGAAAGATCAAACCCCCACGCGCCCTTGGCCCCGAGCCGGTCCTGGACAAGGCAGGCGGTCGCGGGAAAGAGCATGTCGGGCGTGACAGTTGCGACGATGATCGCTTCAACTTCTGCAGGCTGTACACCGCGCTCGGCAAGGCAGCGTTTCGCCGCTTCGACGGCCATGTCGCTGGTGGCCACTCCCGGCTCAACGAGGTGACGCTCGCGGATGCCGACGCGTGTGTAGATCCACTCGTCAGAGGTGTTGACCATCTGTTCGAGATCTTTGTTGGTGAGCAGCCGAGGCGGAACATACGTTCCAAGCGAGCTTATTTTGGCGCTTCGAAATTGGGCGCGTCGGGAGGCGGGCTGACGCACATCGTGAGTCAAGAAATTCTCCGGAAGAAATGAACCTGGGGAAATGAACTCAAAAGAGTTATTGTCGCTGAGGCGGCAAGTACTGTCTATTGATGCGATTGTAAGGGTTTTGTAATGGCGGCGATGGCAGGAAAGGATCTTATGTACCGGGGAACCTACTGCGCACGCACTGGCCCGTTACCGTTGCTTCCTTCCGGACCTGGCGGGGTTGGCGGGATTGCGCCGCGTAGGACCCGGCACATAGGTAATGATACCATCCGGCTCGGCGCAAAACTGGGGCGCAGGAGGCGAGGGTAGTGTCCTAGGGGTTACTGGGAGATTGGCGAGGGCAACGCAGTCTTAGGACACTACCGAGGCGAGAGGATGGCGGATCTGCCGCATACATTCATTCCAGTCGAGTTATATCTTCACTCTTCCTACGAGCCCGACGCGGAATACGTGGATGGAGAGATCGAAGAACGTCCAAGGGGGGAGAATACGATCACGCTTCGTGGCAGGACGCAATCCTGGCCTGGTTCCGGCAGCACGCGCAGGAATGGAATGTGCGTTCCAAGCCGGAGCTGCGGGTGCAGGTCGCTCCCACCCGGTATCGTGTCCCAGACGTAACGGTGCTCGATCGCGACCGGCCAATCGAGCAGATCATCACGCGCGCCCCGATTGCGGTATTCGAGGTCCTATCACCAGAAGACTCGATGACCCGGATGATGCGAAAACTCAACGACTATGCCGCGATGGGCATTCCCCAAATCTGGGTGATCGATCCGCGA
>JAFAMZ010000225.1 GCA_019232935.1 Silvibacterium sp.
CATTCGGCCATTTGATCTGCGTCAGAAGCGCGACATCAGAATTATTTGTATATACACTCTCAGATGCGCTTGTTCTGTTCGTATTTTATAAGGACGAATCAAATATATATTGAACACCATCCTTCGTCGTGTAGGTGTAAATGGCCCTGCCCGCCGAGTTATATGACGCTGCCAAAGAGGCACCCGTACCAAGTTGGCTCAGAATGCTTCCATTACCTTGCCATTCGAGCACGTCCGTACCCGTCGCCAATGTAACGCCATAAGTTTCTCCGTTGGCCTGTGGGTTGTACTGCAAAGTGCCAAAGAAGGCGTCCTTCTGTGGCTGGGTTACGTCGAGGATAGAATAGGTGAGTCCGCCCGGACCTTTAGGGCCGATCGAAATCGAGGGGTTGGCGAAGGTGAACAGGCTGGTGAACAGATCGACGCCGTTGGGATCGAGATGAAGCGTCTGCGCCGAGGCGCGCGCCCAGGGGCTGGCGATCAGACAAAGGGCAAGCGCAAGGAGAAGGAGCGGACGACGCATCGGATCCCTATCGGTCGGACGGTGAGGGGAAGTGGCCAGGGGATTGAACGGTTCGGCGCAGTTCGGCACAGACGCATGACCCTGCTGAACCCATGCCGCTCCCCCTTGGCAAGATTCGGGTTGCCACCATGTCATGCGGAATATAAGTTGTAAATATGAATGATATTTCCCGTTAAGCGCGCTTAACCGGGATTGCTTCCATGAGGGTTGTTGGGATGAAAGCGTTTGGCTGGGCGGTGCTCGCCCTCACTTTCCTGGGCATCGGTTCGGCGGCCCTGGCCGATACCTACTACTACGACGCCAATGGCCGGGTGGTCGCCATCAAGTACGATAACGGCACCACCGTCTGCTACAGCTACGACAAGAACGGCAATCGCATCGCCGCCGTCTCAGGCTGCACGCCGCCGTCCCAATAGGCCGTTCAGCAGCCGGAACTGCCGCAGGTCACGGTGTTGGTGGTGATGTTGCCGGCATTGTCGTAGGAATAGGTGATCGTCTTGATGATCACTCTGGTCGCTCCCGAGCCGGTGTAATAGGTCTCGCTCACCAGCCGGCCCAGCGCGTCATAGGCATAGTCGACATTCACCGCCTGGGCAACCTGCGCCGACGCGCGTTCCAGGGTGGGAAACGAAATTGCGGCCACCGCCAGCAGAACCGCCGCCACCAGGCGGACCCCCATCTTGGACATCGACAAACGCATCGCTCAGGCCCCATCGAGGAGTTGATGGCACTGAGCTACCTACAATCGACGGTTTATGTCAAAGGCTTTATGAATCGACGGGCGTCCGCAAAGCTGCCGCCGTAAAGAATGGGGCGATGCGCCCCGAAATCGAGCCCGTCCCCCTCAACTCTCAAACTCGACCAAATAGCGCACTTGGCGCCACGGCTTCACGCTGCCAAAATCATGGCGGCTACGCGGCCTGATGAATAATCCGGGCTAGCCCGGATTATTCATGAGAACAGATCGTGTCCCTGGGAGTGGTGTAAGAGCGACGTCGTCGTCTTATCTCCGGCGAGCTTGGCCGGTTGATCGTCAGGCGGCCACAGCGGACAGCATGACGAGAGGATCATCGCTCAGCGGCGCAATGGTTTCCAGGGTCATGTAGCGGGCGCGCTGGACGGCCCATTCATCGTTCTGTTCGAGCAGGATCGCGCCGACGAGGCGCGTAATGGCGTCTTCATTGGGGAAGATGCCGACGACATCGGTACGCCGCTTGATCTCGCCGTTCAGCCGCTCGATGGGATTGGTGGAGTGGAGCTTTGCCCTATGTGCCGCCGGGAAGCTCATATAGGCCAGTACGTCGTTTTCGGCCTCATCCATGAAGGCCGCCAGCTTGGCGACACGCGGCCGCAGTTGATCGGCCACCTGGCGCCATTGGGCGTGGGCGGCGCCAGCGTCATCTTGGGCGAAGGCGGTACCGATAAAGGCGGAGACGACACGGCGACCTTGCTTTCCGGCATGAGCCAGGACGTTGCGCATGAAGTGGACGCGGCAACGCTGCCAGGTCGCGTTCAGCACCTTGGTGATCGCCGCCTTGAGCCCCTCATGGGCATCGGAGATGACCAGCTTGACGCCGCGCAGGCCGCGACGGGTGAGTTTGCGCAGGAAGTCGGTCCAGAAGGTTTCGGCCTCCGATGCGCCGATCGCCATGCCGAGAACCTCGCGGCGGCCATCGCCGTTGACGCCGGTGGCGATAATGACCGCCACCGAGACGATACGGCCGTCCTGGCGCACCTTCAGATAGGTCGCATCCAGCCAGATATAGGGCCAATCGCCTTCCAGCGGTCGCTCCAGGAAGGTCTGGATCTTGCCGTCGATTTCGCCGCATAGACGACTGACCTGGCTTTTGGAGATGCCGGTCATTCCCATGGCTTTGACCAGATCGTCGACCGATCGGGTCGAGATGCCCTGGACATAGGCTTCCTGGATGACCGCGGTCAGTGCTTTCTCGGCAAGACGACGCGGTTCCAGGAAGCATGGGAAGTAGCTGCCCTTGCGCAGCTTGGGGATGCGCAGCTCGACGGTTCCGGCGCGCGTCTCCCAGTCGCGTTCCCGATAGCCGTTGCGGTGCGTCGTTCTGTCAGGATTGCGCTCGCCATGACCGGCGCCGGTCAGCGACTCGACCTCCAGTTCCATCAGCCGCTGTGCGGCAAAGCCGATCATCTCGCGCAGCAAATCTGCGTCGGCGCTCTTCCCCAGGAGGTTTTGCAGGTTCATCATATCGTCGGTCATCGTCGGGTTCCTTTGGTTCCGTTTAGTGTGGTAACCAAACTCTACCGAAGACTGACGATGACCGCCCTCATCAAGGGCTTGCCGGGGAATGGCGCTTCCGGTCGCTACGCTCCCGTAGCGCCATTCCCCGGCATCAGCTCCTACACCACTCGGTGGGACACGACCTACAGAGAGGGTAATCACCTGACACTCGGCCGCCTCGGACAGGGTTTTCAAGCTGCGGTGACGAGGTCGGTTTTCGATGCCTCCTTTGGCTGTTTGCGGACACCGTCTCGGAAGGCCTTCAAGGGCGTTCTTCCGTTCATATTGCGGCCCTGATGGGGGCGCTTGGTATTGTACTCGATGAGGTACTGATCGAGTACGATCTGCATCTCGTCGATCGTCTCGAACCAGGTCTTTCGTCCTTCGACCCGGAAGTACTCATCCAGCAGC
>JAFAMZ010000291.1 GCA_019232935.1 Silvibacterium sp.
AATGAAGGTGTTGTTGGCGGTTCGAAGAAAAGTCTGAGGACCAACAAACAGCGTCAGGACTGCAAGGCTCAGCGCAAACGGCCACACGATCATGGCAAGGACGCGGCCAACCCGACCAAGAAGGTTTAACTCTCTCAGGAAGAAAAACGCTGGAATCGGAGTCAGAAAGTCTATAGCGATTCCAATTCGCTGGAGCGCCATCGGTCGAAGCCCCAGCGCCCATAAAAGCTGATAGTTGATTTCAAGACGAACGCCATAAAGTATGGCAAAGAGCGCAAACCAAAGAAGGAGAGCGTCGATGCGCCGGCGCAGAAGCGAGAACGCCGCTGCGAGCAATCCGACCGTAATAATGGCGGCCCCGAGAAAAAGATAGATCTGAGCGTGATTGAAGACCCGCAACACGTCGCTCCGGGCGAATTCGGGATCGGACAGCAACATGAGACCTTCATCTTAGCTGAACCACCTACTGCCGCTGGGTGATCGCGGCCTTGGTACGCCGACTCAGCTGAGCAGTACCGTAACCCTTCTCCATCCTTCCTCTGTGTCAATGGAGTCCCCAAACCATCAAGTGCCATGGCAAATCGGCCCGCATTTAAGAGGACTGCGCCATCCAGTGGATTTCAATGGTCGCGTACAGGGCAACGCGCTTATTGACCTTCTGAATCTGATCCGATGTCAACCCCCAAACGACATCGCTCCGACCGCAACTGGCTGATTCAGTTTGCAATACACCCTACCGTACTTTGGCCGACTCCTTCCTCCAACCAGCTAAAATAGAAATAGAGGCAAAAAGTTCTCCACTCAAGCTCGGTTTCTGGGCCTTGGTTCGGTATGCAAGATGTCCTTTGGCCCCCAACGGAGGGCACTTTCATTTCCGCGCCCACCTATTAGGAGGCAATCAGTTTAGGAGGCAATCAGTCTATTAGGAGGCAATCAGTGGCTTCCTTGTGTGTACCTTACCCAGGTCATGCAGTGCTATGCGGCCAGAATGAACCAGCCCGGAACACCAGGTCGGAAGCCGCCGCCCAACCGGCCCGCAGCAGTAACCCATTCGACAGCTATGAGAAACACGCAAATTGTCCAAAATGAAGGATCTACGGCCGCATTCTCGAATAGCCGCAGCAACAGGCCATAAATAATAGAATCAACGAAAGAAGCTCGCAAATCCCCTAAAATGAGTCGATTGCAGCTGGCTCTACCTGCAAAATCTCTGCAATCAAACGATTGCAGAATAGCCAGTAAAAAGAGGGGAGGGTATCCAGCTGCTACCGCGCCGCACTGGTCGCCGCGATGTACTCCTCGTAAGGGCCCTTGAAGTCGTCGATCGCCCCATTTTCGAAATGCCAGATCCGAGTGGCGACCTCATCAATCAGATCGTGGTCGTGACTCACCAGCAGGACAGTCCCTTCATACCGCTGCAGCGAGATATTCAGCGCATTGATCGACTCCAGATCTAAATGGTTCGTCGGCTCGTCGAAGATCAGCACATTCGGCTTCTGCAACATCAGCTTGCAGAAGAGCAGCCGGGCAGCCTCACCGCCCGACAGAGCCGCCGTCGGCTTCAGCCCCTCTTCGCCGCGGAAGAGCATCTGCCCGAGTATCCCGCGAATGTCTTCCTTGGTTGCCTTTGGATCCCACTGATGCAGCCAGTCCGCAACCGTCAGCCCCGGCTCGATCACGCCGGTGTGATCCTGGGGGAAGTACCCGATCTGCGCCTCATGCCCCCACTTGATCGTGCCCGCGTCGAGCGTGAAGCCCTGCTCGGCCAGGTCGGGAATACCAGACAGCAGCGATTTAACCAGCGTTGTCTTCCCCTGCGCGTTGCGCCCCATCAGCGCAACCTTCTCGCCGCGCATCACATTGGCGCTGAAGCCGTCGATAACCGTCAACTCGCCGTAGCTCTTGCGGACGCCCTCGAACTCCAGTGCCGTCTTCCCCGACGGCCGGATCATCTCGAACCGGATATACGGCCGCTGGATATTCGACCGCGCCAGCTCTGTCGTCTGCAGCCGTTCGACCTCTTTCTTCCGGCTCGTCACCTGGCTCGAGCGCGTTCCTGCCGCAAATCGAGCGATAAATTCGTTCAGCTGCGCGATCTTCTTCTCGCGCTGCGCATTCTCGGCCTCAAGACGCGAGCGGATCTGCGTTTTGGCGAGCACCATATCGTCGTAGCCGCCCGTATACGTGATGATCGTCTCGTAGTCGATATCCGCCGTGTGCGTCGTCACGCTGTTGAGGAAGTGCCGGTCGTGCGAGATGGTGATCAGCGTCCCTTCGAACCTGCTTAGAAAATCCTGCAGCCAGTGGATCGAGTCCAGGTCAAGGTAGTTCGTAGGCTCATCGAGCAGCAGCGCCTGCGGATTCCCAAACAGCGCCTGCGCCAGCAGCACCCGGACCTTCTGCCCGCCCTGCAACTCGCCCATCCTGCGCTCGTGCAGCTCATCCGGAATATCCAGCCCCTGCAGCAGGACCGCCGCGTCGCTCTCCGCCGTATAGCCGTCCTCCTCGCCGACAATGCCCTCAAGCTCGCCCAGGCGCATCCCGTCTTCATCGGTAAGCTCGGCCTTCGAATAGATGGCGTCCCGCTCCTCGAGCGCCGCCCACAGCCCCTTGTTGCCCATGATGACCGTGTCGATGACCCGGTAGGCATCGAAGGCGAACTGGTCCTGCCGCAGAATACCGACCTTCTTCGGACGCACCACGGTGCCCTTCTGCGCATCCAGCTCCCCGGAGAGGATCTTCATAAAAGTCGACTTGCCCGCCCCGTTAGGCCCCGTCAAACCATACCGGCGGCCCGGGGTGAACGTGATCGTCACGTCATCGAACAGAATCTTTGCGCCGTAGCGCATGCTCACATTGCTGACTGAAATCATGCTTGTACTCTTTAAAATTATTCGTCAGGAGGAACCCGACGGGATCATTAAACTTCAGGCCACTTTTGTGCGCCGTGCAGAATTCGCAGAACCTCTATCACATTTTCCCGGATGCGATACATCACGATGTATGGCAGTCCTGTTATCACCAGTTCCCGCGTGTCCTCTTTACGGCCTGCTCTTCCGCTCTGCGGAAACCGCGCCAGCAAAGCAATCCGTTGGTGAATTCTGACCGCGACACGGCGAGCCGTCTCTGGTCTGCCACTTTCCTGAATGTAATCGCAAATTCCTGTCAGATCTTCGACAGCCCGTGAAGTCCAGCGTATCCGCATCACCCCGGATACCGCTTGTCAATCAGGGCGCCAACTTGCTCGTGTTCGACGAATTCTCCCCGATCGGCAGCAGCCAGGCCCTGTTCAACCTCGGCGAGGAACCACTGGTCGTAATCGATCATGCGCTCCACAGCCTCCACAATCAGGGACTCGCTGTCACGCCCCTGCTGTTCGGCAAGTCGGACCAGTTTCCGCTCCGTATCGGCTGACAAATGCACTTCCATAACTTGAGAGTAGGAATAACCAAAGTGTGTGTCAACCGCCGCAGCTCAGTGCACGAAATGCGTGATGATCTGATTCACCAGCAGCGCCGCCGTGTACGCCAACACGCTCATGTAGGCAAACTGCAGCGCCGGCCACTTCCAGCTGTTTGTCTCGCGGCGAACCACAGCCAGCGTCGAGGTGCACTGCATCGCAAACGCAAAGAACACCACCAGCGCCATCGCGCCCCCGAGCGTCAGATCGTGGCGCAGCGCCGCCTGCAGGCCCAGCGACTGGGTCTCGGGATCAGCCCCGTACAGCGTGCCCAGCGTCCCCACGATTACCTCACGGGCAATGATCGAGCTCAGCAGTCCGATGCCGATCTTCCAGTTGAATCCCAGCGGATGGATCACCGGCTCGACCCAGCGGCCCACATGCCCGACTACGCTGTCTGGAAGATCCGCGTGGATCGGAATGTGGCTGAGGATCCACAGCGCGATGGTGACGCACAGAATCACCGTTCCGGCCTGCTTCAGAAACACCTTCCCGCGATCGATCACGCGCAGCCCCAGTGACCTTACAGTCGGCAGACGGTATTGCGGCAGCTCCAGAATGAACGGTGCCGAAGCGGCCTTGAGGATCGACGACTTCAGCAGTCGCGCCGTGCCCAGCGCAGCGAGAAATCCCATCACATACAGCGACAGCATCACCGCCGCGCGCAGCCCGAAAAATTCCGCGATGAGCGGCTTGTTCGGAACGAACGCCGCAATCATCAGCAGGTAAACAGGCAGCCGCGCCGAGCAGGTCATGAACGGCGCCACAAGAATCGTCGCAAAGCGGTCGCGCTTGTTCTCGATGGTCCGTGTGGCCATGATTGCCGGAACCGCGCAGGCGTAGGCCGACAGAAGCGGGATGAACGCCTTCCCGTTCAGCCCGATCGCCCGCATAACGCGGTCCGCAATCAGCGCCGCGCGCGCCAGATAGCCGGAGTCCTCCAGCACCCCGATAAACAGAAAGAGCAACAAGATTTGCGGCAGAAATACCAGGACCGAAGCCACGCCCTTCCAGATGCCGTCCACCAGCAGCGATTCGAACCATCCGTGTCCGAGATAGCCTCCGGCCTTTACTCCAACCGAATTAAGAAAATCGCCGAAAGCATTGCTGAGCGGCTGGCCTATCGAGAAAACGACCTGGAACACGCCTATCACCACGGCCACGAAGAGCAGGGGCCCAGCGATCCGATGCAGCAGTATGCGATCCAGTTTTCGCGTCCACTCCGAAGA
>JAFAMZ010000078.1 GCA_019232935.1 Silvibacterium sp.
GCGCCTGCGCAAGCGGCGCACCGGACGCATGGTGTCGATCGACGAGGATGTCGAAACCGACGAAGGGTCAATGCCAAGGGACCTTGCGGACTGGGCTCCGGATCCCGAGCAGCTGTACGGGCAATCC
Organism: Silvibacterium sp.; assembly: GCA_019232935.1. Classification (GTDB taxonomy): domain Bacteria; phylum Acidobacteriota; class Terriglobia; order Terriglobales; family Acidobacteriaceae; genus Silvibacterium. Next base: position 128 of record JAFAMZ010000078.1, read on the forward strand.
GAAATGGCCGATATTCTCCGTAAGACCATCCAGGGCCTCCCCCCGGGATTCCGCGTGGTCTTCGTCCTCCGCGATGTGGAGGGTCTCTCGACCGAAGAAACTGCCGAGAGTCTGGGTTTAAGTATTCCAGCAGTCAAGTCGCGCCTGCTGCGGGCGCGGCTGCAGTTGCGGGAACGGCTCAGCCGCTACTTCCGCAATAGAAACAAGGATGGTGTGAAGTGAACTGCTCAGAGTTTCTGGCGCATTTGGATGACCTCATCGATAACCAGGTTACGGTTCCAATGCGGGCCGAGCTCGAGGAGCACTTGAGCGGTTGTGAGCATTGCACCATCACTCTCAGCACCACGCGCAAGACGATCGAAATTTATCGCAAGCACCCGATCTACGAGCTGCCCAACGATCTCCGCGAACGGCTCCAGAAGGCCATTCTGGCCAAGTGCAAAAAGTGCTGATCGAAAAATTAAGGGCACCTGAGAGGCGCCCTTGCTGATTGAAATTCCAATTTCATCCGTCAATCCAGAGACCCTGGCCTGAGATTGCTGTTCGGCGTCGAGTTCCCGCCTGTCGTCGGTGTACCCGAATCGTCGCGGCGATGCAGTGTAGGCCGATCGTCGGTCGTGCTGCTCGGATTGTTCGGATCGGGATTGTTGCTCACCCGCCGAAGCGTCGGCTTCTGCGTGTTCTTGTCGGTGAGCTTGCGCTTGTTCTCAATCCTCGCAAGCCGCGCCTTCACTTCGTCAAACTCCGACGTAGTCACAAGATATTCATCGCGGGGCGGAAGGATCTTGGCAATCTCCTCCTGCGAGTGAGCGATCCGGTCCGGCGTCTGAGGATGATCGGAGAAAGCACGCGCCACTGCGCCCGGCTTGTGCTTCTGAAGGTCCTGGATCTTCTCGAAGAAGGTCACAAACGCCTGCGGATCGTAGCCGGCGCGATACATGTATTCCAGGCCAAGATAATCGGCCTGAGCTTCGAATTCCCGCGAAAACTGCAGGAAAGTCAGCGGAATTGCCAGGTTCGCCGCCTCATAAATGCCGTACCCGGCCCACCCGCCGATGAAAATCAGCGGAATAGTCCCGAGCTGCGCATAGTTGGCCCGCGTCATCTCGCGGGCCGCATGGTGCGCGCAGACGTGGGCCGTCTCATGCGCCATCACACCGGCAAGCTCGGCCTCTTCGTCGGCCGCAAGGATCAGCCCGGAGTTCACATAGAAGAACCCGCCCGGCAACGCCATCGCATTGATCTCGTCCGAGTCGATCACCTTGATCGTGAACGGCACCTTGCAGTCGGAGTTCTTCACAATGTTCTGGCCAACGCGGTTCACGTACTCGGTCACCATCGGATCGGTGATGAACTTCGTGCTCTTCTCGACCATCGCGGCATACTGCTTGCCCATCTTGATCTCAGATTCAGTCGAATACCAGTTGCCCAGGCCCTTCCCGCCAATGTCGCGAGTCCCGACCGCATTCACATCGTTGATGCTTCCCTTTTTTACCCCGGGCATCGAACCATCACCCGAAGGTCCGCTGGACGCCCCCGCGGCGGGACTTGGTTGCGCAGCGGTGGTGCCGCCGGTCTGATCATCGGCCTGGCTTGGGTTTTGCGTCGGCCCACTCGGCTTGGCGTCGGGGGGTGGGAGTGGTGCGGTGCCAGCCGGCTTTCCAGAAGCAGGCTGACCTGAGCTTTGACCCGTTCCGGAAGCCGGGCTAGCCGCCGGTGATTGCTGCTGGTCCTGCGCGCCGCTGGATTGGGCGAAGATGAGGGCCGGAGCAAAAACCAGAGCGGCCGCTATCGCCAGGGTCGCTGGTAAGCGATGAAGGAAGCGCGTATTTTGCATAGGGAAAACCCCCACCACGGGAACAGACCAGACAGGTCCCTGTTCCTTAGACGTTAGTATGCGCCTTTTTGGTGACTCCTGTGGCCCGTTTTTGCCGGCACCACAACGAGGTAGACTCGACCCGGGCTCTCGGGGGCTCTGAAAAAATTGGCTATTTATCGGTTTCTCTGCCCCCGCTATCCACCCGCATTCGCGCTCGTGAAACCGCATGCGCGGGCTGATCCGCATCGACGACAGTGAGTCGCTCGATAACTCGCCGGAAAAGTAAGAAACAGTTGACGTTACCAGATGCCTGCCCAACGGATCAGAGCTGATTCCGACGCCTCCTTACTCGTCAGTCTGCCACCATCAATTCTCCCGGCAGAATAGGACGCGTTCGCGGCAGCAACCCGAATGCGCCCGCCGCTCCCATCCCCGCCAGCACAGCACAATAAACGGCCAGCTTCACAATGTCCGTCGAATGGCTCCGCGGCAGGGTCTTCCAGAGAACAAGCAGAACGACTTGAGCAGCCGTGACTGCCCACACAGTTCCGTAGAAATACCGCCGTTCCCACCCTTCGCCTTTAGTCGAACGTCGCACCCGCGGCAAGGCGCCGAGCAGCCCCAGCCCCAGAATCAGGACCAGCAGTAGTGTATATCCGCGCGCATAAATCTGCTTCATGTACCACGTGCCGGTCACAACTGCGATGACCAGCCCCGCAAGATTCAGCAGGGCGAAGTTCAGCAGCGCGTTCCACGCGAACGTGTAGCAGACGCGCCGATACAGCGGATTGGGACGATCCTCGGTAAACCGCAGGATATAAGGCGCCGGCTCGGCGCCGGGAAGTTGTCCATAAAGCGCAGCGATGCCCGTGCCGGCGAGCACGGCTCCCAGCCAGATGAGGTTCCCCACGCTGCCACCCCGTGCGAAGAGATCGAACGTTAGCGGGCCCGGCGCCAGAAAGAAAACCCAGATCCAGATCGGCCAGTGCGCAGCGCGATACCAGCGCTTGTTGCGGGTGCGCATCTTGCGCGCATCGGCGTATTCGACCGGGACAGTGTAGGCCATGGTTTTGCTCAGTGGGTGGTCGCTGCGGCGACAGCTTCGCGGCCGACCGGCTCGAACTGGAGCTCCACCTGGTCCTCCACCACGCGGACACTCACCTCTTCCAGCGACCGGACGATCCAGTCCGCGGCAGCAAGGCTTTCGAGCGAGTGAGAGAAGAGCGTGGCCAGAACTTTGCACCCGGCCGCGTGTCCCGCCTTTGCTCCCGACGCCGAATCTTCGACGACCACACAATCCTTCGCTGCCAGCCCGAGAAGTTCCGCTCCGCGCCTGTAGGGCTCCGGATCGGGCTTACCCTTGGAAACCACGTCTGCGGTAATCATCCGGGCCGGAACAGGAATGCCCCCATACATCATGCGCGCGCGCGCAAGCCGGTCGGTGGCCGACGTAACCACCGTCCAGTACTTTTCCGGCAGAGATTCGAGGATGGGCTTCACCCCATGCAGAATCTCCAGGCCCTCGTTGTCCTCAACCTCCATATCCTCGATCCACTTCAGCTCTTCCGCATCGTTCAGATCGGGACGCAGCAGCCGGACTGTTTCGATCGCGCGCCGCCCATGCGCCGTCCTGATCGCCAGCGCAGGATCGATCCCGCGAGCCTCGGCCCAGGTCTTCCAACTCCGCTCGACCGAACCGAGCGAGCTGACCAGGACTCCATCCATATCGAAAAGAATGCCGCGAACGCGAAGAATCATGGTTTGAGATTAGCAGCTACGAAGCGCCATTTACGCTCCGCCCATCCGTGATATACACCAAGTGACGGAGGTAATAAATTCAATAACAAAGCAGTGGTAAAGCTATTTCGCATGGGACGCCGTCAGGTTGTAATCTTGCCGCCTGAATTCACCATTCCGGGAAAATGAAGTCGGAGTAAGTCAGAACTCCGTCAGTGGAGACGTAACCTTATCGGTTTCGAAAGCAGTTACCTGAGCAGACCTGGAAGAAGTTTTTCGAACTTAGCGCCCGGCGCCGCGCTGAGGCGCCAGACGAGTTCGAGGACTTCAGATCGCTGGCCGGATCGTCCCAAAGAACGCGATATCTGGTGATCCACTGCAATGACATCCATCCTTCACCCGATGGACTGCGTTTAGGATGGAAACTCAGATTCTTCCCCTCTACAGCTTCGCGAAAAACACCTTCATCCGCTCCACGCCTTCATCCACATCGGCGGGGGTAACCGCATAAGCCAGCCGCAGATGCTTCTTCGTCCCGAAGGCCTCTCCCGGAACCGTGACCACATGCGCCTCATGCAGCAGCCGTGACGCCAGTTCCAGCGTAGTCTGCGCGCCCGGTTTGCCGAGATACGCGCTCACATTCGGATACACATAGAAGGCCCCCTCAGGCTTCGTGCACGTGATCCCCTGAATCTCTGCCAGCCTGCCCAGAATACGATCGCGCAGCGCCAGATAATCCGCCCTCATCTCGGCCACGCACTGCTGCGAGCCGTTCAGAGCCGCGACTGCGGCCTTCTGCACGAAGTGTGCCGTTGAGGACGTCGACTGGCTCTGCAGCTTGCTCATGGCCGCGATGATCGGCTTCGGCCCGAGTGCAAACCCAGCGCGCCATCCCGTCATCGCGTAGGTCTTCGACAACGACCCAAGCACAATCACGTGCTCCTTGCAGTCGGTGAACGATCCTCCGCTGACCGGTGCGCCGGTGTACTGCAAGTACGCGTAGCACTCATCAAGCAAAAGATAGATGCCGCGCTCATGCGCAAGCCGAACGATGCGCTCCAGATCGGCAGGCGAGATGACCGATCCCGCCGGATTCGACGGCGAATTCAGCAGAATCGCCTTGGTGCGCGGCGTAATCGCCTTTTCGATTGCCTCCGCCGAAATGCGGAAATTCTCCGCCTCCTCGGTTTCGAGGTACACAGGCCTGCCGCCGCCGTACTGGACAATGTCCTTGTATGAGACCCAGTAAGGCACCGGCACGATGACCTCGTCGCCATGGTCGACCAGCACCTGGATGGCGTTGAAGATTGCCAGCTTGCCGCCCGTCGTGAACACGGCCTCATCCGGCGCGTAGTCCGAGCCGAAATCGCACGCATGGCGCTCAACGATGGCCTTTCGCACCTCAGGAATTCCCGAGACCGTCGTATACCGCGTGAAGTTCTCGTTGATGGCCTCAATGGCTGCATCCTTGATGTGGCGCGGCGTGGCAAAATGGGGCTCGCCGGCTCCGAAGTCGACCAGCTTCGCGCCCTGGGCGCGCAGCTTCGCGGCTTCCGCGGTGACGGCCATGGTGGCCGAGACTTCAATGCGCCCGATGCGGTCGGCGAAAACTTTGGTGGCAGTAGCTGTCGTCATCATGAATCTATTTTTTCAGATTTTTCCGTCGCGTGGAGAGAAATGCGGGTTCTGCGATCACGACTGCTCTTTGCGAACCTTCAGGACAACTTCAGCCGGTTGCGAGACGGCATTCTCGGCCTCAATATTCCAGACAACGTCGATGATGCGATAAGGCTCCAGAGCCCCTGCCTCTTTGACCAGGATAGCTTCGCCAATCGCGGGCGGCCGCGCCGTCCATTGGAGAGGGGCGAATTCCTCAATGGCCAACTCGTCCCCGGACTCGTTCAGAACCTTGACCTTCAGCTCGCGCTGCATCGAATGGTATCGACGGGTTTCCTTTAGCCCTCGCCCGGAAGAATCCTGCGCTATAGCCACGCGAATCTCTTCGACCGTCATCCCGCAATCCTTGATTCTTCTCGCCGCAAATGTATCCGGCTCTCGAAGCAACCCGAGAAAAAGGTGCTTGGTGTCGATGTGCTTGTGAGCCAGGCGCTCGCATTCGTCGGCGGCATGGTCCAGGACTCTCTTCGCCACCGTGTCCAGAGGCAGATCAACGCTGGTTGCCACATGCTTCACTCTCATCGTCTGTGACTCGATGATCCGGCGAAGATCTGTGGCAGGGAGTTCCAGCCATTTCGTGCTGATCTCCCCGCTTTCGCGGACCAGGCCCAGCAGGAGGCAATCAGGGTTGATGTATTCGATTCCTAACGCGCTCGCCTCATAACGCGCGAAGAAGATCACTCGTCGTGCTTTTTCTGTATAGCGCTCGAACATTTGGCTTCTCCCCGCGAAGTCACGGGTGCTGGATTTCAACCCTTCGGAACGCGCTGCTTCAGCCGGTCAATCACAAAACGCGGCACCAGCCCCTCAATGGATCCGCCGAGAATGAAGACCTCCTTCACCAGCCGAGAGCTGACAAAAGAGTACTTTGCGTCCGGCATCATGAAGATGGTTTCAAGCTCGGGCGCGAGACGGCGATTCATCAGCGCCATCTGAAACTCGTATTCGTAATCGCTGATGGCGCGGATACCCCGCATCAGCGCCTGCGCCTGCTGCTTGCGGACAAAGTCGACAAGCAGACCGTCAAATGTGGCGATGGAGACGTTCGAGAACGAAGCCACACCTTCTGTAAGCATCTCCACGCGCTCCTCAACCGTGAAGAGCGGATTCTTCGAAGAATTGCGCAGGATAGCGACCACAAGATGGTCGAAGATCTTCGCGCCGCGCGCAATCAGATCGAGATGACCGTTGGTCACCGGATCGAAGCTGCCGGGATAGATGGCTTTAACGGTGTTCACGCCATCGAGGATTTTATCAGCCTCTACAACGTTTACAGCACTAGAACACCGTTCCGTCCAGCCCAACTATAAAACCGATCCCTGGGAGAGTGAGTTTGTGAAGGCGTTTGTCGTTTGTGATGAACAGATCGACCTTTGCCTGTGCTGCGGTTGCAAGATGGATAGAATCCGCGGCCGGCAGGGAGTGTTTTGCGCGAATCTCAGCAAACAGCTCAGCCGTCTCGAATGTAAAAGGGATAAGCCTGACCTCATCGCCCCGAAAGTAGTTGCGTGTATCTCGTGCAAGATCTGCTTCGTTCTCTTTGATTGGTCCCGTCAATACCTCGGCATAGGCGAATGCGCTGGTGCAAAGAACATCCCTTCGTTTCAGCATGTGCCCGAGGATCCGATCGACCTTCGGAGCAAACTGAGGATGATCCTCAATCATGTAAACGAACAGCATCGTGTCCCAGTAGATAAGGCTCACGATCTCTTCCCGGTCCCAAGCTGTTCTTCTTGTCCGGCAGAATAGAAGTTCTCTCGCCCACGGCGCAGCCATCTTTCTCCGCCCCCAAGACGCCGAAACATCTCTGTGCCTCTCCCCCTGAGAGCCCGCAGGCCTTTCTGCTTACGTCCTTCAGCTTTGGCCGGCTTCAGCTTGTACGTATAAACGGTCGTAGTGCTCAGACCAGATGGAGGGCCCTGGGTTTTTACCAGTTCAAGATGATTTTCATCGAGGAAGCGCTTGGACGAAAGCGCCTGGCAGACAGAAGGAACCCGATTCGTCCAGCGAAGAGCCTTGTGAACATCGCCCGCCCTAATCCGAACAACTGTTTCCCCTGACCTGGCAGCCGGTTCGAGATATGAGTGACGGACGAATTGGATGACCTGATCGCTGTAGCTCATAATCTAGCATACATCAGCATACATACATAACGGTAGCCAAACAAAAGGGGACACCGTTTGCGTGGTGGTCCCCCTATCGAATCCTACTGCCGTCTTGCCGGTCTCACTGCCTCCTGCGCCGCTGCCGACCCATTCACCGGCACCGCCGGAACTTCGGGCGATGCATTGGGGCTCACGATCCCCAGCTTCTGGCGAAGCTGCGCGTCGATCTTCGTGAAAACGTCGCGATTGTCCTTCAGGAAGCTGCGCACGTTCTCTCTGCCCTGTCCGATACGCTCGCCGCCGTAGCTGTACCAGGCGCCGGACTTCTCGACGATGTTGTTGGCCACGGCCAGATCGAGCACGTCGCCCTCGCGCGAAATGCCTTCTCCGTAAAGAATGTCGAATTCGGCCTCGCGGAACGGCGCCGCAACCTTGTTCTTGACGATCTTCACTTTGGTGCGCGAACCGACGACAGCCTCGCCTTCCTTGACCGCGGCAATCCGGCGAATATCCACCCGCACGGATGAATAAAACTTCAGCGCGCGGCCTCCCGTCGTCGTTTCCGGATTACCGAACATCACGCCGATCTTCTCGCGAATCTGATTAATGAAGATCAAACACGTCCGCGACTTCGCGACCGTTCCAGTCAGCTTGCGCAGCGCCTGCGACATGAGCCGCGCCTGCAGTCCGACGTGCGAATCTCCCATCTCACCGTCGAGTTCGGCCTTGGGAACCAGTGCCGCCACTGAGTCGACGACGAGCACATCAATCGCTCCCGAACGCACCAGCGCCTCGGTAATCTCGAGCGCCTGCTCTCCATAATCAGGCTGCGAGACGAGCAAATTGTCGACGTCTACACCCAGCTTTTTGGCATACGCCGGATCGAGCGCGTGCTCGGCATCTACAAACGCCGCCATGCCGCCCTGCTTCTGCGCCTCGGCGATGATCTGCAGCGTGATGGTCGTTTTGCCCGACGACTCCGGCCCGAATATCTCAATCACCCGCCCGCGCGGCACTCCGCCGACCCCCAGCGCAGCGTCAAACGAGATCGACCCGGTGGAGATAGTGGCGATAGGCACCACTTCCCTGCTGCCGAGGCGCATGATGGAGCCCTTGCCAAACTGCTTTTCAATCTGGGATAGCGCCAAATCTACGGCGCGGGAACGGTCATCTGCCACGAGTGCCTCTCCAGTCTGCGGTGCGTGTTAACTGCTTTTCAAATCAGGACAATCCGGGTATTTGGCTGCATCTTACACCAAAATGATCGGGGGCGAATAAAAATCAAAAACCATAGTAACGTTGACAGCTGGATGAAGTCCAGCTAGCGGAATTCTAGAAGCGTTGGCTGTGCGAAATCGGGTACCGAATTCGTTATCTCTTCAACAGATCCACCGGCTCCCTCACATCCGTCACCCGGAAATACCGCGCCAGCGACGGATGCTGCCTCCGCACCGCCTCATACATCTCCCACGCAATTCGCCGATACGAGAAATGCCCTTGCGGCTGCGACCTTAGCTCCGAGATATACACCGCCTCCGCAAAATCCATCTTGAACAGCGCCCGCGTCCGCGTCCCCAGCGGCAGCAGATAACGCGCAGACTCGGCCGCTTCCGGCGCGCCACCCCGCCCGAGTTCCACCGAAGCTGCGTGCGCGGCCCCTATCGCCTCCTCGTACCTGCGCTCCAGGCCCGCCTCCGCAAGCCCCTCCGGCGTCTCCCATCCATGCATTCCCGTAAACCCCTGCAGCACCTGCACACACCGCCGATGCCGATGCATATCGCGAAAGCCCCCGATATCCATCAATATGTCGAACTTCAGCGCCTTCCCCGACGCAAACTCCCGCAGGAGCTCGTCGTGTTTGCCCCGATGCCGCGTGCCCAGCGCGATAATCTCATCCCGCCGCGCCTCCGTCATCCCCTCCACATGCCGTCGCACCTGCCGATAGGGATAGTGGCACGCCCCATACAGCAGCGTCGTCGCCAGCTCAACCTCCAGCGGTTCATCCCCTTCCACCAGGTCCACCGCCGGAGCCGTCTCGATCGCCTCGCCATCCATCAGCTCCGCCGCGGCCTGCCTCAGTTCCCGCCGCGTCGCCATCTCGTACTCATTCGGAGCCGCATACTTCACCAGCGTAGGAGCCGTCCGAACCTCCCGCCTCAGCACCGCCGCCGCCCGCTCCCCAACCGCCGGATCCACCGCCGCAATCTCCTCCGCGAGCTTCTCGAGTTCCTCTCCGTGCACGTTCCACGCCGCTCCGCTCGCCGCTGCCCGCAGCTTCTCCCCAAGTTGCCGAATCTCCCCATACTCGCTCGACAGCAGCCGCGAGATCTGCGTCTCCAGCGTCCGCGCATTCACAATCTGCCCCAGAGAAGTATTCGCAGCCAGCGGCAGCAGATACCGGGCCACATCAAACGCCCGCGCCCGCAGCGTTCGCTCATACGCCTCTGCCTTCATCTCCGCCGGACGCGCCACCTGCGCCTTCAGCGACTCCAGCATCCTCTCAGCAATCTCGTGATACGCCCCAAACAGCGCCTCCACCCTCTCCCGAAACAGCGCCTCTGTCCGGGCGTCGCCGCCAAAATCCGGCATGTACCAGCCGCTCTTGCGAAAGTTCTGATACCGCGTCGATCGCTCCTGCCCATCCCACCTCTGCTCATCGACAAGCACAATCGCCGCCAGCAGCGACAGCCGCTCAATCGCGAACGCAAGGTGCGCCAGATCGGCAATGGAACGATGCCCGTACTGGAAATAGAATGTGTTGAGAAATTGCTCGGCGCGCTGGCTGCTGATCTCCTTAAGAGAGTCCCTCATCGACAGCGATGAGCGCGAGTACTTCGCCATGGCATAAGCCAGCACTTCCGGGTCTGCGCCGTGGACAGCAAATACTTCCGTCTGATTTTGTGATTGTTCGGGAGCCGAAGAGGAAACAGGCATGACATCAGTTTCGGGCATGGGCAATAGGATAAGGTATCCCGCAGAGCCAAAGACCCCGCACCGCGACTAATATCATGCAAGGTGGTTCTTTTGTTGAGGAAAAGTCCACCGTGAATATGACCTCACGTTACGGCAGTCCTGCTTTTGCCTTCACCTTCGAGATCAAGGCGTGAACGACTTCGCAAGCCACGACTTAGCCAGCCACCACGAGCGCATGCGCTCCCGTTTTTCGCTCATCCCGTTCAGTTCCTACGACCCACAGGACCGGCGCGAAATCCTTTCCGCCACCAGCCACCGCCCCTGGCCCCTGCCCAACGCCCACTGGATCATGACCCAGCGCTGGAACGACCTGCTCTTCGCGCACTGGCCCATACCTCCCGCCCAAATCGCGCCCCTCCTTCCCGCCAATCTCTCCGTGGACACATTCGATGGCGCCGCCTGGGTCGGCATCGTCCCCTTCTGGATGGACCAGATCCGCATGCACCGCTGGCCGGAAATCCCCGGAGCCAACCGCTTCCCCGAGCTGAACCTCCGCACCTACGTGCGCGAGTCCCACTCCAACCTGCCGGGCGTCTATTTCTTCTCGCTCGACGCCGCCAACCCGCTGGCCGTCGCAGGCGCGCGCCTCTTCTTCAAGCTGCCTTATTACTGGTCCAAAATGAGCATCGAGCACAGCGATAACCGCGAGTTCATCTACTCCAGCCAGCGCCGCTTCGCGAAATTCCCTGCTCGCTTTCGCGCTCGTTACCGCAGCCTGGGACAGGCCTCTGACAAGCAGGACCTCGAGCAGTTCCTCACCGAACGCTATGCCCTCTACACTCCGGACAAAGGGGGAGCGCTCTTCAAGGGAAACATCCACCACCTGCCCTGGCCCCTGGAGCGCGCCGAGGCCGAGTTCGAGGTCAACGAGCTACCCGCCGCGCACGGCATCAGGCTTCCCGACACACCGCCTCTGCTCCACTACAGCCGCGAGCTAGTCGTTTACATCTGGGGACTCGAACCGCTGCCCTTGCCCAAGCTCAAAACCGCAGCTACTCCCGTTCCGGTCGTCAAGCCGACATGAGAAGCGAGTTGGTGCTGGTTACAAATAAGCTCGGATGAGGGGTTCGCGTCCGTGACAGGTGTTCCCTTTTGGGAAATCTCAGTGCCTGGCACCCCTCCCCCCTCGAATCCGTTACTTCATACATTCCGCGAGGGTTAGACCCTCTCTGGCCTGTACTTCATAGTTGGGAAACGACTTGCTGCATGTCCTAAGAAACGAAAGACTTATGGCCGCTTGATTTCCCGTTTCGGGAATCGGTTTTTGGGCCAAAATGGGAAGGCCCGGCGTTTTCAGTCGGGCCTTCTTGATGTCCCTAATTCCATTATAGCTGGTTGAGGGAAATTCCCGGCCAAGGTCAGGCTACCGTTGAAGGCCATGCTTCTCGCGCAGTTCCTCGAACATCTCCTCGGCGGACTTCGATCCGTCCGGCCTTCAGGTCGTCGTAGCCTTCCTGGATGCCTTCGACAGCTTCGTGAAACTCGGAGCGCGCCCAGGCAAGGTACTCGGCTAGCGCGAGATCAATCGCTGAGGCAGTGTCCTTACCGCAACGGTGCGCGTATTCAGAGAGCTGCGCCATTCTCTCAAATATGAGTAACCGTCAACGAGTTACTTTCGTGATGTTGCGCACTGTGATCAACCTGCTAAGCTTCGGCAAGCTTACAAGGAACTTTCTGCTTTAAATCCCCCCTTGTCGTCCCAGCTTTTCAATTCAACTGCACAAGGAAGAGCATGCGCCTCCTCTCCGGTTATTTGTCCGTCTTCTGCCCCTCATTCCGCCCTATCTCAAAATGTCGCAGACTCTTAATCACTATTTGTGTGGTCTCAATCGCAGTGATGACAGTTGCCATGAGGGCGACTGCACAAGCGGGCAAGTCTGCAACAGACAACCAGGCAAACAATGCCCCAGCAGCAAATTCACAGGGCTCCAATGGCTCGGCCGCTCCGCCAGCGTCACAGAGCAAGGTTCAGGCGACCCAGATTGGAGCAGTCTCGACGGTTAAGGACAACGTCGTCGTTACCGCTGGTCTGCTCACGCAGCCCTCGGCCACCCAGCTGTTCGGAGGATGGACGGCCGAGCATTTCCTCGTAGTCCAGGTAACAATCGGGAATCAGAGCCGAGATCAGCAATTCGTATTGCATGACATCTTCCTTGATTACTCTAATTGGAAGCTCAGCGGAATTTACGACGATGGGGCAACCAACACTACACAGTGCGCGCAAACCGCTCAAGGAGTCTCATCCTGCCTCAATTCTCGCCCGTTGCAGGATTACCAGAGTGGAACTCAATCGGGCCAGATTTCGAGCATCGGCGCCTTGGAAGTACAGGAAGCTTTAAAGCAAAACTCCGTCTTCAGCAAGCGCAATTTTTTTGTCAATGGATTGGTCATGATCGGGGCAACCGCAGGTGGTTTCATCTTTCTCGGACCCCCGGGTTTCACGCAAGGAGTAGCGGGCTTCAGCAGCAATTTCCTTCCTGCACTGCAAAAATTCTGGCCGGACCGGCGCATTGACCAGCAATCGAATGTGCTGAAGTACGGATTTCAGGACAAGATGGTGATCGCTAAGGAAGACCCAGGGAAGACCTATGCGTTCTTCCCGATTGAGCGCATGCTGACAACCGGCCTTGTTGAGGTCTACCGCAAGGACCCGGCGGTCTTCCTCAATATGGCGGAGTTGTACTTCGATCCTCCTTTCAACAAAGAGTGGTACGCTCCCTCGACCTATACCAAATCGAATAAGCAACTTGACTACTTGAAGAAACTGGCCGATGACTTGCTATATGAGCAGCTTAAATATACTGCTGACAGTCGAATAAGTTCGCCGCCCGACAACTGCTCCACACTGCTCAGGGATTTGCAACATACAAAGAAGCTAACCCCGGATATGCAGAATTGTATTCAGTTCAACGCCCGAATCCTAAGCGACTTATTTTCTCCCTGCTATTTCGGGAAAAACTCACCGAATGCAAAGGATGGCGAGCCCGGATGCACGCTTGTCGCAAAGCCCGATGACAACCTCGTATGCCCAACACTTATGGAGCGCGATGCAGATAAGGCGCGGCGTAGCGATGCAAGTGAAAAGCCGAATAGCGGTGAAGACAAAACGCCTGTAAAACCTATCCAAGGTCAGGATCCCGCTGACTGTAAACTGCAGGAGATTCGGGGCGTGAAGGATACAATTGCTGGGCTGAGCCTCAATAAAATACGGGTCGTCGTCAACGGGATCATGACGGTTGACGTCGACCTGATTCCCGGGGTGCTGACCAAGATTACATTCGAGGACTCCAGTACAGGCAAGTCAAAGTGGGATGCTGTGCCATCCGAGATTTCCGGGGTCATCGAGGGTAAGTATCTTACAAATGGAACTCCGGAGATCACAGCGATTAAACTCAAGGACTCCACGGGTTCAACAATCACTGGTGATGATATCAAGAAGAGTTATGTCACTTCCTTAACAGTCGATCGGACCAGTTCGACCGACTCCGAGTTACATTTTACGTTGTCCCTCAACAAGCAGATTGCTGACGGCTCTGTTCTGACATTCCGGGTGAACAAGAGTTCGAGTAAATCGGTGAAC
>JAFAMZ010000413.1 GCA_019232935.1 Silvibacterium sp.
CAGAGCTTGCCCGCGAACACTTCCGGGCCGCGCTCTCGCTCGCGCGAAGTCCTATGGAGCGCCGATTTATCGAGAGGCGAATTGCAGTCTGCGAAGATCAAAGTAATTAGGTTCAGAGCGCTGAACTATAATCGGTTCCACCCTGCACCCGTCATTCGCAATGCACATTCTGGTCGAGTTCATCAGAACGATTAGCGTCGCTTTCATCACGCTGTTTCCGATTGTAAACCCGATCGGTGACGCGCCCATTTTCCTAAGCCTCACGCGGCAATACCCCGAGTCCGTGCAAAAGCTCCTCGCGCGCAAGATCGCGATTTATGGATTCTTTCTGCTCGCGGTATCCCTGCTGATCGGCACGCAAATCCTCGCTTTTCTCGGCATCAAGCTCTTTATCGTGCAGATCACTGGGGGACTTGTCATCGCCGCCGCGGGTTGGAATTTCCTGAACCAGGAGAGCGCTGATGCTGACGCCGCGGAAACCGGCACCATCGAAGACGCACTGAAACATGCGTTCTATCCACTGACAATGCCCCTCAGCGTCGGCCCCGGAAGCATCTCGATCGCCATTACACTGGGAGCCCACCTGCGGCCGGTTGGAAGCTCCATTTTCTCTCGCGCCTACGCGCTTGAGCTCGCCGCGGCCCTGACCGGAGTGGCGCTTGTCTCGCTGACGATTGCCCTCTGCTATGGGGGCGCCGAGCGCCTGGGGCGGGTGCTGGGGAAAACCGGTACAGATGTGATGATTCGTCTCTCGGCGTTCTTTCTTGTCGCCATTGGATTGCAGATCATGTGGAACGGCCTGAGCGCCGGATGGCCCCTTCTCGGGCATTGACGCTTGATACACTGGCGCGTGCCGAAGCCCGAAAGCCTGAACGCTGAACGAAGCCTTCCCCTCTGGATCGTTTTCCCTGCAATTTTTCTCGCGATCACCGCCGCGCACTGGGCGCTGCTGCGTCTGCCCTATTACTGGGACGAAGCGGGGTACTACATTCCCGCCGCATACGACTTCTTCCGCACTGGCTCGCTCATTCCCTTCAGCACGCTTTCGAATGCGCATCCACCGCTGCCGTCCATTTATCTGGCCTTCTGCTGGAAGCTCTTCGGATTCTCGCCTCTGACAACTCGTGTCGCCATGTGCGCCATCGCCGCGGTGGCGCTGACTGCGACGTGGACGCTGTCGCTCATCACCACGGGCAGACAATCCGTGGCGGCAGCAACCGTCGGACTGACCGCTCTCTATCCGGTCTTCTTCGCGCAAAGCTCGCTCGCGCACTCCGATCTCTTTGCCGCGGCGGCTACGCTCTGGGCGCTCGTCTTTCTGCTCTGTGCGGGAGCCGGTTCGCTCTGGCTCTCTGCGATCTTTTTCTCGATTGGCGCCCTCTGCAAAGAGACCGCCATCGTCACTCCACTCGCGCTCGCTGCATGGGAACTCTGGCTGTTAACCCGATCACGCTCGCGCGTTCACCTCATCCGCGCGGGCGCACTCTGCCTGCCCCTCCTGCCGCTGGCTGCCTGGTACATCTATCACTGGCATCGCACCGGATTTGTCTTCGGCAACCCGGAATACCTGCGCTACAACGCCACAGCGACGCTTACGCCACTGCGTGTGCTCATCGCTTTCGCACACCGGGTCGTGCATGTCACCGCGCACATGAATCTCTTCGTGCCGGTGGCCCTCATGTTCGCGTGCATGTTGCTGCCCCCGGTGAATGAATCCGACGGCTCGCCGCGCCTGCGCATCTCTTTCGAGGTCCAGGCCATTTTCTACGTGATCATTCTTGCGAACCTCATCCTCTTCTCCGTTCTCGGAGGAGCGCTCCTCACCCGCTACCTGCTGCCGCTCTATCCGCTGGTAATCCTGCTCTGCGTCAACACCTTTCGCCGACGTCTCCGCTCGTGGCTCGCCATGGTCGCACTCAGCGCGGTCGCCTTTATTGCCGGGCTTTTCGTAAATCCTCCCTACCGCTTCGCACCCGAAGATAATCTCGCTTACCACGACGTTATCCTGCTGCATGAATCGGCGATCGCACAGATCCAGCAGCGCTACTCGCATTCCGTCGTGCTGACGGCATGGCCTGGAACGGACGAACTCACCAAACCGGAGCTCGGATACGTCCGCTGGCCCATACCCGTCGTCTCCATCGACAACTTCTCGTACCCGCAGATTCAACGGGCGGCGCATCTCTCCGCGCCCTACACCGCGGCTTTCATTTTTTCGACCAAGTACGACCCTCCGCACCTGCTCCTCAGCCTCGGACGCCGCAATGAGGCAATCGACGCCCGCTTCTTCGATTTCCACCGCGACCTCACCCCGGCCGTGATCGCCCGCATTCTCGATGGCGCCGTCACCTGGCAGCAACAACGCAAAGGCCAATGGGCCGCAGTCCTCCACTTTGATCGAGCGCAGGAGGCGACACTTGCCCCAGCACTCCTCTACCCTGAACCGTGAACTGGGGGATTAATAACCGACAACTCCAAAAAGCCGGCAACTATAATCTGATCTGTGCCACGCATCATCCGGTCGTTTGTCTTTATCTCACTGGTTCTCATCGCCGGAGTCGCCCGACCCCAGCCACAGGCTGTCTCCGCTGACCCCGCCGCACACGGACGGCTGCTCCTTGTCTTGCCATTCGAAAACCACACCTTCCAGCCGAATCTCGACTGGATCGGCGAAGGCGCTGCCGATATTCTTAACCGGCGCCTCGATTCGGCCGGCTTCCTCACCATCAGCCGCGGCGACCGCCTTTATGCGCTCGACCACCTTGGACTGCCGCAATCCTTCCAGCCCTCCCGCGCCACCACCATCCGCATTGCACAGACGCTTGACGCCGATTCCGTGATTGTCGGTTCCTACACTCTCAGCGGAGACCGGCTTACGGCAGCAGCCCAGATCCTCGACGTCAAGGGCCTCAAGCTCGGCCCCGCCATCCAGCAAGAAGGCGACCTCAAGAGCCTCCTCGATATCCTGAACAATCTCGCCTGGCGTGTCGCCCGCCAACTCGATCCGACGTATTCCGTCGCCCAACAGACATTTGTCGCCGCCGATGGCCAGCTTCACGTCGACGCATTCGAAGACTACATCCGCGGCATGATCGCCGAGTCGCCATCTGAGCGCATCGTCCATCTTAAGGAAGCGCTCCGGCTCAACCCGAGTTTCACCCCCGCCTGGTTCGCCCTCGGCATGGCCTATTTCGCGAATCAGGACTACGACTCGGCCGCCGCCACCCTTGGCCGGCTCTCAAAAGACGACCCGAAAGCTCTCGAAGCCGACTTCTATCGCGGACTCGCATTTTTCTACACTGCCAATTACATGAAGGCTGAAGA
>JAFAMZ010000169.1 GCA_019232935.1 Silvibacterium sp.
AATGAAGGCGCATTGAAGACGATCCTCGATTACATCGGTATCGGGAAGAGTGAGGGCCGGTTGGTAGCTGGAGGCGCCGCAATCAACACACCTGAGAAAGGCTACTTCGTACAGCCCACCGTCCTGGCCGACGTTGCGCCCGATGCGCGCATCTCGCAGGAGGAAATATTCGGTCCAGTTCTTGCGATTATCAAGGCCCGCGATTATGACGATGCGCTGGCGATTGCGAACAACACGGAATTCGGATTGACCGGGGCTGTCTATTCATCCGACAGGGAGAAACTCGAGCGCGCTCGCCGCGAGTTCCACGTCGGCAATCTTTACTTCAATCGGAAGTGCACCGGCGCAATGGTTGGAGCGCATCCGTTTGGAGGCTTTAATATGTCCGGAACCGATTCGAAAGCTGGTGGTCCCGATTACTTATATCTATTCACCCAGGCAAAATCCGTTGCTGAGAAGCTGCAATAATTGCATTTCTTGCATCTGTTGATCTCATGCATTTCCCCCCATGAGCAAAGGCTGATTCAAGTCAGTCAAATGCGTGGAGAGAGTTCGTGCCAAAAATTTTATGCGTGGATGACGATCCAGACGTCCTTGCGCTCAAAAGAACGATTCTGGAACAGGCGGGTTATGAGGTAGCGACCTGCGATTCTGCTGAACATGCGATCCGGGAAATACGTAACGGCGCTTTCGATGCGGTAGTAACCGATTGGAGACTCGGGCGGGAGCGCGGCCGGGCCATAGTGGAGGCCGCGAAGGCGCAGTCCGCCGTACCGGTCGTCGTCGTTTCGGGATTCGTTTCGGAAGCTTTCCAGGCCGCCGAGCCGATGGCCGATATATATCTTGAGAAGCCGGCCGACCCGCGCGAGCTGGTGCAGATTGTAGATGCTCTGCTCGATGCGCGGTCAAAACCCCGCACAGCGGATTAGACCTGTGCTTGGCGCAAACAGAAAGGCTTCCCGATCGATACGGTCAGGAAGCCTCTTCGAGAGCCGATGCGGCCTCGACAAAACGATACGCGCCATTTCGGAGTTGGTGTGCCCCCAAGGTTACGTCTCAAGGGGGACACAAAACTTCTGACACCGTCTTTAATTCATCCGCACCATGGCGTCTCCAACCTGGGCGGCCGCCTCGGCGAGCATCTTGTGGTGTATCGTAAAGAGCGCCAGTTCCAGCCTGTCGGAAACCCCTGTTTTGTCGTAAATACTGCGAAGATAGTTTTTGATTACCTGTTCAGTTGTGGTCAGCCGAACGGCGATCTCCTTGTTCTTGCATCCCTGCACGATAAGCGCGACGATTTTCATCTCCTTGGGAGTGAGCCGGTCGCGTACTCGGGCGCCAACGATATCTTCTTCGATGACGCCGGTAAGGGAAGCGGGTATCTGGATGCCCTGCTCCCCGCGAGCGATCCTGCGGACGCAGTCGATCAGCGCCGGACCGGTGACGGCCCGATGAACCGCCGCGTGGACACCGGCGGATATATAAGAGGATGTCGATTCGGCATTTTCGGCGATTACGATGGAGAGGCTTCCGTTCGTACGGACCCGGTCGACCAACTGGTGCACGTTAGCTTTCATTGCGGAAGCGAATAGGAGGATCGCTCCCTTGAAGGTATCCAGGGTTGGAAATAAACGTTCAGTCTCGCCACATTGGGCAATGATTCTGAAGTCGTCCTCCATGGCCAGGACCTTTGCAGTTCCTGCACGGAAGATAGCCTGATTATCGGCCAATATTATCTTATTCATTCTTTCTCTCAGCGCCATCCAGCCTTTAGGGTTAGGGTTTGCGCCTCTGCAGCGCCTCAGTCGAAAAAAGGATCGATCCGCAGGCATACGCCCTTAAGGCGTTTACACAACATATCGACCAGGGCAGGTTTGGGTGACTTATATCCACTGTTTGAGACAAACGACACCTTTCATAACTTCGCCGGGAAGTTACAAAAGCAAATACGAATCAAGGTATAGATGGAGATAGCCTAACCGAGAACGATAAAGTTGCAAAGAAAAAAGTTGGAGTCGTTTATGACATTTTAATTGCTTTTTCACTCGCGTGGCGCTCAGACCCAAAGAAACCGCACAGGGAATAAACTGGATTCTTATGGCGAAACCGGTCATTCTTGCCGTCGACGACGATGCCAGCGTGCTCGAGGCTGTGGTCCAGGATTTGCGCCGCAAATTCGGCGTGAATTATCGCATTCTGCGGGCCGCCTCGGGGCAGGCTGCGCTCGACACCTGCGTCCAGCTCCAGCAGCGAGGTGATGCCATTGCTCTCTTCCTTTCCGATCAGCGCATGCCCGGCATGTCCGGAGTCGATTTTCTGGAGAGAGCTCAGAAGCTCTATCCCGACGCCAAGCGCGCTCTGCTGACCGCCTATGCCGACACAGAGGCGGCAATCCGGGCGATCAACTCGGCCAAGATTCACTACTATCTCACCAAGCCCTGGGACCCTCCCGAGGAGCAGCTCTATCCGGTTCTCGACGACCTTCTCGAGAACTGGAACCAAGGTTACAAACCACCCTTCGAGGGTCTGCGCGTTGTCGGTCCGCGCTGGTCGCTGGAAGACCATCTCGTCCGCGAATTTCTTTCCCGCAACCAGGTGCCGTATGTCTGGGTGGATCCCGAGCGGGACGGCCAGGCCTTCGATCTTCTGGCGCGGTACAAGCTGGACGACAGCCGCCTTCCTGCAGTTCTTTTCCCCGACGGCGCAGCACTGGTGCAGCCGACACAGCAGCAGTTGGCTGAAAAGGTAGGTCTGAGGACCCAGGCCGCCAGCGAATTCTACGATCTTGTCGTGGTTGGAGGCGGCCCGGCGGGCCTTGGCGCCGCTGTTTACGGTACCTCTGAGGGCCTGCACACTCTTGTTGTCGAGCCTGACGCGCCCGGGGGACAGGCCGGATCAAGCTCCAAGATAGAAAACTACCTCGGGTTCCCATCGGGCCTGAGCGGCGCAGACCTGGCGCGCCGGGCTTATGCGCAGGCGTCTCGCTTCAAAGCCGAATTTCTCACGCAGTGCGTAACCGGCGTCCGCGCCGCAGATCAGTACCGGATTGTTCGCACCGGAGACGGTCGCGAGGTCTCCTGCCGGGTATGCCTCATCGCCACAGGCGTAAACTACCGCCGCCTCGAAGCCCCCGGCATCGATCGGCTGACAGGCATGGGCGTATATTACGGGGCTGCGCTGGTAGAAGCGCGATCCTGTTCCGAGGAGGAGGTTTTTATCGTGGGCGGGGCCAACTCAGCCGGTCAGGCGGCCATGCACTTCTCCAAATACGCCAGCCAAGTCACCATTCTGGTTCGCGCCGAGTCGCTCGAAAAGTCGATGTCGAAATATTTGATCGATCAGATTGCACAAACATCCAATATAACGGTACAAACGCACTCGCAGGTGGTTGAAGCAATGGGGCAAAGCCGCCTCGAATGCCTCAGAATCCGGAACTCAGGCAAGGAAGAGGTTCGTCCGGCCTCCGCATTGTTCATCTTTATCGGGGCTGCTCCCACTACCGACTGGCTTCCAGGCGAGATTATGCGCGATCCAAACGGATTCATCCTGTCGGGTCCCGACCTGAAGGTAGAGAACAAGCTCCCCCGCGTGTGGAAGGAAGACCGCGAGCCGTTTCTGCTGGAGACCAGCATGCCGGGGATATTTGTAGCAGGCGATGTAAGACACGGCTCGGTAAAGCGTGTGGCGTCGGCCGTCGGCGAAGGTTCAATCGCCGTGCAGTTCATGCATCAGTATCTGGCACGTTTTTAGGTGACGAGAATAGCGATTCGATGGAAGCAAACCAAGGCAAGCTGAGCGAAAAAACAATTCCGGCGCGAGAGATGCTCGCGCAAATCAACGAAGTACCCATCTTTCATCAGAGCAAGGAACAGGATCTCGAGTGCCTCGGAGATGTCGACCTCATTGACGCCCCGGCCGGCACGATGCTCTTTGATCGCGGCGAGAAAAACACCTCTTTCTGGATACTGCTCTCGGGCGAAGTACGTATCACCAAGCCCGAAGACGACGGCGCTCAGACAATCTTACTGACACTGAAATCGGGCGACACCTTCGGCGAGTTTCCGCTTCTCGCGGGAATCCCTGCGGCTCCGGGACGAGGCGAAACGATCCAGCCCAGCAGGCTCATACGCATCAGTCCTTCCTCGTTCTGGAGGCTCATGGGAACCTGCCCGATCGTCCGCTCCGGAATCCTCTCGAATATGGGGAAGCGGCTCGAAGCCTACCAGGCGCTCACTCTGCACCGCGAGAAGCTCATCACCCTGGGCACGCTGGCGGCCGGCCTGATGCACGAGCTGAATAACCCCGGCGCCGCCGCCCGCCGTGCCTCATCGCAGCTTCGGGAAAACCTCACCCGTTTGCAGCAGATAAGTCTCCGCCTGACGGATGCGCCCCTTACCGGGGAACAGAAGGAATGCATGCGCGATCTGCTGGAAATGGCGCTCAAATTCAACAAGCCGGTCGCAATGAGCACGCTCGATCAGGCCGACGTGGAAGAAGAGCTCTCGGGCTGGCTGGAGAGCATCGGCGTCGAAAACCCGTGGCAGATTGCGCCGATCCTGGCCGCCGTCGGCTGGAGGCGCGAGGACATTGAATGTGCTCAATCCGCATTCCCGGCCGGGCTGTTTTCCGATGCGCTTAACTGGCTCACCGCGCTGCTCTCCAGCATGCAGCTGGTAGGCACGATCGAGGAGAGCATAACCAGGGTCACCGACCTCGTGATTGCCGTTAAGAAATATGCCTACGACGATAAAAATCGTGAGCGCGAAATCGACATCCACGACAGCATTCAGAGCACCCTGACCATCCTGGCCCACAAGTTCCGGCAAAAGCAGATCACCGTTGAAAAGAATTTCGCACCGGAAATGCCGAACATCAGGACCAAAGGTGCGGGCCTCAGCCAGGTGTGGACCAACATTCTCGACAACGCCATCGATGCATCGCCGGAGCAAGGAAAGATCGTCATCCGCACATGGACGGAAAACGGCAAAGCATGTATCGGCATCGCCGATCAGGGGCCCGGGATTCCTCCCGAGCACCGCGACCAGATTTTCGAGCCTTTCTTTACCACCAAACCCGTCGGCATTGGCACCGGACTGGGACTCGACATTGCGCACCGCATCGTTGTAGGCCAGTTCGGCGGCAACATTACCTTCAGCTCCAAACCAGGCAACACCGAGTTCGTAGTCAGAGTTCCCGCCGAAAAGTAATTCTCGACCCGCTTCGCACCTGTTTTCCCACTCGGGCCTTTCGCGCCACGCTCCCTTTCCGTACACTGATGGGTAATTTCCGAAAGAGAGTGCCCGTCTTTGGCCCGTCAGCTTTATACAGCTCATCTCGATCAGAAGCTCCTGCTATCGGAGCCGGCGCAATGCTTCCATCTCGATTTTTCGGTTCCGGAGATGGATAAATTCGACTTCATCCCCGGCCAGTTCGTTTCTACCGTTGCGCGGGACGCGAGCGGAAAGCAGCAGACCCGCGCTTACTCAATCGCATCCGCTCCGCAGGAGAACAAGTTCGGCCTGTGCGTAAACCGCGTCGAAGGCGGATTCTTTTCGAACCTGCTGTGCGATCTCGAGCCCGGCGATACGGTGCAGTTCCACGGGCCGCACGGACTCTTCACACTTCGCCAGCCGCTCACCGACAGCGTTTTCATCGCCACCGGTACTGGCATCGCACCAATGCTTGCGTTCGTGCAGCATCTTTTTCCAGATTCCGGAGAAGACCGCAGCAACAGCCGCGATATCTGGCTTGTCTATGGAACGCGCTACGAGACGGAAATCTACTACCAGAAATATTTTGAGAAGGTCGCTGCTGAGCGGCGTAATTTTCACTATCTCTCCACCCTGAGCCGGGCGAAAGAGGGCTGGGAAGGCTTGCGCGGATACGTGCAGGACCATGTTGCGCGCATTCTCGATCAGCGCGATTCGCTGAATCACTCCGTTGCCGTGCCGACCGCGGCAGAGGGTACGGGCTTCGACATTCATGCGTATATCTGCGGGCTCAACGACATGGTCTCCGGCAATCGCGACCGGCTCACTGAGCGCGGCTGGCAAAAGAAGCAGATCATTTTTGAGCGTTATGACTAGGGTCTAGCTCACGCTGGCCGGCGTCTGCCACGGAGACGCGAGCATGGTGCCCGTCTCTTCGAGGATTTTGAGAACTTCGATGAAGAGTTGTTCCTGGGCTTGAACGCAGCGGTCGAAGTCCGTGATGGGAGAGATCAGCAGGTAAGCCCATATCTCCATACGGAGACCGGCAGGGCTGATGTCGATCAGCCGCACGCGCGAGCCGCTCTCGACCTCTCTGGTCTGCTGCAGCAGCCGCTCGATCCGCCTCTGCACCTCCGCGACTTGCTCCGACGCCATATCGTGTCGCAGGTTAAACGATTTCTGGACCAGAAATTTGTCGCGCGCCGAGAAATTCTGGATGCTTTGCTGGACGACCTTTGAGTTCGGCAGCGTGACGAGGCAACGATCCGCGGTCCGCAGTTTCAGCGAACTGAGGCCGATGTCCTCGACGGTCCCCATATCCTCTCCGATCTTGCAGAGGTCCCCCACGCGCAGCGCCTTCTGGCCGACGATGGTGATGCCGCCAAAGAAATTCTCGAGGGTTTTCTGGGCGCCGAGAGCCAGGGCGATTCCGCCGATTCCCAGCCCAGCCAGCAATGCGCTCACGTTGACGCCGGCGCGGCTCAGCAGGGCAAGGCAGGCGAGGATTACCGCCGATATCTTCAGAATTCTTACCGTGACACCGACAAACGTAGCCCGCCCGACGGCTACAGTGCCGCCTGGCCCCTGCATGATGTAAACCGCTGCAACATCGATGACACGGATCAGCAGCCATGTGAGCCCGATCACCAGCAACACAACGGCGGCTTCGTTCCATAACTGCCGCGAGAGCAAAGTCAATGAATATTGCGAGTAGAACCGGGCGCTGCCGGAAAAGAGAAGAAAAAACAGCGGCGCGCGAAGCCGGCGGATGATCCGCTCGCCGCTGACCGGAAGAATCCTGCCCAGCGCAGGCCCAAGCAGCCATTGCAACAGGCGGGAGAGCAGTCCGGCGGTGACCAGCATCACGACGATGCTCACCAGCACCGCCAGCCAGCGCCAGATGGGCACCGAAAAGAGGCGGGTTTCGACCATCCATCGCGGCAGTTTGTCGTCGAGTGTCGATGCGCTCAGGTCTTCGCTCACACGCGGGACCTGAGTCAGCGTTTCGGAAGAAAAGAGCCATATCGGAGGCTCGCCCTTGCGCTGTACGCGCTCAAGGACGATGTCCAGGTTTTGACCGCCCTTCGTGACCGTCCCCACAAGGTCGCGCGTGCCCTGCAGAGTATCGCTCTCACTTCCGGTCGATTCGCGCGAGAGGCCATCCAGGGTCCCGGTCAGGCCTAAATCGAGCACAACCTGCAGTTGCCGGGCCAGTTCCTTAGCCTGCTCCGGAGGCTTCCTTGTATCGAGATACTGCGCGGCACGGGCGTAGTCCTGCTTTTGTGCTGCAAGAAGAAAACCCACAACGCAGCCATGAGGTGACGAGCGACCCAGCGGGTCTGGAGGCGGCGGGGCAGGCGCGGGCGTTTCCGTCACAGCCGGCACAACCGGAGCCAGTGCACTGGCAGGTTTTTTCGATGCCTGCCCCAAAAGGCTCGAAGCGAAGATGCTGCTCGCGAGCAGGAACACCCAGACCTTGATGAGCGGGCCCTTGGCGATCATGGCGTAAGGATAGCTCACGGCCTCCACTGCCCACTGAACTTAACCGCGAGTCGGTTCATGTTTGATGTTAATAACCGTTGGCGATCAGGTACTCCAGCGTCAGTTCGAAGGTTGTTTGCCTGTTGCGCTCGACAGCGAGCTTTACAAGGATATCGGCTTCCAGGTTCAACGGCGAGCCAGCCATCAATGTATGCAGATTTGTCGCTGCATAAGTATGGGGCAGGATGGCCACGGTGGCGGTCTTTCCGTCCCAGCGCGCAATCGTCAGGCTGATGCCCTCAATCGCGATCGATCCTTTTTCGACCATGTACGGCCGTATCGTTTCCGGAATAGCCACCTCCAGCCACCAATCCGCAATGGAGCGGTCGGCCGTTGGGTCGACAGGACGGAGTGAGAGCAGGGTTCCGGTTCCATCCACATGACCCTGGACGACATGGCCTCCGAAAGGCGCGCCGGCAGGAGTCGGCAGCTCGAGGTTTACGGTCGACTCTTGAGCGAGATGTGCGAGCGACGTGCGGGCGACCGTTTCGGCTGCCAGATCGGCCTGAAAGACCGGCGGCTCTATGTCGAGCGCGGTGAGACAGACCCCGCTAACGGCTACGCTGTCTCCTGTGTGTAGCTTTTCGGCAACTCCCGAGGCCTCGATCGCTATGCGCATGGTGCCTGCGCGCTGCTCGACGGAGATCACGCTCCCTGTTGCTTCGATCAACCCGGTAAACATGGCCTCACGTCCGTTCGCACGCCCACGGGTCCCGCAGATAGCCTTCGAACCAGAAGTCGTGACCGAGTTGCCGAACCGAAACCCGCGCCCACTCGGGTCTTGCAGACTCGATGCTGTTCGTCAGCGGCAGGCCTGCCGCGCCCAGGAAGATCGGCGCGTAGAACAGACTCAGCTTGTCAACGGCCTGCAGGCCGATCGCAGAACTGGCCAGCTGCGAGCCTCCTTCCATCATCGCTGAAGTGATTTCCATTTCGCCGAGACGCTCGATCACCCGCCGCAGCGAAACCCGCGCTCCGCCGGGCCCGGCCTCGACGCGTTCCACCTTGACGCCCAGTGCTTCGAGTGCTCGCTGCCGCTCGGACATCGAGATGGTGCAGAAGACAAGCACGTCGTCCTGTACGGTACGCACCAGTTTGGAGTCGAGCCGGAGGCGCAGTGCAGAATCGAGCACTACGCGCATCAGTCTGCGACGGCGAGGCAGACCAGTTCGATCGGTGAGCAGCGGATTATCGGTCAAAACAGTGTTGATACCGGTAATCAGGGCGTCCGAGGCGTGCCGCATGTTCTGCACAGCCATCCTCGATTCTTCGCCGGTCAGCATCACTGGAATTCCGGAAGGCGCAGTGCCTGGCGCCGGAGCAATGCGGCCGTCGAGAGAGACTCCTGCCTTGAGCGTCACAAAAGGCAACCCGGTGCGGATATATCGCGCGAATCCATCGTTCAGTTCCTGCGCATCGCGCTC
>JAFAMZ010000342.1 GCA_019232935.1 Silvibacterium sp.
GCATTCAATACCGTTCGCTACAGCGAAAAGCTGTTGGAACGATACGGAATCTCTGTGGACACGTGGGACCTGTCGGAGGTCATGGGGCGGATCGGCCGTCTGAAGGACAATGACGACGCTGTACAGGCAAAGCTTGCCTCAATCAAGAAATATGTGCCCACCGGCGGCATTCCCGAGCAGGCGCTGATCAAGATGTCCAAACTGGGCGCTGTCATCGAAGGTTGGATGAAGGAGACTTACTGCACGATCAGCGCGATCCAGTGCTGGACTTCACTCGAAGAGTTTTTCGGCGTGGTTCCGTGCACCATTATGAGCATGATGAGCGAGAACCTTTTCTCCAGCGCCTGCGAAGTGGATGTTGTCGGGGTGCTGAGCATGTATGGGCTGGCGCTCGCCTCCGAAACTCCAAGCGCTCTTCTCGACTGGAACAACAACTACGGCGACGATCCGGACAAAGCAGTGTGCTTCCACTGCTCGAACCTGCCAAAGCATTTCTTCGCTGATGTGGTGATGGACTTCCAGGAGATCATCGCCGGGACGGTCGGCAAGGAAAACACGTTCGGAACCTGCGTGGGCCGAGTGAAGGCCGGGGCCATGACATATCTGCGCTTTTCCACCGATGATTACAGCGGCAAGATCCGCGGCTATGTCGGCGAGGGCGAGTTCACGAATGATCCATTAGAGACATTCGGCGGTGCCGGCGTGGTGAGGATACCGCACATGCAAAAGTTACTGCGCTTCATCTGCGAGAAGGGATTCGAGCATCACGTAGCAGCGAATTTCTCGCAGGTGTCGAGCCCGGTCCATGAGGCGGCGACGAAGTATCTTGGGTGGGAGATGCACCATCACGCGGACTAGCCGTCCGGGGCACACGCGCTTTTTGGCGCAATAGGCTATCCCCCCCAAAGAGCGGTAGCCTTTTATTGGGGTGGATCGTAAAACGCTTTCTTGCTTAAGGCGACCGAGGGGTTTGGGCAGTGGCCATTGTTGCAGGCGTCGATTTCGGAACTCTCAGCGTGCGTGTAACCCTGCTCGACAGCGAGCGCGGCCGGCTCAGCACGGCCAGTGCGGAATATCCCCTGAAGCGCAAGCGTGAAGACCCCGACTTTGCCACGCAGTCGCACGACGATCAGATGAATGCGCTGGTCAGGGCGACACGCAAGGCACTCGAAGAAGCGGAGATTCGCGGTGCTCAGATAGAAGCGATCGCGCTGGACACTACGGGGTCGAGCGTCATTCCCGTCGGTGAGAGTCTTGAACCACTCGACGACTACTATCTGTGGTGCGATCATCGCGCGAAATCCGAGGCCCAGGAGATCACCGAGCTTGCCCATCGCGAAAATCTCGAATCGATTCAGTGGTGCGGCGGCGTGTACTCGCATGAATGGGGCTTCGCGAAGCTGCTCCACTGGCTCCGGCACAATCCTGGCAAGCGTGGCCAATTCGTAACTGCATTTGAGCACTGTGACATGGTAGCGGGGACTCTGGCGGGCATCACCGATGCGCGCCAGGTAAAGCGGAGCGTCTGCGCCATGGGTCACAAATGGATGTGGAATCCTAAGTGGCATGGGCTGCCATCGCAGGAGTTTCTGTCCAAGGTCGACCCGCTGTTCGACGGAGTTCGCGATAAGCTTGCGGGCGAGTATCTGACCTCGGACAAGATTGCCGGCCATCTTTCTCCCGAGTGGGCGGATGCCATGGCCCTGAAAGCCGGAATTCCAATCCCTGTGGGCGCCTTTGACGCGCACTGGGATGCCATCGGCGCTGGCTGCCGTGAGGGCGATGTAGTCAATGTCGTCGGCACATCAACGTGCATCATCGCAATGGAGAAGAAGACGACGCTCGTGCCCGGCGTTTGTGGAGTCGTTCCGGGCAGCGTCCATCCTCAGTACACAGGCGTCGAGGCAGGATTATCGGCTACCGGGGACATCTTCGAGGCGATCGCGCGGCGGGCGGGCACCAAAGTCTCCGAGCTGTCCAAAGGCCTTGATAAGTATCGTGCGGGACAAACCGCGCTGCTGCGGCTGAGCTGGGATAACGGAGATCGAACTGTGCTGGTGAATTCCGAGCTCGGTGGCGTGACGCTGGGCTGGAATCTGATCCATACGGCTCAGGATGAGCTGTTTGCCGCCATCGAGGGAACGGCATTCCACACGCGCATCATTCTGGAGCGCATGGCGGAGTACGGCGTGCCGGTTGAGAGAGTAATAAACGCGGGCGGGATTCCGCAGAACAACAAAGTGCTGAACCAGATATACGCGAATGTGCTGGGCAAGCCTGTGCTGGTTCCGGATGGTATTCCAACAAGTCTGGGGTCGGGGATCTTCGCACTGCTGGCTGCCGATGCGTTCCCGTCGATTGAGGCAGCCCAAGATGCAATGTGCCTGAAATACG
>JAFAMZ010000410.1 GCA_019232935.1 Silvibacterium sp.
TCGGCTCGCGAAGGATTACGCGAAGAAGCGGAAGCTCGAAGGGGCGAAGTCGGGCGATTTCGGCATGAACCGGCTGTACGCGGTCGAGTGCATGACGTCGACGACCGGGCTCAAGGCCGATCACCGGCTGGCGCTCAGGGCAAGCGATATTCCGGCGTTTGCGACAGATCTGGCAGCGGCGGTGGGAGTGGGGACTGCTCCGAGTGGATATACCTGGTCGAGCGATGCCGAGGCGTTTCTGAAGTTTGCTGCGGAAGAATTAAAGGCCAATGGCGGCAAGTGCGTGGTGATTCCGGGCGAACAGCAGACCCCGGCGGTGCATCTGGCGGCGATTGCGATTAACGAGGCGCTCGGCAATGCGGGCAAGACGGTGGTCTACACCGAGACAGTGAATCCGCTGCCGTCGATTCAGGACGACGACCTCAAGGCGCTGGTCGCAGACATGAATGCCGGGAAGGTCGAGTACCTGCTGATTCTGAATGCGAATCCGGTGTATTCGGCTCGGGCGGACCTCGAGTTTGAAGATGCGATGGGCAAGGTGAAGACGGTTGCGCACCTTGGATCGCATTACGACGAGACGGGGCAGGCGGCCGAGTGGCATGTGAATGCGGCGCATTATCTCGAAAGCTGGTCGGATGCGCGGGCCTATGACGGCACGGTATCGGTGGTGCAGCCAATGATCGATCCGCTGTATGGAGGCCATACGGCGCATGAGTTTCTGCAGTCGTTCCTGAGCGATCCGGACACGTCGGCGTACGCCGCGGTGCGCGAGACATGGAAAGACAAGACCGCGGGCAAGCCGAACGACGCAGACTTTGGCTGGCGCAAGGTGCTGCATGACGGCTGGATTGCGGGTACGGCCTTTACGCCGAAGGGCGGAGGAGGCAAGGCACAGGGCACGTCTTCTGCAATGCAGGCCCCGGCGGCGCAGGCTCCGACCGATGCGATTGAGGTGGTATTCCGGCCTGATCCGCATGTGTATGACGGGCGGTATGCGAACGTCGGCTGGCTGCAGGAAGTTCCGCGGCCAGTGACGAACGTGTCGTGGGACAACGCGGCGCTGATGAGCTATGCGACTCTCGAAAAGCTGGGACTGGAAGAGCAGAACATCATCGAGATTTCGCTGAACGGCAAGAAAGTTCTGGCGCCGGCGATGGCGGTTCCGGGCAACGCCGATGGGAGTATCACGCTGCATCTGGGGCAGGGGCGCAGGACGGGTCGTGTGAGCGGCGGCGTCGGTTTCGATGCCTACCGGATCCGGCCTTCGGCCTCGCCTCTGTATGCAACGGGTGCCACGGTGCAGAAGAAGCCTGGGACGTGGGGCTTCGCGGTGACGAAGAGCCATTACCAGGACCACCGCTCGGTTTCGGTGGGTGGCGATGGAAGCGGGACGCATTCCATCGAAGGCAACGAGGCGATCGATCGCGGGATTATCCGCTGGGCGACATTGGAGGAATTTAGGAAAGAACCGGAGTTCGCGCATATCGGCGAGGGCAGGGATGTGCCGGAGCCGGCGACCAGTATGTTCCCCGCATATCGCTACGATCACAACGCATGGGGCATGTCGATCGACATGAATTCCTGCGTGGGCTGCAACGCCTGCGTGGTGAGTTGCTACGCGGAGAACAATATTCCGGTCGTCGGCAAGCAACAGGTACGGATCGGCCGCCTGATGCAGTGGCTGCGCATCGACACCTATTACGAGGGTGACCTTGCAGCCCCGCGGGCACACTTCCAGCCAATGGCCTGCCAGCACTGCGAAAACGCCGGGTGCGAGCAGGTCTGCCCGGTGGGCGCTACGGTGCATACGCCGGAAGGCCTGA
Source organism: Silvibacterium sp. (assembly GCA_019232935.1). Taxonomy (GTDB): domain Bacteria; phylum Acidobacteriota; class Terriglobia; order Terriglobales; family Acidobacteriaceae; genus Silvibacterium. The sequence goes on from JAFAMZ010000410.1 coordinate 1,824, forward strand.
ACATGATGGTTTATAACCGCTGCGTGGGCACCCGGTATTGCTCGAACAACTGCCCGTACAAGGTCCGGCGTTTCAACTTCCTGCTCTATTCCGATTACGAGACCGAGAGCCTCAAGCTGATGCGCAATCCGGATGTTTCGGTGCGCAGCCGCGGCGTGATGGAGAAGTGCAGCTACTGCGTGCAGAGGATCACGGCGGCGAAGATCCAGGCGGATAAAGAAAACAGATTGATCCGCGATGGCGAAGTCGTAACCGCGTGCCAGCAGGCATGCCCGACCGATGCGATCGTCTTCGGGAACATCAACGACGGGAACAGCCGGGTAGCGATGCTGAAGAAAGGGGAGCGGAGCTACGGGGTGTTGGCGGATCTGAACTACCGGCCTCGGACGACGTATGTGGCCGAGGTGCTGAATCTGAACGATGAGTTGTCGAAGGCGCGCGGGGAGTTTGCGTCGTGAGGGAACAGGGGTCAGGGTTGTTGCTTCCCCACCCTTCGCTTCGCGAAGGATGGGGCACCCAGGAGTTGCGGTTGGGTTCGAGGTTGAGAGGTTAAGGCGATGGCAACGAAAGAACCACAGATCAATGACCCGATGATCGACGCCCGGACCGGGGAGTACCGGGAGGTCGCTCCCGGGCACACCTTCAAGTCGGTCACGGAAAAGATTTCGCGAATCGTACTCACGCCGCACACGCCCCTCGGCTGGTATTTCGGCTTTGTGCTGGCTGGTGGATTCGTGGGCGTATTGCTCACGGCGGTGACGTGGCTGTTCCTCACGGGTGTCGGAATCTGGGCCATTACGATCCCGGTCGCCTGGGGCTTCGCGATCGTCAATTTCGTGTGGTGGATCGGTATCGGCCACGCGGGAACGCTGATCTCGGCGATTCTGCTGCTGTTCAAACAGCGCTGGCGGAACTCGATTAACCGCTTTGCCGAAGCGATGACGATCTTTGCCGTGATTTGCGCCGGCATGTTCCCCTTGATCCACGTAGGGCGGCCGTGGCTGGGATACTGGTTGTTTCCTTATCCCAGCACCATGAATGTGTGGCCTCAGTTCCGTTCGCCGCTGCTCTGGGACGTCTTCGCAGTGTCTACCTACGCGACCATCTCGGTGGTGTTCTGGTATATCGGCATGGTTCCCGATCTGGGGACGCTGCGCGACCGGGCGAAGTCGAAGCCGGCACAGTTCTTCTATGGATTCCTTGCCGTGGGCTGGCGCGGCTCGGTACGGCACTGGGTGCGGTATGAATCGGCTTCACTGCTGCTGGCCGGCTTATCGACGCCGCTCGTGCTCTCCGTACACTCTGTCATCAGTTTCGATTTCGCTGTCGCCCTGATGCCCGGCTGGCACACAACGATCTTCCCGCCGTATTTCGTGGCGGGCGCGATCTATTCGGGATTCGCGATGGTGATCACGCTGGCGATTCCGATCCGCAAGTTCTATCACCTTGAAGACCTGATCACGATGCGCCACATCGACAACATGAACAAGGTGATGCTGGCGACGGGCCTGATCGTGGCCTATGGCTACTCGACTGAAGTCGTGATGTCGTACTGGTATTCGGCGAGCCACTGGGAGTACTTCATGATGTGGAACCGCATGTTCGGTCCCATGGGGTGGTCCTACTGGGTGCTGATCACCTGCAATATCGCATTGCCGCAACTGCTCTGGTCGAGGAAGCTCAGGCAGAACGTGGCGTTCACGTTCATCATGTCGCTGATCATTAATACAGGCATGTGGTTCGAGCGATTTGTGATTGTGGTGACCAGCCTTTATCGCGATTACCTGCCGTCGTCGTGGGGAACCTATCGCGCGACCAAGTGGGACTATGCGACGTTCGTGGGGACGCTGGGGCTGTTCACGTTTCTCTTCTTCCTGTTTATTCGCTTCCTGCCCATGATTCCGATGTCTGAGATCCGCATGATGCTGCCGCAGGCCAAAGTGCGGCCGGAAGCAGAACCGCAGTTGGAGGCAGGTGACTGATGGCTGCACGCGAAGGAACCTACGGCCTGCTGGCCGAATTCGAAACGCCCACGCAACTGGTGCACGCCGCGGAAAATGCGTATGCGGCCGGGTACCGGAGGATGGACTGCTATACGCCGTATCCGCTGGAAGAGGCGGCGGAGGCAATCGGATTTCACCAGAACGAAGTGCCGCTTCTAACTCTGATCGGTGGCTTGCTCGGGCTCGGGGCGATGTTCCTGCTGGAGACGTGGATTTCGGTGTGGAGCTATCCGTTGAATATCGCGGGAAGACCGTATTTCTCGTGGCCGGCGTTCATCGTGCCGGCGTACGAGTGGACGATTCTGTGGTCCGGACTCTCGGCAGCCTTCTGCATGCTGGCGGTTTGCGGTCTGCCGCAGGTGTACCACCCGCTGTTCAATGCGCCGAATTTCCGTAGCGGGGCGACCAGCGACAAGTTTTTCCTATGCCTGGAGTCGAGCGACCCGAAGTTCGAGGTTGGCGAAACCCGCTCGTTTCTTGAGGGCTTCGCGCCGGTTTCCGTGGTGGAGGTGGAGTATTAAGACGACAGGGCTTAGGGAACAGGGAACAGGCCTCAGGCGTTCCGTCCTGTGTGCCGCCTTGGGCGCGCTGGCGCTCACCGCCGGATGCCGGCAGGACATGCAGGACCAGCCGAAGATGATTCCGCAGCGCGGGACGGAGTTTTTCGCCGACGGGCGCTCGGCGCGTCCGCAGGTGGTGGGGACGGTGTCGCGCAATCAGCTGCACATGGATGAGTACTTCTATACCGGGCTGGTGGACGGAAAGGAGCAGGATGCGCTGCCGTTTCCGGCGACCATGCAGGTGCTGGAGCGCGGGCAGGAGCGATTCAACGTTTACTGCACCCCCTGCCACTCGCGAGTGGGCAACGGTCTGGGGATGATTGTCGAGCGCGGCTACAAGCCGGCGGGAAATTATCACGATCCGAAGCGCCTGGCGCAGCCGCTGAGTCACTACTTTTTCGTGATGACGAATGGCTATGGCGCGATGCCGGATTATTCGGAGCAGCTTGCGCCTGCGGACCGGTGGGCGGTGGCGGCGTATATCCGCGCGCTGCAACTGAGCCAGAACGCGACGCAGGCCGATGTTCCTTCGGGGACACAGGTCGAGAATCTCAACGACGTGGCGGAGAGAGAAGGGCATCCGGAATGGGCCGGGCCGTGGGAGTTGCCGTCGACGGCGGTGTTTGCGACTCCGGAGACGGGGATTGCGGCGGGGGCACCGGCTACACGCGCGAATGCTCCGAATGCGGTGATTCAGAATCCGAGTAACGCGGGAACTTCGGCGAAGGCCCACGGCAATACGAAATAAGGAAACGCATGGCACACGGATATCAACCAAAAACGCTGCCCCGGGAAGTACAAGCGCCGGCATTTGTGGAGGTCTGGCGCACCCGCGCGCTGATGGTGGGCGGGGTGTTCCTGGCGCTCGCCGTCATTCTCGGATTTGTGAGCGGCGACCACTGGGAGCACTTTCTGCGCGCCTGGCTGCACGGGTTCATGATGTGCTTCAACCTGTGCTTCGGCGGCATGCTACTGCTGATGCTGCAGTATGTGACGGGCGGCAAATGGGGACTGATCGTCCGGCGTCCATTGGAGGCGATGAGCCGGACGATCCCGCTGGTGTTTCTGCTGTTTCTGCCGGTGGGAATCTTCGGCGCGTCGATGGGCCGGCTGTATATCTGGGCGAAGTATGCCGACTGGGCAACGGCGCTCAAGAACGGGCAGATTTCAGAAGAAGTGGCGCATGCGATCCATTACAAGCACGCGATTCTGAATCCGGTGTCTTTCTGGGTGGTGTCGCTGATCGTATTCGCGATCCTGGCGCTTTATGTGACGCTGCTGAATACGTGGTCGATGAAGCGCGATGCCGACCCTGAGCCGGACATCTCGTACTGGCGAATCAAGTTCGAGAATCTGAGCGGCTTCGGCATTCTTCTTTATTCAATCCTGCTGTTCGTAGTTGCGATTTACTGGGTCATGTCGCTCGATCCGACGTGGTATTCGACGGTGTATGGCTTCCAGTATCTGGTGGCAGAGGCATATGGAGTGCTGGCGCTGTCGATTCTTACGCTGATCGGGCTCTCGAAGGCGGAGCCGATTCGGTCTCTGTTCCGGTTGACCGAACAGCATGATCTCGGCAAGCTGTGTTTTGCCTTCACGATGCTGAACATGTATCTCGCGTTCGCGGCGTTCCTGATCATATGGTCGGGGAACTCGCCGGAAGAGATTCCGTGGTATCTGGACCGGATTCGCGGTAACTGGGGCGTGGTGGCGACGCTGGATGTGATCTTCCACTGGCTGATTCCCTTCTCGCTGCTGTTGTCGGCGTCGCTGAAGCGGATCAAGTCGCGGCTGGCGGTGGTCTGCTGCATTATGATCTTCGCGCGCGCCTGGGACCTGTGGTGGCTGATCGAGCCGAACTTCCCCGATGCGCGGCGCAACCTGCACTTCAGCGTGGGGATGCTGGAGTATGCGACGCTTCCGGTGGCGCTGGTCAGCTTCTGGCTGGCGTACTACTTCACGCAGCTTAAGAAGCGGCCGGTGATTGCGACCAACGACCCGCACCTCGACGAAATTCTGGAGTCTCAGCATGTCCATGCATAACGAGCACGAGTCGCACGACAAGCAATCCTCGGTGCAGGAGGGTTACGAGGTCACCGATGTCAGCGTGCAGGGCATCGTGGTCTTCATTGTCGGACTGTTCCTGTCGGTCGGGGTGTTCTTTGTTTTGTGTTTTGGGCTGGGCAAGGTGATCAACTATTACCTGGCGAAACGGGACGGGCCGCAGAACAAATGGAACGTTACGAATGTTCCACAGCCGGGCAAGCTGAACATGGAATCGAATCCGGCGCAGGAGCAGCAGAAGCTGCAGTTGCTGACGCAGAGGTTTCCGACGCCGCGGCTTGAGAGCGATGACGGGAACCAGGACCTGGCGAACCTGCATGGGCGCGAGGATCTGCTGCTGACCCATTACACCTGGGTCGATGGGGGACACACGAAGGTGAGGATTCCAATCGAGCGGGCGATGGAGATCATCGCGCAGCCGGGGCATCTCAAGGTAATGGAGGGGCAGGGCCAGGCAGAGCAATTGATGGCCGGGGAGATAAAGCCGGGGGTGCAGGCTCCGCTGACCGATGGTTTCGCACGAACGGGATTCGAGCAGCAGGAGATGGGTCCGGCGAAGCTGCCTGGAGAACAGGCTTCGTCGAAGGCGAATAATAGGTAAGGCAGGGAACAGGGAGTAGGGAACAGGGAGTTGGGAACAGAGATTAGGAAGTAGGGAGTAGCTTAGGTGCGCGGAACGAGGACAAGGCGGAGTTGGCGGTCGGCGGCGGCATATTGGCCGCTTGCGCTGGCGCTCGTCTGCCTGGCGGCTACGGTGAGCCGCGCACAGGTTTCGAGCTACGGCGACAAGCAGATGGGGCAGGTCAGCGACCAGGCTCCGCCGGTGCTCGAAAAGGTCAAGGTCACTCAGCGGCTGAATGCCGAGGTTCCGCTCGATGCCGAATTCCGGGATGAGAGTGGCAAGACGGTGCGGCTCGGGGACTACTTTGGCAAGAAGCCAGTGGTGCTGTCGCTGGTGTACTTCCAGTGCAAGATGGTCTGTCCCGAAGAGATTAACGGGCTGGTAAGTGCGCTGGAGATGGTGAAGTTTGTGCCGGGCCGGGATTTCGATGTGGTGCTGGTGAGCTTCGATCCCACGGAGACTCCGGAGGTTGCGGCGCGCGAAAAGGCGGTTTACCTGAAGAGGTATGGGCATCCGGAAACAGGGAACGGATGGCATTTCCTCACCGGGCACCAACCGGCTATCAATGCTGTGGCGAGTGCGGTGGGTTTCCAGTATGCGCGAGTGCCGGGGCCGGACGGGCGCATGGATCAGTTTGCGCACGCAAGCGCGATCGAGATTCTGACGCGGGAGGGTAAGGTTGCCCAGTATTACCTGGGCGTCGAGTATCCGCCGAACGATTTGCGGCTGGGTCTGGTCGAGGCATCGGCGGGAAAGATCGGCTCGCCCGTGGATGCGATTCTGACGTATTGCTACAGGTACGACCCGCAGTTGAACCGGCACAGCATGGTGGTGGCGCGGGTGGTGCAGCTGGGGTGCTTGGTTACGGTTTTCGGGCTTGGCGGATTTATGACGGTAATGTTCCGGCGCGATTTGGCGAGAGACCGGAAATATCCGAATGGATAAAAGGGAACGATGCATTTTATAAGTCCAGTACTTTGGCAATTTCTGGTTAATTGGCTCACGCACTTCGCGCTGTTTCCGCCGGAGGCGTCGAGCATCGCGCCGCACGCGGATGCGTTGTATTTCTTCCTGGTCGCGATTTCGCTGGTGGGGCTGGTGCTGGTGCTGGCGCTGGTAGCCGGCTTCTCGTTCCTGTACCGCAAGGAGCGGAATCCGGAAGCGACGCAGATCGAAGGCTCGACGCTGCTCGAGGCTACGTGGACGATCATCCCGCTGGCGCTGTTCATGGTGGCGTTTGTGTGGGGGGCGCTGCTGTATTTCCGGATCTATAATCCGCCGACGAACGCGATGAACATCTACGTAGTGGGCAAGCAGTGGATGTGGAAAGCGGAGCATCCGGGCGGGCAGCATGAAATCAATTCGCTGCATATTCCGCTGGGGCGTCCAGTACAGCTGACCATGATTTCGCAGGACGTTTTCCATAGCTTTTCGATCCCCGCGTTTCGCGTGAAGCGCGAGGTGATTCCGGGGCGGTACACGACAGTGTGGTTTGAGGCGACGCAGGAGGGGACGTATCACCTCTTCTGCACGCAATATTGCGGAACGCTGCACTCTCAAATGATCGGCACGATTACGGTGATGAAGCCTGCCGATTATGAAGCCTGGACGGAAGGCTCGACGAGCGGGATGTCTCTGGCGCAGAACGGGGAGCGGCTGTACGCCAGTCTTGGCTGCAACGCGTGCCATTCGGGAAGCGCGACGGCGCGGGGGCCGAATTTGGCCGAGGTGTATATGACCAAGGTACAGATGTCGAATGGGTCGTACTCGACGGTCGACGATGCGTTTCTGCGAGACTCGATTCTGAACCCGACGATGCACCAGATGGCCGGCTATGCGCCCATCATGCCGACCTACCAGGGACAGATCAGCGAGGAAGGGCTGATCGATCTGGTGGAATATATCAAGAAGCTGAACTCGAATTACAGGATTCAACAGACTCTGAACACGACCCAGGTACAGAGCTCGGTTCAGAGCCCGGCGCCTTCGACTCAGGGCCGGGCGCAGCAGGCGGCGCAAACAGCGCCGGGAATGGTGAAGCCATGAGTACAATCGTCAGTCTGCCGGACCAGACAACGGCGACGCTGCCCAAGCGGTCGTATCTGAACGACGGGTACGGCCTGAAAAGCTGGCTGCTTACGGGAGATCACAAGCGGATCGCGATCCTGTACCTGATCTCGATTACGTTTTTCTTCTTTATCGGCGGATTTTTTGCAGGAATGGTCAGGCTGGAGCTGCTGACTCCGCCAACCGACCTGATGGCTGCGGACACCTATAACAAGATGTTTACGATGCACGGCATCGTGATGGTGTTTCTGTTTCTGGTGCCGTCAGTGCCGGCGACGATAGGGAATTTTGTGCTGCCGATCATGGTGGGCGCGAAAGACCTGGCGTTTCCGAAGATCAACCTGCTGAGCTGGTATCTGTACGTGGTCGGCGGCGTGATGACACTGGCGGCGCTGATCCTGGGCGGCGTCGACACGGGCTGGACGTTTACGACTCCGCTGAGCACGCATTATCTGAACACGCATGTGGTGACGGCGGGCCTGGCGGTTTTTGTGGCGGGCTTCAGTTCGATCTTTACGGGGCTGAACTTCATCGTGACGGTGCACCGGATGCGAGCTCCGGGAATGACATGGTTCCGGCTGCCGTTGTTTGTGTGGTCGCACTATGCGGCCTCGGTGTTGATGGTGCTGGGCACTCCGGTGTTGGCGATTACGCTGGTGCTGGTGGTCTTGGAGCGGGTGATCGGGATCGGGGTGTTCGACCCGGCGAAGGGCGGCGATCCGCTGCTGTTCCAGCATCTGTTCTGGTTCTACTCGCACCCTGCGGTGTACATCATGATTCTGCCGGGTATGGGCGTGATCTCCGAGGTGATCAGCACGTTCTCGAGGAAGCGCGTGTTCGGATATACGGCAGTGGCGTTCTCATCGGTAGCGATTGCGGTGTTCGCGTTTTTCGTCTGGGCGCACCACATGTTCATCATGGGCATCTCGAACTACTCGGCGCTGGTATTTTCGCTGCTGACGATGCTAGTGGCGGTTCCTTCGGCGATTAAGATCTTCAACTGGTCTTTCACGCTATATAAGGGATCGATCACGTTCGAGACGCCAATGCTGTATGCCTTCGGCTTTATGGGACTATTTACCATCGGCGGTCTGACTGGCGTCTTTCTCGGGTCGATGGGCATGGACATTCATCTGACAGAGACTTACTTCATCGTGGCGCACTTTCACTTTGTGATGGTGGGCGGCATGCTGATGGCGTTCCTGTCGGGAGTGCATTTCTGGTGGCCGAAGATGACGGGGAGGATGTATCCGGAGGGGCTGTCGAAGCTGGCAGCGCTGGTGACGTTTATCGGCTTCAACCTGACGTTCTTCCCGCAGTTCATCCTTGGGTACCTCGGCATGCCACGGCGGTATGCTGCATATCCACCGGAGTTCCAGGTGCTCAATGTGCTCTCAACGGCGGGTGCGACGGTACTGGGCGTGGGTTATCTGCTGCCGATGCTTTATCTGACGTGGTCGCTGAAGTACGGGAAGATTGCGGGGCCGAATCCGTGGCAGGCTACGGGCCTGGAGTGGCAGATTCAGTCGCCTCCGATTACTTCGAATTTTGAGGAGACCCCGGTGATCGATTACGAGGCCTACGATTACGAGTGGCTGGCGAACAAGACAAGACACGAGGTACAGACCGTTGGATAGCCAGGCGATCGCGACTCAACCGGTTGAAGATCACGCGGAACACGCTCATCATCCGCCGTATCTGCGCCACCACTTTGCGAATCTGGAGCAGCAAAAAGAGACCTCCACGTTCGGGATGTGGCTCTTCCTGCTGACGGAGATCATGTTTTTCGGGGGGCTGTTCTGCGCCTATTTGATTTACCGAAACTGGTACTATCCGGCGTTTGTGGCGGGCAGCCATCAGCTGTCTATCCTACTGGGAGCGATCAACACCGCGGTTCTGATCTGCTCAAGCTTCACGATGGCCATGGGGGTTCACGCCGCGGAGATGCGGTGGCGCAAGCCCCTGATCGGATGGCTGCTTGCGACGATTGCGCTGGGCTGCGTGTTCCTCGGCATCAAGGCGGTTGAGTACAACGAGAAGTGGGAGAAGCATCACGTTCCCGGACTCAACTTCAGCGTGGACAGCTTCGTACACCAAGACCCGCATTATCCCGAAGACAAGCCACTGCCTCTCGATATGGCAGAGAAGACCCAAGTCTATTTTTCCCTCTACTTTGCAATGACGGGCATGCACGCGCTGCACATGGTCATCGGTGTTTCGCTGCTGATTATCCTGGTGGTTCGAGCCTGGCAGGGAGCCTACACGCAAGGGCACATGACGACGGTGGAGAATTTCGGTTTATATTGGCACTTCGTCGATATTGTGTGGATTTTCCTGTTTCCGCTGCTGTATTTGATAAGCCGGCACCAGTGAAGCAGGGAGTAGGGAGTAGAGAGCAGATGCAGCATAGAGGCGATACGATGTCGCAATTGACCGAAAAAGAGATTCTGGATACCGAGCCGACACATCACTCTGAACACATCGTCAGCCCCAGGGTGTACGGGATTATCTTCGCGACGCTGCTGGTGCTCACGGGGACTACCGTGGGCGCATCTTATGTGGATCTATATGCTTTCAACGTGGTGGTCGCGTTGGCGATCGCGTGTCTGAAGGCGGTGCTGGTCATCCTCTTCTTCATGCATGTGAAGTACAGTTCGAGACTGACAAAGCTCACTGTTGCGGCGGGATTCTTCACCTTTTTCGTGCTGATCACGATGGCCCTGACGGACTACATCAGCCGGGCGTGGGGGATGTGGTAGAGGCAGGGCGTAGAGGATAATGTGTAGTATTTTTGCTCCTCTTGCGGCAGGATCTAACCACCAGGATGCCTGAGGCCGAGTCCGGTTTTGCCGGTCGGAATCGAAGATTATTTTTGCGCAGAGACGCCTTAGTGGCCTGACTCTGGCTTGGTAGCTTGTTTGGCAGCTTCAGCCTGCTGACGCAGGGCATGGACCACGACGCGCAGCATGTCGTCCTCGGGCGCGGGCTTGCCGGTCCAGATTTCGAACTGCCGTGCTCCCTGGTGGACAAACATTTCGACTCCGGTGACGACAGGGATGCCCTTTTCCCGGGCCATGCGGATGAGAGGCGTGTCGATCGGATTGTAAACAAGGTCGAAGACCAGGCGTGCGTTGATTTCCTTCGCATCGAGGATGCTGGCGGGCTTGACTCCGTGCATGCCGGCAGGCGTGGCGTTAATGATTACATCGAAATTCGTTTTGGCGAGCTGGTCGCGGCGGAAGGTCTTGGCCTTTGCTTGCCGGGCGAGCTTCTGCGCGGTTTCGGGGGTGCGATTTAGGATGAAGACCTCGGCGCCTTTGTCCTTGAGGCCGAAGACCGCGGCACGGGCCGCTCCTCCGGCGCCGAGGACGAGGATCTTGGCGTCCTTCAGCGGCAGGCGCCGCTCAAGGGGGCGGACGATCGCGGCCACATCGGTGTTGAAGCCGTAGAGTTTGCCATCCTGAGAGCGAACGACGGTATTGCAGGCACCGACTTTTTCCGAGAGCGGGTCGGTTTTTTCGAGGTGCTGAAGGATCTCCTCTTTGAGGGGCATGGTGATGGCCAGGCCGTTGACGGGAACCTCGCGCACAAGGGTCAGTAAATCGTTGAGCTTTGTTGCCTGCAGGGCGAGGAAGACGGCGTTGACGGTCTCGCGACGGAAGGCGGTGTTCATCATGAGTGGCGAGAGCGAATGCTTTATGGGGTTGCCGGCGACTCCGTATACCCTGGTGGCTGCGTCGACCTGGTCGATGCGATAGGTTTCCCGGAGAGTGCGGACGGAGATCTGACCGGGGCCGGTTTCTTCGCCGGGGTGGGCGGCAGCGAAGGTGAAGATACTGCCGGCGCGGAGGCCGAGAACGCGGCTGATGATCCCCTGGTCTCCCATGCAGATGCCTATGAGGTTGGCCATGTCGCGGGTGCGCTCGAGGAAGCGCATCATGGTTACGTTGTCGGCGAGAGTTTTGGCAGTGGAGACAATCTTAACGAATTCAGGCTCGTAGGGCAGGATGCGCTCGAAGATGCCGTCGAGATCCTTGGTCGTCGTGAAGTCGTGATAGCTGATGATGAGGGCGGCGCCATGGGCGCGGAGCTTGTCGAGCTGGCCCTGTTTAAGGGCTTCGGCGGTCTGGAGCTCGACATCGACGAGGTGGAAGCCAGCAGTTGCGGCTTTTTCGAGGATTTCGAGCTCGGCGGCGATGGTGCCCTTGAATTTGCCTCCGGTGGCAACGCGGCGACATGTGGCAATGGCGGTGACTTCGCTGCGTTCGCCGAGCAATTGCTTGATTTTAGGCAGGGCGGTCAGGGGATTGGCCAGGTAATCGAGGCGAAACTCGATGAAAGTATTCTCGCGGACGGCTTCGACAGCCTTTTCCATCATTTCGGCAGGAGTGGAACCGATGATGGCGACGCAGAGTTTTCCGATCCGCGAGCGGATGAAATGAGGCGAAAGCGCCGACAGAATGCGTTCTCTTGGGGCGGGCGCCTCGCCAACTTTTTGTGGTCCCTTCATGTCTGCAATTGCGGCATCTTACCGGGTGCGCGGCCCGGATGCAACATCTCTTGCGTGAATCGCTAGCATTTTACGCACGGGAGGGCCTGCTGGTTTAACCTGCTCGATGAGAGGTTCCCAGCCATGAGCGAACCAGCGATTCAAGGCCCAGCTATTGCAGCAGTCCGCTCGACCGAAGCGGCACATCTCTATCCATTTCCGCATCCCTGGAACCCGGACGGCTCGGGCAAGGTTTCGGCGGAGAGCGTGGAGAGCTGGGTGAAGGCGCGACTGGCGCGGCATCAGGATGCGATAGACCGGCTGCTGGCGGTTCAGGGTCCAAGGACGTTCGAGAATACCCTGCGCGCCTATGACGATGCAGTCTCAGAACTGGCGGCGACGGGATCGCAGACGGCGTTGCTGGACAGTGTGCATCCGGACAAGGGTGTGCGAGATGCCGCTCAGGCTCTGACGCAACTGGTGGCGCAGGCGAGCGTGGCTCTGGGGCTGAACCAGAAGGTCTACCAGGCGCTGACGGAGATTGCCCCAGATGGGGCCGATGAGGCCACGCGGCACTACCTGGATCGGACGCTGCTCCAGTATCGCCTGGCCGGCGTGGATAAGGACGAGGCGACACGCGCGCGCATCAAGGAGCTGCAGGACAAGGCGACGGAGCATTCACTGAATTTTGGGCGCAATGTGCAGGAAGACGTAAAGAGGATGACGGTAGAGGCTGCGCAGCTGGAGGGTCTTCCACAGGATTACCTGGACGCGCACGGACCGGGTGAGGACGGAAAGATCACGCTGACGACGGAGTTTCCCGATTATCAGCCGGTGATGACGTTTGGGCAGTCTCCGGAGCTGCGGCGGAGGATGTTTCTGGCTTATAACACGCGAGCCTATCCGCAGAACAAACAGATTCTGCTTGACCTGCTGGCGATTCGAAAGGAACTGGCGACAATTCTGGGATTTGCGAACTGGGCCGATCTGGCAACGGCCGACCAGATGATGGAGTCAGCGGCGAATATGCAGGCATTCCTTGATGAACTGGACGTGGCATCGAAGGGTGGCGCCGAGAAGGAATACTCGATGGTGCTGGAGTTCGCGCAGAGCGTCCAGCCGGGGTTGGAGATCATCGATGCGGCGAGCCGAGGATACTGGCTGGAGCAGTACCGGCGGTCGGCATTCGAGTTCAACTCGCAATCGGTGCGGCCGTACTTTCCGTATGAGCGTGTGGAGAAGGGCGTGCTGGCGACGGCGGCGCGGCTTTTTCAGGTTGAATTTCGTAGGGCGGAGAATGCGGAGGTCTGGCACGAAGACGTGGTGGCGTACGACGTCTACGAGGAGGCTTGCGACCGTGAAGAGCGGGCGAGCCTGATCGGGCGGTTCTACCTCGATATGCATCCGCGTGAGGGTAAGGACAAGTGGTTCTCGGCGCATCCGCTGATACCGGGAGTTCTCGACCGTCGGGAAGGTGAGTTCGCGGGGGCACGGCAGATCCCCGAAGCGGCGCTGATCTGCAATTTCCCGGGCGGTAAGCCGGGTGATCCCGGTCTGCTGCAGCACTCGGATGTGATTACGTACTTCCATGAGTTCGGGCACTTGATGCATGCGCTGCTGGGCGGTCGGCAGAGGTGGGCGGGCATTAGCGGAATTGCGACGGAGGGTGATTTCGTGGAGGTTCCGTCGCAGATGCTCGAGGAGTTCTTCCGCGATCCGCACCTGCTGGCGACGTTCGCGCACCACTATGAAACAGGTGAGCCGATTCCGGCGGAGCTGGTGCAGAGAATGAACCGGGCCGGGGCGTTCGGGCGGGCGGACTGGGTGAGAACTCAGCTTTTCTATACGACCTATTCGCTCAGGACGCATACGGTGGACCCGGCGACGCTCGATCTGGATGCGCTGTTTCAGGAATTGTATGCGCGGTTCCTGCCCTATCGGTGGATTGACGGCAACCATATGTACGCGAGCTTTACGCATCTTGTGGGGTACTCGTCGAACTACTACACCTATCTCTATGACAAGGTGATTGCCCTGGATTTCTACAGCCAGTTCTCGAAGCATCCGCTGGACGACCCGACATCGATGCGGTACCGGCGAACGGTGCTGGAGCCGGGCGGGTCGTTGCCGGGCAAGGAGATCGTGATGCGGTTTCTGGGGCGGTACCAGTCAGCCGATGCCTTCACGGAATGGGTGGGCGAGGAGTTTCAGGCAGCGGCGTCGGTATACGATTAGGCCGATTTATGGGCGCTTATGGCCAGAAGTTTTGGGATCTGGCCACAATG
>JAFAMZ010000133.1 GCA_019232935.1 Silvibacterium sp.
TTCGTACTGACGCGGATCGATTTCTACCAGCGGATCGCCTTTGCGAACCATCTGCCCTTCGCGGTAGTAAACATTGGTAACGACTCCGGTTACCTGGTTGTAGATCGTTGTTGTGAAAACCGGAGTCACCGTCCCGATGGCCTCGAGATAAACACCGATATCGCCTTTCTTCGCGGTGGCCGTGGTCAGCGTAACGGCGCCCCCAAAGCCGCGCCGTCCTGCGCCGGGCGCTCCCTGCTGGGCGGCAGTGTTGCCTTTACCGCGCAGCACGAGATAAAAGACCAGGGCAAACCCGAGCAGAACGATGGCCCAGATCCATAGGCGGCGCCCTTTTGTTTTTCTGGGCGGGTCCTGTTGAGAAGCAGGCGTCTGATCTTGTGCTAAAGTCGGCGAGTCAGGAGATCTTTGTTCCATCGTGGCTTTCTTGCCTTCCGACAGTTATCGCAGCCTCGCTGCGTCAATGTTCCATTGCGAGCCTACCAGCCAGACGGCCCCACAGCGGAAACGAATTTGATGATTAGCCGGCACTGACCCCGCGGCCGGCAAAAAAGACACAGCACGAGCAAACCGCCTAACGACACACTGTGCCGATACGATTAAGGCTTATGGACGATTAACTTGTCTAGATGGTTGCAGCCCGAACAAAGGTAAAGATTACCACCTGCCGCGGCTCAACAGAATTGTCCAGAACAATGCCTCTGTACGCCCAGAGGTTAGTACAGTGACTTGCATCTCCGGTGATGTGTGAAGATAGATGCGGGAGAACCTCAGATCGTCTAATGCCATTCATCCTAGCGCTCGACCAGGGGACCACAAGTTCCCGCGCCATTCTTTTCACAAGAGACGGCAAAATCCACGCCCAGGCTCACCAGGAATTCACGCAAATCTACCCTCAGCCCGGATGGGTGGAGCACGATCCATTCGAAATTCTCAGCTCGCAGCTTGGCTCGGCGGTTGGCGTGCTCGGCAAAACCCAGCTCACTCATGGCGATATTGTCGCCGCAGGGATTACAAATCAGCGCGAAACCACCATCGTCTGGGACCGGGAGACCGGTAAGCCTGTCTACAACGCCATCGTCTGGCAGGACCGCCGCACCGCGCCGGCCTGCGAGCAGCTCCGCCGCGACGGCGCAGAATCGATTGTCCGGGAGAAGACCGGTCTGCTGGTCGATCCATATTTTTCCGGAACCAAAGTCGCCTGGATTCTCGACAACGTCCCCGGCGCGCGCACACAGGCCGAAGCCGGTAAACTCGCCTTCGGCACCGTCGATTCCTGGCTCATCTGGAACCTGACCCGCGGAGCACGCCACGTCACCGACCCCACAAACGCCTCGCGCACTATGCTCTACAACATCGTCGAGGGCCGCTGGGACCCCGACCTGCTCAAGCTGCTCCGCATTCCCGAAAGCATGATGCCGGAGGTCGTCTGGTCGAGCGAAAAGATCGGAACCATCACGACTACGCTTGGCCTCGAGTCGATCGAAATCGCCGGGATCGCGGGTGACCAGCAGGCCGCGCTCTTCGGCCAGCTCTGCCTCAGCCCTGGAGACGCCAAGAACACCTACGGCACCGGCTGTTTCCTTCTTCAAAATATTGGCGACAAATTTTTGTTATCGCAAAAGCGCCTGATCACGACTCTCACATGCAGCCTCAGCCGCAAGCTCGAATACGCGTTTGAGGGAAGCGTCTTTATCGGAGGAGCCGTCGTACAGTGGCTGCGCGATAACCTGAGGCTCATCCACAAATCCGCCGACGTAGAGCCTCTCGCCGCAACCGTGGCGGACAGCGATGGAGTCGTCTTCGTCCCCGCATTTGTCGGCCTGGGAGCACCCTACTGGGATCCCTACGCAAGCGGCCTTCTCATTGGCCTGCGCCGCAGCACCCAGCCCGGACACATCGCCCGTGCAGCACTGGAAAGCATCGCTTTCCAGGTGGCCGATGTGCTCGAAGCGATGAACGGCGACACAGCCACGCCCTGTCCCGAGCTTCGCGTCGACGGCGGAGCATCCGCCAACGACCTGCTCATGCAGGGGCAGGCGAACCTCCTCGGGATTCCTGTCGTCCGCCCGCGCGTGATTGAGACCACCGCCCTTGGCGCCGCCTATCTCGCCGGCCTGGCCAGCGGGTTCTGGGAAAGCCCGGAGGAGATCGCCAGGCTGCGCGAACCTGATACGCGTTTCGAGCCTGAGATGTCTCCGGATGAGGCGCAGCGCTTCAGAGATCGATGGAAGAATGCCGTGGAAAGATCGAGACACTGGAGCACGCCCGCATGAATGCCGCCCTCAACGCCCCCGAAATGAACCGCGAGTCCATGCTGGACCGCATCCGCACGCGCACGGAACCGTGGGACATTATCGTTATTGGCGGCGGCGCCACAGGGGCCGGCATTGCTGTCGACGCTGCGACCCG
>JAFAMZ010000100.1 GCA_019232935.1 Silvibacterium sp.
TCTGCTGCTCTTTTTCCACCTGTTGCACCTTCACCAGCTCAGCCGTCACCTGCTGCTGCATGATGTTCGTCTGGATCTCATAAGCCTTATCCGCCTGCGCCTGTTGCCTGCGGCTCTGCTCCGAGAATTGCGCCTTCTGGATATCGAGGTCTCTCTGCGCCGCGGCCTGCTTGGCCAGCGACTGCGTCTCAGCCAGCACGCGCTCCTGGTCGGCAGCGGCCTTGGCGACCGCAGACTCCCGCAGCGCATTCGCTCTGCGGATCGCCGTGTCGCGCTCAGCCTCTGCCGCGGCCACATCGGCATCGCGCTTGATGCGAACGATATCCGGACGGCCCATGTTCGTGATGTATTCGTTCTTGTCGCGCACCTCCTTGATGGTGAACGACACCACCTCGAGTCCCATCTTGCTCATGTCATCGGCGCATGTCGCGCGCATCCGATCGGCAACCATCTCCGGCTCCTTGACGATCTGCTCCCCCGTCAGCTGCCCGATAATTCCGCGCAGATGGCCCTCCATTACCAGCCGAATCAGACCTTCGCGCTGCACCGGAGCCTTCGTCAGAAACTGCTCTGCCGCCGTCAGGATCGACTCCTGGTCGCTGCGCACCTTAATTTGCGCAACGGCCTCGACTGTTACGGCAACACCCTGCTTTGTGTACAGGTCCTGCTGCGGAGCCACATCGAACGACATCAGCTCCAGCGACAGCTCGCGGCAGCTCTCTACCATCGGAAAGATTACCGTGCCATGACCCTTGATCACCCGCGGCCCGCGAAAGCCGTAGACGATAAGAGCCTCGTTCGGCCCTGCTTTGCGAAACATCCTTGCCAAAGCCGCCATCAGAAAAATCAGCAACAGCAGCGATAACCCAACCACAACAATCAGTGTGTTTGTCATAGTGCCTCCTGATCCTTTCCATCAGGAAAACCGTTATTGCAAAAGTCCGCGCTCGTTCCTGTCTTCAGGCGCGAAGCGCGTCTGCCTGGACGGCCAGTCCTCTGCCACCTCATCCCAGCGCCGCACCCAGGCGATCCCTTGCTCGTAGCGCATCACCACCACCTCAACCCCGCGCGGAATCGCTACGCCATCCTCACTCCGCGCTACCGCAAAACAGCGCGCGCCGTTCTGCGAAAACTGAATCTCCCCGGTCCCCCGTTCGCGGATCGGGCCGCTCACGCGCCCGAGCACGCCGGCGACTGATGTGTCTTCGGCCGTCAATTCACACTCGTGCGGCAGCAGAACCTTCGCCAGAAACCAGAACAGAATCGCCGCGCCCACCAGCCCCGCCACCGTCGCGGCACCCAGCACCACCGGCGTCAGCAGATTTCCGTAGCGCACCAGCAGATATCCGCACCCGCCAAACCAGCCGAGAAACGCCGCCACCGTAAATCCATTCACCGGGCTGATACTGCCTCTGCCGCCATGCGCCGCGTGCGCGCCCGTATGGACGTGCCCCGTATGCACACCTCCGTGCCCGTGCCCTGCGCCATGCCCCAGGTCCAGATGAAAATGCCCGAGGTGAATATGCGAAAACACGCCCGCGAACGACAACAGCGTCAGCGAGAATCCCAGCGCAAAACAGATCAGGTAAAACGTCTCCCATGTCATTGGCCGTTCTCCTTTCGCGCCCCTCTGCGCTCCTCGAAACGGTGCCGATCCCGCGCCCGCCCGTTCGCCCTCGACTGCCGTTTCTGCGCAGCATGCCCGGGCCCCAGCACCTCCAGCAGTCTCTCCACCAGCCCCGGAGTCTCCATCACCGCCTCCAGCAGCAGCAGGCAATCCCGCGTGTCCTTACGCCGCGCAAGCGCCAGCAGCGCCTGCCTCAGCTGCGGATCGCGCCGGAACCGCTCCGCCCCGCTCACCAGCCACAAATCCAGCTTGTCCTCAAGCGCTCGCGCATCGCTCAGCAGCTCCGCGTGATATCCCTCCGGATCGTCCACCAGATATCCCGGGTGCACCTTGAAGAATTTCGCCAGCAGTTGCCGCGTGGTGTTGGTCAGGTGCGGACGCGCGCCGCTCTCAATCTGCGAGAGATAGCTCTGGCTCATCGAAGCCTTCCGCCCGGAGTCCTTTATCTCGGCCCGGATCGCACGCACCAGCTCCTGTTGGGTCATGGCGCGATCCATCCCGCGCAGATTGCCCTCGACCTCGCGCAGATACCGGATTTTCTCTCCGAGCTTCATGGTCGCCGTCCGAATCGCGAATGGACCCTAATTGCAATTCGCAATAATCATATCGCGATTTGCAATATTGGCAAGCAAACCTTGGTAACGGGACGCAAAGCTCGAATCACCAGAAATTTGCTTCTGCCGGTTGATTACTACGGCTTTGGCTTGTTCAGAAAGCTGAACAGCTCCGCGAGCTCTGACATAGATCGGCGTACCCGGACCTTCAAGCCGCGGCGCTGACGTCCACACATTCGAAACGCACATGCGCCCCGTCCGCGACACCAAACCATACCGCCAGCAGCGCCTGAACCCTTGCGTGCTCCCACTTACCCACGTTGCGTTCCCTGACCTCTGCGTCCACGTACTCGCGATCAGGCCGGTACGAAGTGTTCAGATACTCCTCGATCGAGATTTGCGTCGGTGTTGCCATATCCCTGCTCGTTCTGCCCTCAGTCTACTCCCTGTCCCTGTTCCCTGATCCCTGTGCCCTGATCCCTAGGTTTTGTACCCTCTCCATCAGCCCCTGCGCATCCACCGGAGCCCGCACCTTCGCGTCGTTATCGAAATACACATACACATCCCGTCCCGCCGTCTCTTTGGGTGCCCCACGTCCCGCTTCTGGGACATGGGCTGCTGAAGCCGTGATCGCACTCGCATGCTGGCCTTCGGCCTCGCCGCCCTTCGCCCAGACCACCACCCGCTCCGCCCACTTGTCCAATGCCGGCCCATCGTAGCCGCTCGCATACAGCACCTCCGACCCGTGCAGCCGGCAGTAGACGAAGTCTGCCGTCACGTCCATCAGCAGCGGCCACTCGACTGTATCGGCACAGACAAGAGCAATCCCATGCCGCCGCAGGAGCGCGATAAATTCTTCCGACACGAAGCTCGGATGGCGTATCTCAATTGCATACCGAATCGGCTCGTCTGTCTCCGGCTCAAGAAATGCCCTTCCTGCCAGCCGCCGGTCGTGCCCCGTCGCCACGTCCGCGGCCTGCTGCATCGTCCGCGGCAGCAGCTTGAAAAAGCTCTCCAGCACCTCCGCCCTGAAAGTAAAGTTCGGAGAAAACTGCCACAGAATTGGTCCCAACTTCGGCCCGAGAGCCAGCACTCCCGAGGCGAAAAAGTTCGCCAGCGCCACCTCCACGTTCCTCAGCTTCAGCATGTGAGTAATGAACCGCGACCCCTTTACAGCGAAGACGAAATCGTCCGGAGTCTCCTCCCTCCACCGCTGGTAACTGGTCGGCCGCTGCAGCGAATAAAAACTGCCGTTGATCTCGACCGATGGAAAGACCTGACCGCAATAGTGCAGCTCCTTCTTCTGCGGCAGCTTCTTCGGATAGAACACGCCTCGCCACGGCGCATACTGCCACCCCGAGACGCCGATCCTTACCTTCCCTGCCGTTTCACAGCTCATTGCATCTCTGCGCTCTGCGATATGGAACCCTCTTCGGGTGCCCCATCCTTTCGCGCTTTTTGCGAAAGGGTGGGAAGCGATACAGCCCCGGACGGTGTTTCCTGTCAAGCCACACGAACTCAGGTGACAGCCGTAACCCATGCAGATTCAGACGTATACAACCGAACAGGAGATGGCCGACTATATCCCGCAAACCACTAAAATTGAAATATAGGGAAAATTCTCGAAGGGCACGGTCCATCAGGCCGTGCCTTTTCTCTTGCCTGAACCCTGGGCAATGAGCCTTCCCTCAATCTGCCTTAAAGGAAGACTGCATGAGCAATATCTTTAGCAAGCTGGGAATCGGCATCGCCGATTTCGGCAAGTGGGTCGCCTCTGCCATCACGGACACGGTCAGCCTCTCCCGAAAGATCCAGAAGATCCTCGCCGCCGAGAAGCCGCTCCAGAAGCCCTTTGTCGAAGGACTCTCCACCGTCGTCGCCGATGTCGAGGCCCTGATCGCGTCGTCTTCGGCTGCGGTGAGCGCCAGCGGCCTCAACTTCTCCGCCGACACCCAGACCTACCAGAACTTCCTCAACCTCATCGCCGACTTCAAAAAGCTCGCTCCCGTGGTCGAGGAGGCGGTAAGCATCCTCGAAGGCAAGCCCACCACGAAGTAAGGCGTAAGACGGCCGGGTGCCCCAGGTCTCGATTCCGAGACCTGGGAAACAAAAGAAACCCAGCACATTTCCAGCCTCCGGCCTTGAGCAAATTCCCAGAGTCGGAGCTTTC
>JAFAMZ010000103.1 GCA_019232935.1 Silvibacterium sp.
TCAAGGCGGCCGTTGATGCCCAACTCGCTCAGAAGGGGCTAAGCAAAACCGACGGAGACAACGCCGACCTCTATGTTGCTTACCAGACTGCGATCGGTTCCGAGAAGCAATTCACTTCATACAACACCGGTTGGGGTTACGGCCCTGGCTGGTATGGCGGCGGATGGTATGGAGGAGCCGGTGGAATGACGACCGGCCAGACATCAACCATCTACACAGGTCAGCTCGATATTGACATGTATAACCCGCAGGGGCATGACCTCATCTGGCGCGGCGTGGTAAGCAAGACTTTGGATCCGAAGGCCAAACCTGAAAAACGCGAAAAAAACCTGAATAAGGCTCTCACCAAGCTGTTCAAGAACTATCCGCCCAAGGTGAAATCGTGAGATCTGGTGCAATCGTGATCCAGAGCACATCGAAGAATCAGCGTTTCCGCCAAAATCAGCATTAAGGAAGGGCAAGCCATGAAACAAATTCGTTCTATTTCAATAGTCAGTTCAACACTTGTACTGGTTTTCGGTCTGACCTGCGCCATAGCAGCGGCCCAGAGCAAGGTCGAAGGCGTCATCAAGAGCCGAAGCGGGCCGGACATGATCCTGAAAACAAGCCAGGACCCGAACATGGTCGTCATGCTGACCGACAGCACCGACGTTGGCCAGGTCGAGGGTGTTTTCAAGGCGCGCAGCAAACAGATGTCCATGGCTGCTCTCATTCCCGGCCTGTTCGTCTCCGTCGAAGGCGCCTACAACAACCAGAACGTGCTCGTTGCCCGCAAAGTCCGCTTCAAGGGCAATGACTTCAAGCAGGCCCAGGCCATCGATGCCGGCATGCACGATACCAGGGAGCAGGCCCAGAAGAACGCCGAAGATCTGGAGAAGGCCAATGCCGAGTTGAAAGCCCAGAACGAAGCCCTGGCGAAGCACCAGGAGGCCATCGAGGCCAACCAGGCCAAGATCGCTGCCAACAAGGCAGCCGTTGACGCCGCAATCGCGCGTTTTGGCCAGCTTGACGATTACTACATCATGGACGAAGTCACCATCTTGTTCGGTAACGGGAAAACCAAGGTTGATCCCAAGTACATTTCGCAGCTCACGACGTTGGCTCAGAACTCCGCGAAGGTCGAGGGCTACATGATCGAAGTCAAAGGCTATGCCTCAACCACCGGCAGCGCTGCCATGAATCAGAAGCTTAGCCAGCAGCGTGCGGAGAATGTCACCAACGTGCTGCTGCAGCAGGGCAAGGTTCCCCTCACCAGAATGCTCGCCCCCGGCGCGATGGGCGAAAGTGATCAGGTGGCAACTGACAAGACGGCGGAAGGCCAGGCCGAAAATCGCCGAGTCGTGGTACGTGTCCTGCAAAACAAAGCTATTGCCGGAGTGCAGGGGCAAACAGCCGCCAGCGCTCCACCTCAGCAGTAGCTGCCGAAGACCGGAGCGGGGGGAAAGCTATGACGATCGATCGACCGAAGGCCTCTAGATTATGGCTTGCTCTCCCGCTTATTCTACTTAGCTCGGGTGTAGCTGCGCAGGCGCAGGCGAAGACTAAGATGACCTACGTCTGCAAGGAAACCAATCCTGAAACTTTGTGCAATCCGGCCAATACCTGCGGGTCGCCTACCCAGCCGTGCTCCGTGGATGTCAAACGAACCTCCTACGCCGCATCGGCCACGCCGGATGTTCCTGATGCAAAAGGCAACCAGACCTTCTGCGTGAAAATCGACACCAGCGTTATCTGGCACAGCGACACCAAACATCAGGGCTTCGTCGTCGATTTTGGGCCGAACGAACCCTTCGATCCGCCCGGCGACATTATCGGCGGCTCCGACAAGGCCGTCACCGTACGAGCAAAGACTCCCGGCTGTTACCGCTTTTCCGCCGGAGCCTGCCGTTCCGGCGCAGTTTACGGAATGTGCGGAAACGGCACCGCGGAACTCATCATCCTGAAGTAAGGCACATCAAACCAAAGGCTCGGAGCAGGAAATGCTCCGAGCCTGTTTTTTTCAAGGTCCGCCCGCTTACTGCGCTTCCATGCCTGCCTTGTCCCAGTCGATGATGTTCACCAGCTTCCAGGGATTCTTGCGCAGCTCGAACTGAAGCTCGCCTTTGTTATTAATTATCAGCTGCGAGGCGGGGAAGAGAACTCCATTGCTCTTATTCTTGTCCTGATCGTCGAGTACGAATTCTCCCGCAGTGAGATCGTAGGCCTGGCTCTGAGTGTTCCCGAATGCTTCCGCGAACCGGATGAGGCGGTTGGTCGCAAACCTGATCTGCCGGTGACCGGGCGTCCGGATCAGCCGGATGTAGGCGAGATCATAGCCCAGCGTCCCCGTGATGGCGATGTGTCCCACCGCCGGCATCTTCTCGAGGGCTTTCACCAGGCCCGGGTTCTGTCCCTGCCTGAAGGCCGCGACGAGCTGTTGCCTCTCTTCTTCCGTAGAGAAGCGTTCGATAACTACCTTCACGCTTATTGTTTGGCCCAGCTGTGTGCTGGTTCCTTGCGCCGTGGCATCGATCGTCGCCGTCTTGCCGTTGCCCTGGGAAACGCCTGTATTCATCGCAGCCAGCAGCGTAATCGCCAGAACGCCGTGGTAAACCCACCTGCGTGCCACGGAGATTGAATCGTTCATTTCTTCTCCTCCACAAAGCATCGAAACTATGGTTCGAGGCCCATTACATCTCCGCGGCCGGTTTTGAAGCTGCTGCGTTCTGACCGTTGTCCTCATCCTCGACCGGAGTCCACGTCTTGTCCGGATTAAACAGCTCCATCTTCTTGAACTGTTCGAGCGTCGTCGGTCCGAGGTCTTTCTGATACACGACGCCGTCATTGCTCACAATGAACGTCATCACGCCCGTCACGCGATACTGCGCGGGGGCTGCAACCAGCGCGAAGCCGCCGATCATCAGGCCTTTGATCACGTAATCCAGCCGGCCCAGCGGGGCATCCGGCCCCTGCCCCTTGAGGATCTTGAAGAAGTATCCGTGATAGGGTTGCTCCCGGCTCGAATAGCCCTGGCCTATTGCGTCCGCGATATTCTCGCCGATCGGGCCGCCCCAGGTTCCATCCGCGTTCTTCCACGCCAGACCGTCCTGCGTTCCCGGTGTGCTGACGATGCGCTGCGCGTACTGGTTCACGTCGTAACCCTGGCGCGGCTTCAGCGCATACTCTTCCTGAGCGTCGACGTAACCCCGGCAGATCTGGATCGCGTCCAGTTCATTCGAACCGATGCGTCGATACAGCAACTCCTGTTTGCCGGCTTTTGTGTCGAAGTACCATTTGCTTCCGGTCTTCGCCAGCGGCACCGGCATCGGCCAATCTTCGTTGCCGACTATCACAACCGCACGCCTCCCGGTCTTCGGATCCACCGAAATCTCCATCTTCTCCTTCGCCCGCGCCACAAAATCAGCAGCCCGGTTCTTGTCCTGTACGGCATCACCGCTATCGTAGATTTCTTTGCCGCTGGGCCCGAAGATCTTCGCCAGCTCCGCAGTATCATAGTCCCCCGCTGCCTTGAGAAGCGCATCCACCGCTGCCTGCGGGCTGTCGAACAGCTCTGCTCCACCAGAAGGCGACGCAGCTTTGGCCGGCTCTGCCGCCTTCGAAGCCGCAGCCGCCGCTCCCTGCGGCGGAGCTTCCTGCGCCGGCGCGGAGCTAGGCGACCACGCCAGAACTCCCGCCAGCAGGGCCAATCCCGCAAGATATTTCCTGTGACCTCTTGCCTTCATGTTCGTGCTCCTCTCCTGGGTCATCTGCTACCTGCGCCGTCCGCCACCGCCACCGCGAGATCCACCACCGCCACCGCCACGAGACGACATGCTCGAAGCGCCTCTGCTGCTGCTCTGACGGGCGCTGGCTCCGTTGTAGCCACCGCCACCGCCGCCTCCAAAACCGCCCCGGCCCCCGGCGCCGCTGCTTCCCAGATCCCGGCCGCCGATGCTGTTCGCTCCACCACCAGCGCGGTTGCTCACGCCGGCGCCTCCACGGTTGCCGACTCCGCCTGCACCACCGCCGCCAGCTCCGCCCACCCCGCCGCGACCACCGACTCCGCCTGCCCCGCCGACGCCACCGGCGCCACCAACCCCTCCGCGACCGCCGACTCCGCCAGCGCCACCAACACCGCCCGCTCCGCCAACCCCGCCACGACCGCCTGCGCCTCCGCGGTTATTGCTGCCCAGGTTGCCGCCTTGCCTGCCGATCTGGTTCCGCGCGCCGGCTTGACGATTCGCCAGCGAGTCTCCGCGTGCCGACCCGCCATACCGATTCGCCGTCGCCCGGTCCTTGTATGGCGCGCCCCCGCGATGCGATGGGTTATGCTGCCAGGAACCGTTGCCCCGTCCGCTCGCAGGTAGTTGCGATGGTCGGTTGCCGCCATTCACGCGGTTACCGCCCTGAATATTCGTGTTGCGATTGAAGTTGTTGTTGTTATTGATCGTGATGTCGTTATTGCCACCCCATCCGCAACCCCATCCCCAGCCGCCACCCCACATCGCGCCCATGGCCACGCCTACTCCAAACGAGATCGCCATACCCGCTGCGTAATACCCGGGCGGCGGATAGTAAACCGGAGGATAGGGATACGCCGGCGGCCCATAAACGACTGTCGGATTGTACGAAGGCACGTACACCACCTGCGGATTCGCCTGCTCGATCACGATCACGCTCTTGCTCTCGACGACCTTCGTCTCGACTTTCTGCTGCTCGTTCGACTTCAGGTTTCCCGTCCCCTGGGCCTTCTGCCGCATGCGCTGTACTGCGTCCATCACATCGCTCTGCTGTGCAAGAAAAGCGTTTCCCAGGTCTGTCGTCCACTGGATGTCGTCCGCCAGCCGCTTCACCACATCGGGCAACCCCGCCAGTGCCTGCACGCTCGGGTCCCACGGCTGCTTGGCGACTGCATCCGCGAGCGCCTTGTCTTTCAGGCCCGAATTCTTGGCCAGAAACTGCTGCAGTTGAATGATCTCCAGCGGATAAGTCGAGGCCGCCAGCACCTGCGCCAGCATCGGATCGGGATAGAGCGCAATCGGAGCAACCAGCGAATCGAGCTGGTCCGGCGGAATTTTTACCGACTCGTCCGGCGGCGGCGGAGCCGACTGGGAAGCCTGAGGTCCCCGAAGCGACAGAGAATCCGCAAACGTGCCTCCTGGGACAAGAACCATCGTGCAGACTGCTACCACCGCACCTCGAGCCGCTGCACCCAGCTTCTTTAGCTTTGGATCCATGGCGAGCTTCCTCCGCATTGGTGGAGGCGCCTCAGGAAGACCCGCTGGCGCGTAACTCCACCTTCCGCGGAGATTCTAGGCTCGACTCCCCTTCCCATACACCTGTCGAAACTTACAGGTGTCCACATCGCTTTGGCGCGGCGAAACCCTGGGGCCTGTCGCATCTGACAGTAGCCCTTCCGGCGCTCCTGCATGATCCTGTAAGCTCCGAACAGAACCGGCTCGAAAACGGCCGCAGGAGTCCGCTACGATGAAATTCCCCCGGTACTCACGACTGATCCTCCAAGCCCTCCTGCTCGCGCCAATGGTGCTCCTCTCCGGATGCGAAGAGCTTGCCCGGAACACGCAAAGCGTGCTGCTCCCCAGATTCCAACGCTCCGACATCTTCGGCTTCATCGCTGGCCTGGGCACCACCTTCGCCGTTCTGCCAGACCTGCTTGCCATGCTCAAACGCCGGTCCACGCAGGGAATGAATCCGCGGATGGCGGCCATCATCGGTTGCTTTCAGATCCTGTGGATTTACTACGGCATCCTGATCATTTCGCGTCCTGTAGTCGCCTGGAACCTGATCGGAGTTTGCATCAACTTCTTCACCGTCTTTGCCTACCGTCATTTCGCCGGAAGGGAAAGAATCGCCTCGGGCCTTCGCAGCAAAGACGCCTGAACCCGTATGTCGCGCGGAACTTACCTTAATCCAAAGGTCCAGCTCAGCCCCGAACTGGTTCCATAGTCGCTGCTGTTCAGCCCCGGCGGAGGCTGATTGTCCCAGTTGCCGTAAAAAGACAGGTTCCAGTTCAGATTGCCGTATATCTTCAGGTAATACGTCATATTCAAATTGACCCGGACCCGCCCAGGCTCGGAAAGAGCTGGCAGCACCATCGCCGTACCGTCAAAATTGGTTTTGCTGAACTTGAAGAAGCTCGCCTTTGCATAGATCATGGCGGCCGCGGTCTGTTCTCTCGGAATCGCAACCTGAGATTGCTGATATCGGGTGTCCTGCCACGCCACGCCGCCCAGCACCATCAGATTGGCCCTGTTCGTGTTCTTCAGATATCGCCCTGCTCCGCCGCCCAGAATGGATTGCAGCGAGATGTTCTGTTCGGAGCTCTGCAGAAACCCGCCCACTCCGCCGTAGAGCCAGTTCTTCGGGGGCAGCAAATGAAACGCCGTCAGCGCCAGCGAATTCCTGGTCGAGGTGTTCACGCCGCTGGTCGACGAAAGGTTCGATTCGAAGTTGTATCCCGCGTTCCATCGCTCCCGCACATACACTGTGCTCGAGCCAAGAGAGAACTGGGTCGATTGGTTGCCCTTCGAATAAATCACTCCGAAACTGACATCGCCGTTGAAGCGGTCCCAGAACCTTTCCGAAGTGGCCACCATGCGGACCACCTGCGAGCGGTTCACCACTTCCTCCTGCTCCGCCAGCAGCACCTTGATCTGCACCGGACGGTTGGCTTCCGTCTGTTCGGTCTTTAGTTCGCCGGTGTATACCGACCCATCCTCGGTCTTAACGACGAAAAGTTGTGTGCTTTCGAGCTTTGCTACCTTCGCCCAGTCGACCATCGTCGTTCCATCGACGTAATCGATGCTGATGTAGAGCACGCCCGCTTCGAGGCCCTTCACCTCGCAGGTGATGCGGTCGCCGTTCTTCATCACGAGAATGTCGGTCTTGTCGCGCGCAAAGAGCTGCGCGGTGAGACACAGAAAGATCAGGAGGGGAGTCAGACGACGGAGATTCATCATGGTCCCTTTATGCGAGTCATGAGATAGGTTTGTTTAGCTTCCGGCTGCCTCATCACAGGTCGTTTCTGAGCAGCGGCCTACTTCAGCCCTACAGAACTCGGCGAGAACAGGTTGTAATTCAGCTTCCGTGCGACGTACTCAATCACCTTCTGCGCCTTAACGCTGTTTCCCGCCTCGTCCAGCGGAGGCGCAAACACCGCAATCGCGCCCTTGCCCGGAGCAATGGCCACAATTCCGCCTCCGACGCCGCTCTTCGCCGGAAGCCCCACGTGCCACGCCCATCCACCCGACCCGTCATACAGCCCCGCCATCGCCATCGACGACAGAATATACGGCACGTCCTCGCGCCTGATCACCTGTTCGCCCGTCGCCGGATTCACCCCGTTGTTCGCCAGCGTGGCGCCCATCCGCGCAAGCTGCAGCGCATTTACTCCAACAGAACACTGCTTCGTGTAGATATCCACCGACTCGAACGGATCGGCATAGATGCGGTCGTATTTCGCCAGCAGCATGGCGAGCGCTTTGTTTCCGGCATTCGTGGCTGCCTCTGACTTATACACATCCTCTATCAGAGATAACTTATCCCCCGCGACCTTACTGTAGAACGCTAGAATATTGTTCCATTTCTCATCTGCATCTTTTCCTGAGACGAGACTCGTGGTGGCGATAGCTCCGGCGTTTACGTAGGGATTACCGGTGTGTGTCGGCATATCCACCACGGCAGGCACCGAATTGAACGCGCGCCCCGTCGGCTCCGATCCGATCTTGTCGAACACCTTGTCCGGGCCCAGTTCTTCCATGGCCAGCGCAAGCGTAAATACCTTGGATATAGATTGGATGGAAAAGGCGTAATTCACATCGCCGAGTGTGAGCACCTGGTTATCGGTCGTAACAATAGCTACCCCAAACAGCTTCGAATCCACCTGCGCCAGATAGGGGATGTAATCGGCATTCTTCCCGCTGGCATCGTTCTTATATTTGTCGTAAGCCTCCCGGACTACGGACTCAACAAACTCTCGCCGCGGAGCCACCGGGCTTCGTGCCTGTTGCGCGAAGATTACAACCGGCGTAAAGCCTGCAACCGCAATCAGCACTCCAAAGACAACCCTGACCCACCTGTTCTTCATAACTACCGCTTTCTCAATACTCAAAGCTCTTGCTCCAGTCGTACTTAAAGCCGAACTGCAGTCTGTAATCGTTGGAATTGAATCCATCGGCAAAGTTCACGCGCCTGCCGAACTGAAACTCACCGCCCATCGTCACCTTCGGAATAGGGTGATAGAGTAGATTCGCCAGCGCATAATCGCCCTGGTGAAAGTCCGCCACCTTCTCCGCATCCGAGTTCCATATATTCACCATCGAATATCCCGCCGAGCTGCTGAAGCGCGGGCTCCAGTTGTGATCCAGGAACGCGACCACCCCGAGCACAGGCAGCGGAACGCCCTTGATCGGCTTCACCGGATTGCTGAAGTTGTTATGAATGCCGACATCGATGGGCGCGTCATTCATATAGTTCTCAATGCCATGCCCGTAAACCACCTGGATACGTCCCACGTTATTAGTTCCCAACCTGACGTTTGAGCTTGTGTTCACACCCCATCCGAGAACCGTGTCGCTGAGGTGATATGGCCCGGTGCCGGTATCTACCCATGAAATCTTGCGGAAGATTCCCGCAGTCTGCACATATCCCCATTCGCGAATCAACCGCACCTGCCACGAGAAATCCGGCAAATTGAATTGCGGATGGACATCCTGCAACTCGACACGTCCGGAGTAAATGCCCTCATCCGCCGACGCGCCCGGCCGTTCCGCCGCAAACGTCAGGTGCAGTCCGGCTTTGCGAATCGGCATCCAGCGAAACTGCACATTGCGGAAGAAGACCATTCCGTTCGGCCCCCAGTACTCCAGCGAATTCGGGAAGACATCGATGTCCATGAACGGACTCCACGTCTGCCCGGCGCCGAACTGACCCAGCTCGCCATAGGCTTGCCGCAGCCGGAACGTCGTCTGTCCGGCATCGACCCCCGTCCCGAACAGCTCAAACTCAAACTGCGTCTTCAGATCGCCCAGCGGAGTCGGATTCGCCGTCTTCACGCCGAAGCGCGTCTGCCGCACGCCGAAATAGACTTTCCCATCCGGCGCAAACTCCCCCGGATACAACGGCAGCTTCGTCGGACGCACCACGTCGAACCAGTTCGGATCGTTCGTCTTGAAGTCGTATCCCGAATCGAGCATCACGAAGCCGTAGAAGTCGATCTTCCCCTCCAGCCTCTCCTGTTCCGTCGATGCTTTCGCGTTTTCCGTCGGAGCCGGCAGCGGAGTCACCAATTCTCCTGCCGCGGTCGCCAGAGCATTCGCCTGCCGTGTCTGCGACTCTGAATTTTCGATCTGCTCGATCTCGCCCTTCAGGCCCTGCATCTCCTGTTCGAGCTTTGCGAGCTTAGCCTTCAATGCCTGCAGATCGGGGGTCTGCGAGCTCTGTGCCCCAGACTGCAAACCCTGCATGCACGCCAGTGTCATAGCCGCCGCAGCACACAGGCTTCTCGATAGGCACCGCTTCCTCAGCCTCAATAGATGTGCCTCCGCTCCCAGCACCGTGACAGACCCGCGCGATCTCTGCCAACTGTCAGTTCTGCCAGAGACAGGCCCATCTATAATGGGCATCGCATTTTGCGCGAGGTATGGCCTGCCCGCAGGAGCCGTCTCAAATCATGCGCTTCATCTCCACTCTGTTCTTCCTGGTTGCTCTCGCTCTCACAGCCTCTGCCCAGAAGCAATCCGACATCCCCTGGACGGACCCCTCGTTGCCCCTCGACAAGCGTATCGACGCCCTCATCAAGCGCATGACCCTCGAACAGAAAGTCTCGCAGATGCGCGATCACTCGCCCGCCATCCCCAGCCTCGGCATTCCTAAATATGACTGGTGGAATGAGGGCCTCCACGGCGTAGCCTTCGCCGGATACGCAACCAACTTTCCGCAGGTCATCGGTATGTCCGCCACATGGGACACGAAGCTTGTCCACCAGATGGCCGAGACCATCTCCACCGAAGCGCGCGCCAAGTACAACCAGACCATGCGCGACAACCAACACGAGCAGTTCTTCGGACTCACCTTCTGGGCGCCGAACATCAATATCTTCCGCGACCCGCGCTGGGGACGCGGCCAGGAAACCTACGGCGAGGATCCATTCCTCACCGGCCGAATGGGCGTAGCGTTCGTCACCGCCATGCAGGGAACCGACCCAAACTACCTGAAAGTCGTCTCAACGCCCAAACACTACGCCGTACACAGCGGTCCTGAGCCTTCTCGCCACCGCTTCAATGTCGATGTCTCCCCGCACGACCTCGAGGACACCTACCTTCCCGCCTTCCGAGCCACCGTCACTGAAGCCCACGCCCAGTCCGTCATGTGCGCCTATAACTCCATCGACGGCGCGCCGGCCTGCGCCAATAGCATGCTGCTGCGCGACCACCTTCGCGATGCCTGGCGCTTCGATGGATACGTCGTGAGCGACTGCGCAGCCGTTGCCGACGTCAACACCGGACACCACTACGCCCCCGACATGGCCCACGCCGCCGCCGCTGCCGTGAAAGCCGGCACCGACCTCGAGTGTGGATTCGGCCAGGGACAGGCATTTCCCGCTCTCGTCGACGCCGTCCACCAGGGCCTCATCACAGAAGCCGAAATCGATACCGCGCTCCGCCGCCTCTTCCGCGCGCGCTTCCGCCTCGGCATGTTCGATCCGCCCGACAGCTACGCCTGGGGCCGCATCCCTCTCAAAGAAAACAACTCCGGCCCGCACCGGGACCTCGCGCTCAAGGCCGCCGAGGAATCCATGGTCCTGCTCAAGAATCAGGACAACATGCTGCCCCTCCGCAAAGACATCGGCCGCATCGCCGTCATTGGCCCCAACGCCCGATTCGTCCAGGCTCTCCAGGGCAACTACAACGGCCCGCCGCCCGAACCTTCATTCCCGCTCGATGCCATCGAGAATCGCTATCCCGACGCACGCATCCACTACTCGCAGGGCGCCACACTCGTCGAAGGCTTCGCCATGCCCATCGAGCCCTCCGCGCTCAAACCATCCAGCGGAGTCGGCGAGGGCCTCACCGGTGCCTACTTCAAGTCCAAAAACCTCTCCGGCCTTCCCGTCTTAATGCGTAACGATCGCAGTATCAATTTCAACTGGGACAAGGTCGTCCCCGTCGAAGGCATGCAGCGCAACAACTACTCCGTGCTCTGGACCGGCGACTTCATCCCGCCCGGCCCCGGAGACTACAAGCTCGGAGTCCGCGTCAACTACTGCTACGCCTGCGAAAACGCCGAGGGATTCAAGCTCTACCTCGACAACAAGCTCCTCCTCCAAAGCACCGGCAAGACCGGAGAGCGCGGTCAGGTCCTCGAAGCGCCCGTCCACTTCGCCGACAACAAACCTCACCCCATCAAGCTCCAGTACTTTCACGGAACCGGGAGCGCCGGGATCGACCTCACCTGGCAGGCTCCTGCATACGTCCTCCGCGAAGAAGGTCTCCACGCGGCGCGCCGCTCCGACGTGACCATCGCCTTCGTCGGCCTCTCGCCTTCACTCGAAGGCGAAGAGATGCCTGTCCAACTCGAAGGTTTCTCCGGAGGCGACCGCACCGCCATCAATCTTCCTGCCGCGCAGGAAGATCTGCTCAAGGCCCTCGCCGCCACAGGCCGTCCACTCGTTGTCGTCCTTATGAACGGCAGCGCTTTAGCCGTCAACTGGGCCCAGGAGAACGCCCGCGCCATCCTCGAAGCCTGGTATCCCGGCGAAGAAGGCGGCAACGCCATCGCCGAAATCCTCGCCGGAGACTACAACCCCGCCGGCCGCCTTCCGCTCACCTTCTACGCCTCCCTCGATCAGCTTCCCGCCTTCGACGACTACTCCATGAAGGACCGCACCTACCGCTACTTCACCGGCAAGCCCCTCTACGGCTTCGGCTACGGACTCAGCTACACCACCTTCGCCTACTCCAATCTGAAAGTGCCGGAAACTGTGAACGCGGGCGATCCCGTCACCGTCGATGTGACTGTGAAGAACACGGGTAAGATCGCTGGCGATGAGGTCGTCGAGCTATACCTCACCCAGCCTCCCGGCTTTCAGACGCCCCGCTGCGAACTCGCCGCCTTCGACCGCATTCACCTCAATCGCGCACAGACCACGCAGGTCCATCTCACCATCGATCCGCGCTCGCTTGGCCAGGTGGACGAGAAGGGAACTCGCGTCATCCTTCCCGGCGACTACACGGTCTCGGCCGGCGGCGCGCAGCCGGAAGACAGCACCACAACCGCTACTGGCAAATTCCGGATTTCCGGAAAAGCAGAGCTTCCAAAGTAACGACTGCCTGCATCTTGCCTCTGGCGCGTCCGGGGGCCGGATTTCTGATGTATTAGCTGAATCCCCCCTCTTACTTTGATCATCCTCAAAGTCAGATGGTTCCGGCCTTAGGCAGCTGGATCGAGGGACCAGGAGCACCGGATCGGGGCGGATTTTTTAACCCAAAGTAGAATCCAATTTCCGCTCTAATTGGGCTTACGCGGCTGCAGAAAACGGGGCTAGCATCGG